>JAFTNV010000013.1 GCA_017451685.1 Alistipes sp.
CGCGATTAAGTGAGAGCAGAGGCTGCTTGCAGACTATGCCGAGCGTGAGCGGTGAAAAGGAACTTAAGCCTAAAACTACATCTTTTTATTCACTCTCTTAGGTATCAAGGGCTGGCTAAGCAACTTTTTAGTCAGCCCCTTTCTCGTGTCGGCACCAAATTAGACCCCTTCTGACAAGAAATTGGGTGTGCTACTCTCTGAAAAAATTAATAAGTTAGAACGGCAAGTAGTAGTATACGTTGTCGTAGTCCTCTACGTCGACATTCGTGCGTAGCAGCGTGCCATCCTCGGTGTAGTCAAGCCATACCTCCGTGAGGTAGCCGTCGAAGACAATCTCCGCCTCGATAAGGTATATCGTTGCGGCGTTCTTACGCTCCAGTCGCTCGACATCCGCTACGGGTGTCTCCGTGCCGTAGGCTGTGTGGAAGGCTGTCTGCACAGCCCCGGGGAGGTCGCTAAAACGCATGTCTATCGAAGTCATCACCCAGTTGCCATGCTTGTCATACCACGCCTCGTGCTCGCCCCACTCGCCCGACAGGCGGAACTCGGCAACAGAGTAGCCATGCTTCCTATCCCAGTCCACATCCACAGCCGTGGGGTACTGCTCGTTGAAGGCGTTGCGCGTAGACTGTGGCGCGCGGTCATCGTCGCAGCCCACGGCAAGAAGCGTAGCTGCAACAGCTATTACTGCAAACATAATCTTTCTCATAACCATCACTTTTTTAAGGTTATAGGCGTTGTAATGCGCCAATGTTAATCGTCTATGTCAATCAATTTGTAGCTGCTGTTGAACGTGAGCTCCAAACCACCGGTAATCTTTGCCTCCCAGTTGCCGTGCTCGCGCTTAAGCTCCGTAATCTTATTGTTGGGGTAGTGCTCCTTGACATACGTCGCTATGGCCGCAGGAACGATAGCCTCGGGCACGTTGCTATAGCGGCAGTCTACCTCCTTCCATGTGCCATCACCGTCGAACTCCACCTTCGTGCCTGAGAGGAACACCAGGGTGTACTCCTTGCCGATGAGGTCGTTGTCGAGGGTCACGTGCGACACCTCCTCCTTGGCAAAGTGCTTAGCAACAAAACTCTTAGCCTCCGCAGGAAGCTCGTCATACTTTATCGGGCGGTCGTCATCCGCGATGCAACATGTTGCTGCAAGGGCACTCGTGGCACATACTACACAGGCACAAAATGCGATGGCCACACGCTTCATACTCTTTCTCATAATCTCGAAGTTTTTATGGTTATAAATATTTGTAAATTCTTCTGTTTGTCGCTACAAATGTAATGCAGAAATTTCATTCTGCAATAAAAAAATAGTAAAAAAATAACTATAGTAGGATAAAAATATCTTATATCTGGCGCAGAAGCCCTTCGGAGGGCTATTCTGCGGAAATGAAAAAATGCGTGAAATATGATTGATAATTATTTTTGCATTTGTCAAAAAATGTATATCTTTGTATGTCTATAACTATGACTTAAACAGAAATCTTATATGGCAAAGGCAAAGTACACACTTCACGAAGTGAAATTGGGTGATAAGAGATTGGAGAGAGAGTTCCTTGATTTGCCCAAGAAGATATACAAGGATTACCCCAACTGGGTATGTCCGTTTGATAGCTCGATAAAGGCAGTGTTCGACCCGGCGAAGAATAAGCTATTCCAGGATGGTGAGGCCATACGTTGGGTGGCACACAACGCAGCGGGTGAGTGCGTAGGTCGCATTGCGGCGTTCTACGACAAGACCCACGCCTATGGCTACGAGCAGCCCACGGGAGGCTGTGGCTTCTTCGAGGCTATCGACGACCAGGAGTTGGCCAACACTCTCTTTGATGCCTCGCGCGAGTGGCTCAAGGAGCGCGGTATGGAGGCGATGGATGGCCCCGTGAACTTCGGCTCACGCGATGCGTGGTGGGGATTGCTTGTCGAGGGTTATGAGTATCAGCCCCTCTTCGAGAACCCGTATCACCCGCCCTACTACAAGCCTCTATTCGAGAACTACGGCTTCCAGAACTATTTCAACCAGAATACCTACGTGTGGAACGTGTACGATGACGATGTTAACGAGGTGGTATACGAGCGCGTCAAGCGCCTGATGTCTACCCCGGGCTACCGCTTTGCGCCCATTGGCAACGAGGATCTCTACACGGCTGTGGAGAAGTTCCGCGTGATATACAACAAGGCGTGGGCGCTATTCACGGGTGTGCAGCCCATGGAGGTTGAGGAGGCGCGCAAGATGGCCGACACGATGCGCCCCATCGTCGACCGCAACCTTATATGGTTTGCCTACTTCAACGACGAGCCCATCGGCTTCTTCATCATGGTACCCGACCTTAACCGACTCATAGGCAAGTACAACGGTAAGTTCGGCATCGTCAACAAGCTACGCATGATGTGGGACTTGAAGGTGAGGAAGAAGTGCGACCGTGTGTTTGCCATCATCTTCGGCATCACGCCCGAGTTCCAGGGCAAGGGTGTGGAGTCGGGCTTCATGAAGGCGATGCTCGACGGCTATGTGCGTACCGAGCGTAACGAGTATCGCACCATAGAGTTCGCATGGATAGGCGACTTCAACCCCGTGATGAACCGCATGGTCGAGCGTTACATCTGCGCGCGCAAGCATAAGATGCACACCACTTACCGCTACCTCTTCGACCGCACGAAGGAGTTCACGCACTGCCCGAGGGTAGGCTTCAAACCCCGCCCCAAGACCGAGGAGGCAGCTGAGAGTAAGACGGAGAATAAGGAATAAGATATATTATATAGAAAACAACTTAAAACTATCAACTAAATGAAAACTACAGCATTTACCAAGTACCACATTGCTAATGGTGCAAAGATGGCAGAGTTCGCGGGCTACAACATGCCTATCGAGTTCTCAGGTATCAACGACGAGCATATCAACGTGCGCGAGAAGTGTGGCGTGTTCGACGTTAGCCACATGGGTGAGATTTGGGTTAAGGGCCCCCGTGCTACGGAGTTCTTGCAGCGCATCACCACGAACAACGTATGCGACCTCTTCGATGGCAAGGTGCAGTATACGACGATGCCTAACGGCAAGGGCGGTATCGTTGATGATGTGTTGGTATACCGCTTGAACGAGGAGAAGTATATGCTCTGCGTCAACGCTGCCAACATCGAGAAGGACTGGGCTCACATCTGCAAGCAGGGTGAGGAGTATGGCTTGAAGGCGGGCGTAGAGCTCGAGAATGGCTCGGATAAGACGGCGCAGCTCGCCATCCAGGGCCCCTTGGCTATGAAGCTCGTGCAGAAGATGACCGACGAGCAGGTTGAGGACATGGAGTACTACACCTTCAAGCTTTGCAAGGTGGCAGGTTGCGACGTTATCCTATCGACCACGGGCTACACAGGCTCGGGTGGCTGCGAGATATATATGTACAACGAGGATGCCGATACCATCTGGGAGGCTATGTGGAAAGTAGGCGAGGAGTTCGGCCTTAAGAATATAGGCCTCGGTGCTCGCGACACGTTGCGCCTGGAGAAGGGCTTCTGCCTCTACGGCAACGACATCGACGACACCACATCGCCCATCGAGGCAGGCCTTAACTGGCTCACTAAGTTCGTTGACAACAAGCCCTTCATTGACCGCGAGCTTATGGAGCGCCAGAAGAAGGAGGGTGTGACACGCAAGCTCGTAGGCTTCAAGCTTATCGACCGCGGTGTGCCTCGCCACGAGTATGAGTTGGCCGACCTCGAGGGTAATGTCATCGGCCATGTCACCTCTGGCACCATGTCGCCCTGCTTGAAGATTGGTGTGGGCATGGGTTACGTTAAGCCCGAGTTTGCGAAGGCAGGCACACAGATTGCCGTTGTTGTTCGCGGTCGTCTGTTGAAGGCCGAGGTGGTACGTCTTCCCTTCGTATAGCACAATTTGTAGTGAGTATTCGGTTGTCGCAAATGGCCGAATACTCTTACTTTTTTCTTTTGCTGAAAAAAAGTGACGAAAGGTGGGCATAATTAGGATAATTTGTCTATCTTTGTGTAACTATTTATGGCAAACAGATGTCAATAACGACGAAACAATAGTGTAAATCATTTTATAATAACCTTTTAACTTAACTAAAACTATGGATGTAAAAGTTTTGATGGCCCAGTTGGAGGCTAAGCACCCCGGTGAGAGCGAGTACTTGCAGGCGGTTCAGGAGGTATTGGAGTCTATCGAGGAGGTATACAACCAGCACCCCGAGTTCGAGAAGGCAAAGATCGTTGAGCGTATCGTTGAGCCCGATCGTATCTTCACATTCCGCGTAACATGGGTAGACGACAATGGTGAGGTTCAGACTAACCTCGGCTACCGTGTACAGTTCAACTCGGCTATCGGCCCCTACAAGGGCGGTTTGCGTTTCCACCCTGCAGTTAACCCCTCAATGTTGAAGTTCCTCGGTTTCGAGCAGACATTCAAGAACGCCTTGACTACTCTTCCTATGGGTGGTGCCAAGGGTGGTGCTGACTTCAACCCCGTAGGTAAGTCTGACGGTGAGATCATGCGTTTCTGCCAGGCCTTCATGCAGGAGTTGTGGAACAACATCGGTGTTGACACTGACGTTCCCGCAGGTGACGTAGGCGTTGGTGGTCGTGAGATCGGCTTCCTCAATGGTATGTACCAGAAGCTTGCTCGCAAGTACCACACTGGCGTATTGACAGGTAAGGGTATGACTTGGGGTGGTTCTATCCTCCGTCCCGAGGCTACAGGTTTCGGTGCTTTGTACTTCACTGAGCACATGTTGGCAAAGGCTGGTAAGGATCTTAAGGGTAAGACTGTTGCTATCTCAGGCTTCGGTAACGTAGCATGGGGCGCAGCTACTAAGGCTACGGAGCTCGGCGCTAAGGTTGTTGCTATCTCTGGTCCCGACGGTGTTTGCGAGATTCCCGCAGGTATCACTAAGGAGATGATCGACTACATGCTCGTTATGCGTTCTTCAAACCGCAACAAGGTTGAGGATATGGCTACTAAGTTCCCCGAGGCTGCTAAGTTTACCGCAGGTAAGAAGGCTTGGTCTGTAAAGTGTGACATCGCACTTCCTTGCGCCTTCCAGAACGAGTTGAACGAGGCTGATGCTAAGGAGCTCTTGGCTAACGGTACATGGTGCTGCGCTGAGGTTTCTAACATGGGTTGTACTCCCGAGGCTATCCACGCATTCCAGTCAGCAGGTATCCTCTTCGCTCCTGGTAAGGCAGTGAACGCTGGTGGTGTTGCTACCTCTGGTCTTGAGATGACTCAGAACTGTATGCACATTTCATGGTCTGGCAAGGAGGTTGACGAGAAGCTTCACTTCATCATGGAGTCTATCCACGAGGCTTGCGTTAAGTTCGGTCAGCAGCCCGACGGTACTATCAACTACGTTAAGGGTGCTAATGTTGCCGGCTTCATGAAGGTGGCACAGGCTATGCTTGAGCAGGGTATCATCTAAAAATTTTTAGATTTTGGTGGGCATCTTTAGCCCATCCTAAACAAAACCCCACGGGCTGTACATAGGTACTATCCCGTGGGGTTTCTTATTACGATAGACTAAATCTATTCCACCAAAATCAAAAATTTGCTCCACAGCCCATCATCGGGGCTTTCTCATGTCAGCACCACATCTCGCAGCTTTTGACAAGAAATTTGGTGTACTATCCCATGAAGTTGTTTATTGCTAATATACAGCATCTCCCCATAGGAACTCATATTAACTCATAGAAACCCATCAATCGTTAGACTTAAATCACACTAAACTAATTTCTTGTCAGAAGGGGTTAGGCTTGGTCTCGACATGAAATTAGCCCGGATGGGACATACTGACGTATTTCTCATTCGGGCTAATGATTGAGAGGCCGAGAATGACCCCTTATCGCAAGAAATTACGGGAGGGGGACTACGTTAGCAAATCCCATAAATGCCATTGCCAACAATCCAGCGGTGATAAGCGCGATAGGCACACCGCGCATCGCCTGAGGCACATCCTCCACCTCCAAGCGCTCGCGTATGCCGGCAAACAGTACCAGCGCCAGCGCGAAGCCCAACGCCGTAGCAACCGAGTATACAACGCCCGTCAGAAGGTCGAAGTCCTTCTGTATCGTGATGATGGCAACACCCAACACGGCGCAGTTCGTCGTAATAAGCGGCAGGAAGATACCTAACGCCTGATACAATGCGGGTGACACCTTCTTAAGCACAATCTCGACCATCTGCACAAGGGCCGCAATCACGAGGATGAAGGCGATAGTCTGCATATATCCGATGCCGAAGGGATTGAGGACGTATGTCTGCAAGCACCACGTAACCACCGACGAGAGGGCCATGACGAAGGTTACGGCCATGCCCATGCCGAGCGATGTCTCCACCTTCGACGACACGCCGAGAAAGGGACAAATGCCGAGGAACTGCGACAGCACGACATTATTCACGAAGATGGCACCGATGACGATAGCCACGAGGGTGATGCTCTGCACCGCAACGCTACCTGTAGCGAAGCCGTCGAGCACCTCAGCCGATATATTCTCTCCAATAAGTATATTCATCATATTCATAGCCTACTATCGTTTTGCAATCTTGTTAAACATAACCATAAGGTAGCCGAGCACCAAGAAGCCTCCGGGTGCAAGGATGAACAGCAGGGGCATGACACCGTCGGCAAACGTGTAGCCGAAGATAGCGCCCGAGCCGAGTGCCTCACGCACAGCACCTATCACGGTGAGCGAGAGCGTGAAGCCCAAGCCTATGCCCATGCCATCGAGCGCCGAGTCCCACACGCCATTCTTCGAGGCGAAGGCCTCAGCACGGCCAAGGATGATGCAGTTTACCACGATAAGCGGGATGAACACGCCAAGCGAGGCGTACAACGCCGGCACGTAGGCCTGCATAAGCATCTCTATTATCGTTACGAATGAGGCGATGACGACGATAAACGCCGGAATACGCACCTTGTCGGGCACGACGTTCTTAATCATCGAGATAACCATGTTCGACATGATGAGCACGACCATCGTGGCTACGCCCATACCCATGCCGTTGATTGCCGACGAGGTGACACCGATGGTGGGACACATGCCCAATACCAGCGAGAAGGTGGGATTCTCCTTGATGATACCCTTGGTAATAATCTGTAACTTACTCATATTATTCTCCTTTCTTGCTGTTTTACATTAGGTTACTATCGCTCTGTATGGTGCTTCCCGTCATGCTCTCAGCCTGAGCCTCGGTGTTGAGGCGACCCGTAGCCCAGAGGTATCCCGCGTACGCTGTCTCCACGGCATTGGCGTAGGCGCGCGAAGATATTGTCGAGCCGGTGAGGGCATCGAACGAGCCTCCCTCCTTCGTAACGGCGAAGGTGAGCTCCGCGGGGTTCTTAGCCACGATGCTACGCTCGAGGCTGTTGCCCGCCTTTGTCATGTTGGCGCCAAGACCCGGGGTCTCCTTCTGCGAGAGCACCTCCACGGCGTTGATTACAGCGCCCTCGCCCTCCTCCTTGAAGCCTACCATGAGCGTTATGCGGTCGGCATAGCCGCTCTTGGTGATGCTCGGAGCCTCCACGGCATAGCCGATGACCGTCTGGTCGTCGTTGCGCACCACGGTGCTCACCGTGATGGCGAAGTCGCCAATCGTGCATGTCGTGTCGCGGAGGATTGTTGCCTCCGTGTCGTTTGTGCCAAGCACGGCATACTTAGCCATGTTCTTAGCCTTAGTATTGCTCTCGGCAATGGCATCCTTCGTGAGGTCGTTGACTAAGGCTACGAGGAATGCCGTGATGGTGCTTATAAGCAGAAGCACCAATACCATATTCTTAAGTGAACTCTTCATACTCTTCCTCCACAGTTTAGCAGCCGAAACGCTTAGGACGGCAATACTTGTTAATGAGCGGGGTTACGGCATTCATGATAAATATCGCAAACGACATACCCTCGGGGTAGGCGCCCCAAAGACGTATTATCATCGTGATAACACCGATGCCCACGCCATAGATTATCATGCCCTTGTGTGTCATGGGCGATGTAGAGTAGTCCGTGGCCATGAAGATTGCGCCAAGCAGAGCACCACCGGCCAAGAGGTGGAACAGCGGAAGCTCATACACTACCGCGCCACCATAACCCGCGCCTACAATCGCTGCGAAGATAGCCATCGTCGCGAGGATAGAAACGGGGATATGCCACGATATAACCCTGCGCCACAAGAGGTACAAACCACCGAGGATAAGCGCCAGTGCGCCAATCTCACCCATCGAGCCATTCATATTACCGCCAAACATCTGCATGATGTCGAGCTCGCTGACAAGCTCGGGTTGGTACTTGATGGTGGGGAGTATCGTCGAGCCTGAGAGTGTGTCGGGCACGTTTGTCGTCCAGTCGGTCATCTGCACGGGGTAGGCGATAAGCAGGAATATACGACCCGTGAGTGCGGGGTTGAAGGGGTTGCAGCCCAAGCCTCCGAAGGTCATCTTACCCACACCGATGGCGACAAGCGCACCGATGAGGACTATCCACCAGGGGATGCCGGCGGGGAGGTTGAACGCCAGGAGCACACCCGTGACTACTGCCGAGAGGTCGCCAATGGTAGACTTCCTCTTAAGGAAAAGGCGGCAGATAAGGTACTCGAACACTACGCAGCCTGCAACAGCAATGGCTGTTGTCGTAAGCACGCTCCAGCCTAAGACGTATGTCGATACTGCCAGGGCGGGCAAGAGTGCCAGCACCACGTCGCCCATGATGCGGCGTGTGTTCTCACCACCATGAAGGTGGGGGGAGGGTGCTGCAAAAAGTCTGGTTGCCATATTATCTTCTATTATCTTCGTTATACTTATTTCTTATTCGCATTCGCGCGCGCACGTATGTTGGTCATGACCGTCTGCTTGCCAATACGTATGTAGTCCAACAGTGGAACATACGAGGGGCAGGTGTACGAGCAGCAACCACACTCGATGCAGTCGATGGTGTTGTGCTCCTCGGCCATGTCCCACTTCTGCAACTTGGCGAGCTTCGACAAGAGGTAGGGCTCCAAGCCCATGGGACAGGCTGCTACACACTTGCCGCACTTTATGCAGGCTATCTCCTTGCCACGTGCCGCCTCCTTGCCCGAGAGCACCGTGATACCCGAGCATCCCTTGATAAGGGGAGCGGTGATGTCTACAACCGAGCGACCCATCATGGGGCCACCATTCAGAAGCTTCACATCGCCCTCGGGAAGACCTCCAGCGAGGTTGATGATGTCGCCCACGCATGTGCCCATACGCACGAGGAAGTTGTGCGTCGAGCCCAACGCCTTACCCGTTATTGTCACCACGCGCTCGATAAGGGGCTTATTCTTCTGCACGGCCTCATATACGGCGATAGCGGTCGATACGTTGCACACTACAGCACCCACCGAGATAGGAAGTGCCGGTGGAGGTGCCACCTGACGGCCTGTGACGGCAGCGATGAGCTGCTTCTCGCCACCCTGCGGGTAGCGTAGCTTAAGGGGCATAACCTCGATGCCGCGATAGTTGTTGCGGGCGATGATGTCGCGCAGATGTGCAATAGCATCGGGCTTGTTGTTCTCCACGCCGATGACGGCACGCTCAACCTTCACGGCACGCATCAATACCTCGATGCCTGTGAGTAGCATCTCGGCACGCTCCAACATATTGCGATAGTCCGACGTGAGGTAGGGCTCGCACTCCACGCCGTTGATGATAAGCACCTCGGCCTTATGGCCATCGGGCACCGAGAGCTTCACATGTGTGGGGAACTGAGCGCCACCGAGGCCCACGATGCCGGCATTGCGCACCTTCGCGATAATCTCCTCGGGCGTGAGCGTACACTCCCTCTTAAGCTCCGGCGTGCGGTCTATGTCCTCCATCCACTCGTCGCCCTCGCGCTTGATGACGACCATGATTCTGCGTTGTCCCTGACCGTTGGGGTAGGCATCTACCGATGTCACCGTACCCGAGATGGGGGCGTGAATGTTTGCCGACACGAAGCCCGTGGCCTGACCTATAAGCTGACCGGTGAGCACCTTGTCGCCCTTCTGCACGATGGGTGTCGAGGGTGCTCCTATATGCTGTATCATCGTCACCTTAACCTCATCGGGGAGGCCGAGGACCTCGATAGCCTTATCTTTGCTCCACTCCTTATTATCCGACGGATGAATACCGCCTATGGGAAATGTTCTCATAATCTCTTACTCCTTATTAGCGGTTTCTACCTTTACCTCAGCCTTAACTTCGGCCTTAACCTCTGCTGCAGGGGTCTTGGCGACCTTGGGCTCCTTCGGGAGGCGCTCCATATTGACAATGTGGATAGCACCCGTGGGGCACTCGTTCACACACTTGCGACAGAGCTTGCACTTCTCGGGGTCGATATATGCCAAATGGCTGTCGATGGTGATAGCTCCAAAGGCACACACCTTCTCGCACTTGCCACAGCCGATACATCCCGCCTTGCACACCTTCGACACCACAGCACCGCGGTTCTTCGAGCGGCAGGCAACAAATATAGCACGATTCTTAGGCCACTTCTTGCGTAGCTCGAAGAGACCCTTGGGGCACGCCTTGACGCATGCACCACAGGCGGTACACTTGTCGGGGTCTACCTCCACAAGGCCCGTCTCCTCGTTGATGCTGAGCGCGCCAAACTTACAAGCGTGAACACAGTCGCCATAGCCTATGCAACCAAAGGCACAACCCGACTCACCCACATAGAAGGTGTTTACCACGGCGCAGTTGAGCGCACCGTCGTAGTGGTTTACCTTGGGGCGCTTCTGACATGTGCCGCCACAGCGCATCGTGGCAACAATGGGGCTATTCTCCGCTGCAGTCTTGCCGAGGTATCCGGCGATAGACTTCATCACCTCACCACCGGCAACGGGGCAGAAGAGTGCTCCGATATTGTCGCGCGTGACCAATGCCTCAGACATGGCGCGGCAACCGGCAAAGCCACAGCCACCGCAGTTGGCGCCAGGCAACATCTTCTCCACCTCGTCGATGCGGGGATCCTCCTCGACCTTGAACTTCTGAGCTACGAAGTACAAGACCACAGCCAAGTTAACGCCAAGCACACCGAGTGTGAGGACTGTTAATACTAAACTATTCATGACTCCTTTATAATTGTAAATTGTATCCGTCGTTCAAACTTGCTACGTAGCGCATAGAGCACCACGTAGTATATGACTACAGCCACTATCGAACCTGCCGCTGCGATGCCATCCTCCGCGCCAAAGGCCTTAGAGCCAAAGAGCACGGCAAGCAACGCCACAAGAGGTAGCACATAGCCCCATACTACCGATGACCACCCCATAGACTCCCTCACGAGGGCTACGACAACACTCTCACCTACCTCGAATGTCGAGGCGTAGGGTGTCGCCACCTCCATGATGCGTGCCTCGCCCTTCTCGCCACAAAGACCCTTGGCATGGCACCCCGCACAGGCTGTCTGCTTCTCCACGCGCACGAAGACCTTACCGCCCTCTATGCGCTCAACCTTGCCTCTATGTTGGAGTGTGTGGCTCATCGTTCCGTTACTCGCAGTAGTGGTTTACAAGGGGCATAAGCCACTCATGACCAAAGGCGCAGGGCGACAAGCGTAGCACGGGAGGGAACTGATAGCGCTTCTTCTCGTTCTGCATCACCATGCGGTGAATCTTCTCCACGACATCCGAGTCGAAGCCCGCGTTGATGATATCCTCGCGGTGCTGCTTCTTCTCGATCATGCGGAAGAGTATGGCGTCGATAACCTCGTAGTGGGGTAGCTGGTCGCTATCCTTCTGGTTGGGGCGCAACTCCGACGAGGGCTCCTTGTCGATGATACTGTCGGGGATGACCTCGTTCTGCGTGGCGTTGATGTAACGTGCGAGGTCGTATATTTCACTCTTGTAGAGGTCGCCCGTGGGGCTGAACGTACCTGCCGTGTCGCCGTAGAGCGTGCACCAGCCGAGGGCATTCTCGCTCTTGTTCGACGAGTTCAAAAGCATATATCCCGTCTTGTTTTGCAGGGCCATAAGCATCGTGGTACGTATGCGTGTTTGTATGTTCTCCTCCGTAGCATCAAACTCCGTACCTCCAATTACGGGCTGGAGCGTGCCTACCATGGCATTGTACGCCTCGATGATGGGCAGCACGCTGTACTCCACGCCGAGGTTCTCGGCCAACTTCTTGGCATCCTCCACACTCTCGTTAGGCGTGAAGGGCGAGGGCATGAGCAGCACACGTACATTCTCCCTGCCGAGGGCTCCCACAGCCAAGCATGCCACCACGGCCGAGTCGATACCTCCCGAGAGACCTATGCAGGCCTTCGTGTAGCCATTCTTTAGGAAGTAGTCGCGCAGGCCGAGGCACGAAGCCTCGTATATCATGCGTGTGCGGTCGTTGTACGTGGTGAAGGGCACCTCGAAGGGCTCGTTCTGAGCCTCCGTGTCGATAATCTTGATGTCCTCGTCGAAGCTCTTTAGGAGCATTATGAGGCGACCGTCGCGGTTGAGCACTCCCGATGTGCCGTCGTAGACGATGTCGCCCGAGCCACCCACTTGATTTACGAGTATGAGGTTTGTACCCTCGGCAAAGGCCAGACGGCTCATCTTGTCGAAGCGACGGGTGAGGATGCCCTTGCCGTAGCGACGTGCGTTTACCGATATTACGGCATCTATATTCTCGTCAATCTCCTCCACGTGGCTGAGGTCGTCGCCCACGACCACCTTGAACACCTTGTCCTTGATGTGTATCGTGTGGCTACCTATCGACGAGCCTACGATGTAGCCCATCTCGCGGCGTGCCGTAACGTAGCGCTTGCCTATGTACTCGATGTCGCCCTCGGCATCGATGTATGCCGCAGCGCTTATGGGGCCCTCGGCCGTGAGGTAGGGTGTGCCCACTATGGCGGCTATGCCGTGACACTTCTCGGCGATGGTCTCTACTGCCTCCTCGCAGAGGGTTAGGAAGGTGGTCTTGGTTAGGAGTCCGTATGCGGGTGTTCCCGACACGGCGAACTCTGCAAATACCACAAGGTCGGCACCGGCACCCTTCGAGTGCTCGATTGCTGAGATGATTTTCTCGGTGTTGGCCTTGATGTCGCCTACCGTAAAGTTGAGCTGAGCTAATGCTATCTTCATATCTTGGTATAAATCTTATGCCTTATTCTAATGCCTTATTTTGGGGCTCTTTGTGGGCTCTATACCTTTAGGTATAGTTTAATGGGGCAAAGGTAGGAATATTTTTGCTATGATGCAATAAAAAGTCGTAATTATATCTCGGTTTTGTTCTTGTCTTGGCCTATTGCATAAAAATAGGCGGGAGTATTCACTACTGCCGCCTACCGATCTAACATAATTCAATTAAACATTCTAAAATATGACACAACATACTATTGTGCATGTCTAACACACTCGCTGCGAAGCCTTCGTAGCTCTTCGCTCGCGTTGGGGTTGTGTTGAATATTTACCAATGGCATATACTTCGTAATAAGCTGTTTCTCAACGCTGCTCAATGATGCATCATCGAGGACAATATAGTTCACCGTGAGCGATTGCCTCATCCACTTGATTATGCGTTCCGTGTCATTGTCGTCGAAGTGATAGTTATTTCCGCTTTTGAGCGACCCCTTTGGTGGTATATAGCCGAGTATGGCGCCCATGCTGCGAAAGAATGTAGCATGCCCCTTGCTGTTTAATTCGTTCTGCCATAGTCGTTTGTATAGGTTGACGCCCTTTCCGATGTAGATAATTCCATCCTCGCGCACCTTGCCTATCTTCGTGGGCAGTGTTACGCCTTTTCGCAACTTTATGCAGTATAGTCCTGCGCGCTGTGGTATAGATGTGCTAACGAGCGAGTTAACCGATGTATACTGCCCGCGAATAAGCCTATTCTCCACCTCTCGGATGCTTGTGCAACAAGCCTCTTCATGAGGAACTTTGTTAGCGACCACGGGCATGGTTAGCTTCGCAGGTATAGTCTTGCTGCTGGGTGCAAAATACCAGAAAGTATTTTTCTGTTTTTTCTCAGCTTGAATATATGGTATCTTCCATAACTCATTCTTATCTCTCAATCCGCGTAGAAATGTGCGTAGTTTTTTTCCTGAGTATCTGTATTTTTTGTCAAAAATCCCCGCATCTACAAATAGCGGCATTAGACTTTGAGCCTCTACCTTGCCTTTGTTCGTCTTGAAATGCTCCTTCAGAATTTTATTTATTCCGACTATTCTCTCTTCCTGTGTCATAGCTTTCAATTCTTTGCGTATTAACTACTTAAATATAAGCCACGTGAACGTAAGCTCGGGGTATAGCGCGTGAAAGTTGTAGGCATCGAAAAGCTCCATAACTTGTCGTGAGCATGCCACCAAGACTATGGTGTTAATACCTTTATTACGTGCTTGTTCCATGATGGACATCATATAGTCGTGCCCCCATGTATGCTCCTGTGCGAGGCTCGCCACAAGTGCTCGCTCGTGGCTGTTCGCTGCCTCCATCGTAAATGATGGCGTGCCCACGCCATCCGTAACATACGCTCGGTCGTAACCCATGTATGTCAGCGTGTCGAATGTCTGCTGTTGAATCGTAGTCATAATCGTTAATCGTGATAGTATTCGTATAGGTCGTAATAGTCCGACAGGTCGTACCAGTCGACAAACTCCTCGCGTGTCGCTGTCTGAGGCTCTCTTTCAGGCTCTTCGTATCGTCCCTCGGGGCGGTATATTATCAGCCTATTCTCGTAGTCGAGGCTCTTGATGTCCGACGCAGGGCGTGTGGGGTCGTAGTTTATCCAGTGCGAGCCGTATGTCACCTCGGGCCTCGGCTTTAGGTAGGTGTCGTAGATGACGGCAATCAACGCATACGCCATTATCGCCCAATACCACGGTCGCACGTATCGCCACGCGATGGCGATAAGCTCCTTTATCTGTTCTCTATGGTACATTGCTCGTCTGTTTTGTTGCGTTCTAATGCCTCGCGGTATATGTGCTCCAAGCGCCGGCGAAGCGATAGGGGTGACAATACCTCCAACGAGCGACTGCGCATGAGTAGCGCCATGACAAAGTCGTTGGTGATACGTAGGCGTAGTCCTATGGTCAGGCTATGGTCATCCTCGGCGATTATGTGTTGCGAGGGGTGCAGCGGGAGGCTCTTAAGGAATGAGCCATCCAACGCATCGTAGCGTAGCACCACATCCTCGACAGGGATGCGCTCATCGGCCCAGATGCCGAAGCTCTCGCCAAGGAGTGCGAGTATCTGGTCGTTGGGCTTGGGCTCGAACTTTCTCCCGTGGTAGTATCTCACTCCCGAGATGCGCTCCACGGCATATACGCGTAGCTTGTCGTCGAGGTTGTAACCGACGATATACCAGCGCTGTTGCGACTCCTTCAGAAATTGTGGCGATAGCGTATGCCTCGACACGCGACCCTCGTCGCGATAGTGCTCATAGTCAAACTCTATGATGCGGTGCTCGCGTATGGCAGTCAATATCTCGTGGAAGTGCTCGCCAAGGGGTGGTCGTCTGCGCTCCGGCATGACACACTCCACAAGCACGGCATCCTCGTCGATGCGGCTCAGTAGCTCGAAGTTTTGCAACAATGCCTCGTACTCCGCTGCGGTGCGCCCGCGGCTCTTGACGTAGTATGCCCCCACGCTACGGTCGAAGGCCATCTCTATGCCGAAGAGGTCGTGCATGGTGTGGAAGTCGCGCTGGAGCGTGCGCGCGGTTATCGTATCACCGTCGTCGCCGATGAAGCTCTCCACATAGGCGATAAGCTCCTCCTGGCGGATGTACGGGACGGATAGAATCTTGTTTGTTAATCGAACAAGGCGACGTATTTGGTTTATGATTCTCATGCCGTTAGGATTTCTATCCACAAAGATAGCTAATCTCGACGACATTTCTTGTCGCTGAAAAATTTTTCTGCAAAAAAAGATGGTGATTATAAGCGTTGCCTAAAACGCATCGTTGAAGCCGAGGATGAAGTAGCGGCTGTTGTGGCCAAAGGCCATCTCTAAGCGCACGGACATAAGGGCGTTGAACGACCAGCGTATGCCGGCACCGTAGGTGGGTAGCACCTTGCGCCAAGCGAAGCTGTCGCCCTTGGAGAATACCTCGCCGGCACCGCCCCAGATGGTGGCACCAAGCCCCTCCCAGATATGCTGTCGCAGCTCCACCTGCGCGGCGATGAGGCTATTGCCGTTATATCGTCCGCGGTAGTATCCGCGCATGCGACTCTCGCCACCGAGTTCGGCACGTAGCAGCCACGGTGTCGTGGTGTTGTGAAACTCGCCATATAGGTCGAGGGCAAGTGTCGCACTCCTCCATAGTGGCTGGTAGTAGTCGAAGGTGATGTTTAGCGTGTATAGGTTTGAGCCTGCGTTGCTTAGGAACTTCGGGCGCGCATAAAAATCCGCGGCAGCGTATATTCCGCGCGTTCTATGCTCGTCACTACGACGGGTGTCGATGCCGAGGCCTACGCCCACGGCGAGGCTCGATATGTGGTTGTTGAGTCCGTGTGTTAGTTGCTCTGCGCGTGCATCCATCTGTCGCGCCTCGATGTTTTGATACTCCGTGCCTACGCTGAGAAAGAGGCTGCGGGTGATGGCGTAGCGATACTTAAACCACGCGCCATAGTCGCGCTCGGTATACCTGCCCGCATCATCGCGCACGGCGGTGTCGTAGTCGAGGCCCCAGAGGTATGTGGGCTCGGAGCATAGCCCCACGCCATAGTATAGGCGGTGTCGGCCGTCGTCGAGGGTGTTCACACCTCGTAGGGCGACATCGTAGTAGCCCGTGAGCGATGCTGTGCCCATGATTGTTAGTATGCCCGGGGTGTTGTCCGTGTTGCTCTGGCGGTAGTATAGGTTGCCCATGGCAGCAAGGCGCCAGCCCGTATTTGCGGAGTATCCCGGGCCACCGATGATGTTGAAGCGCACGTTACGCTCGCCGAGGTCGGGGTCTAAATATCGCTCTAATGCCGTGCGGTTGTCCTCCACAATGGGGGTGTAGTGGTATGTTATGTTTGTGCCGTCGATGGTCGTCTCCTCAATGGTCTGCGCCATCGCCCGTGGGCATAAAAGCAAGAGTAGGAGTGTCACGACGACACTCCTACGATATAATACGTTATCTCTCCGCGCCCGAGCCATTAGCGTAGGGGCTCTGCTGCGGCAAGGAAGCGCTGCTGCTCCTCCTCCGACATCTCGCCCTTATGCACATAGACCAGCTCGCCGGCCTTGTTTACGAGCATGATGACAAACATATTGTCGCAGTCGCCAAGGCGCCAAGCACTACCGATGTAGTGGTCGGGGTCGCAGAGGATTGTAGCTCCATTCTTTGCCGTGCGAGCATCGGCAATCTTACGCACCAACGAGTTGGGGTAGATGGCGTCCTTGAGGTTGACGATGCCGAAGCCCTCGATGTTGGGGCCCTGCACGCGGCCTGTCTCCTCGATATACGATATGAAGTCGTGGTTCTGCTTGGGCACCTCGGGGTCGACGTAGAAGATAAGGAGGTTCTTCTCGCCCCACCACGGCAGGCGTGACTTCTTGGTATCGAGGTCTTGAACCTCGACATTACGCACCTTGCGCGGGAGGCTCTGCGCCTCGGCCGTGAGCGTAAAGGTGAATGCTGCGAGAGCAACAAGGATGAGTGCTTTCAGTTTCATTGTTATCTCTTTTTTTTGTTTGTCGCGTGTTGCATTGTGCTTGCGCACAACGTGGCAAAGGTAGCAAAAATATTGCTTTTAGCCTCTAAAATATCAGGTATTAAACGAAATTCCGAAATTGTTAAATAAAACCACTGTTAATATCCCTATTTTTTCACTACCTTTGCTGTCAAAATCATGCACCATGAAACAACGTATACTCTTTGTGTGTTTGGGAAATATATGTCGTTCACCGGCGGCGGAGGCTATGCTCCGTATGCTCGTCGAGCGTGCGGGGATGTCCGATAGGGTAGAGATTGACTCTGCCGGCACGTATGGTGGTCATAGCGGCGAGCGCTCCGACCCGCGCATGAGGCGTGCTGCGGCGGCACGTGGCATCGAGATGACACACCGCGCTCGTCAGGTGCGCGAGGAGGACTTCGAGTACTTCGACCGCATCATCGCCATGGACGACAACAACTATGAGGCGCTCTTTCGCCTCGCCCCCAGCCGTGCTGCCGGAGAGAAGATATACCGTTTTCGCGAGTTCCTGCGCCACCATCCCGACTGGTCATATATCCCCGACCCTTATTACGAGGGGCACGAGGGTTTTGAACTTGTCCTCGATCTATTAGAGGATGGCTGCAACACCCTTTTAGAGCAGCTATAAAGGCGAACTTCTGCGTTACGCTTGCCCTCAAAATCCTCATTTACGCTAAGTAAACTGCGGTTTTTTTCGGGCCTCGCAAGCCTTGAATTTCATCCTTTATAGCTACTCTACTACAGATGATAAAGGCGAACTTCTGCGTCGTGCTCGCCCTAAAAACCGAGGGGCTGTCCAACAATAAGCGGACAGCCCCTTGTGCATACTTTATACTCCGAAAGATTAGTTATACTCCAACACCAAATGATGGACGTGAGCAAACGGGCCTCTGAAGGCTACCTGTAGCTCTATCTGGAAGCATGGATAGTTTGGATCCATCTTAATGGCCTCCGACGTCATAGAGTGGTGGTCAGAATCACCCGGGTCATACGCGAAAATCTCATCATCGGCATCTCCACCGTTCTCCGTCGAGCGTAGCAGTGCAAGGCATGCCTCGCGAGCTGTCCATCGCGAACTAATATCCCAGTAAGCCTTGATATAGAGGTCGTTGTTGGGAATGAAGAATTGTGGCGAGAGTACCTGAGCCCAACGTAGTCCGCCCTCCATGACTAAGCCATCGTGCTCATTGAAGTAGATAAACGAGTTTACCAAATCGGAAGCACCATTAGAGATGTCCTCCCATGGGAAGCGAAGTGATGAGTACGTATTGTTCAAGTCCCAGTTATCCTCGGTATAGAAGCCGTGGAACTCACCCTTCTCCGAGTCGTAGGGGAAGCCCGTAACGTAGTGTGTAGTAGGCTCGGACTCTATGCGGGTGCCATCCTTAAGCACTATGTAGGCTGTCGTCGTATACTCGGTCCAGTCGATAGTCGAGTAGTCGAGGACTCTCCAATCGTCGCGCCCAATGTAACCATCGCCAAAATCGAGCGTAATATCGGTCTCCTTTCTGGTTGCCATATTCTTAACAACAACACCTGCACGGCTGATGTCGTCGTCCTCAACATTTATGTAGGTAGAGTATGACTCTGTCTTGTAGTTCGTACCTTCGTATTGGAAGCCTCCACCGAGCAATACGGCAGCATTAATCATCTTGTTGGCTATGTCGCTCTTACCCTCCAAATAGAGGTCGTAGCTCGTCTTGGCGCCACAAACAACCGTGGGCTTCGTTATATCCTCCCACTCAATGGTGGTGCGGTAGGTGTAACCCTTCTCGAAGAATTGACCATCGTATATTCTCTTCACCTCCTTGGTGTTAGTCTTAAGCGTGAGAGAGTACTCCGAGAGCTCTAAGTAGGGTGGTAACGCTATGAAGAAGTCGTTGTCGGGATACTGAACCTCAATCTGAGAGCTCGAGGCGCGTCCCGCCACGCGGTTGTTAAGGATGTCCCACTGGAATTTCGTCGTGAAACTCTCGCCCGAGGTCTGTCGCAGTGTCACCGACTGCAACGTCTCGCCCGCGGGAAGTCCCTCTACCGCGACATGCAAGATAGCATTGGTGGGGTAGAACTCGAAGTTTAACTTATCAATCGTCGCATCCTTTATCATCGCCGTAAGGAGCGCAGCATCGCTATCCATGCCGCTCTGCACCGAGTAGTCCACCCAGAACTCTCCTGCGTAGTAGTGGTCGCGCTTACCGCCTATAAGCGTCGAGTTATATGGATATACCGCATAGTATGTATCATGCGTAGCAGCGGCATCGAAGAAGCCGTAGTACCGCACATCTACCGATCCCGACGAGTCTGCAAACATCCACTCGGGTACCGAGGCGCCAACACCGGCATTTGAGGTCACGGCAAAGCCGTCACCCGCCTCCCAACTATACTCGGTGTATGTGGGGCCACCGATGGTGACACCAATCATCGGAGGTAGGTCGGGCTTCTGCTCCGAGCCCTCATGGTCGGGGTGCTTGTCAATTGTATTGAAGGTCGCCGTAGCGTTCACCCTATTCTTGTCATTGTCGTTGGTCGTATCCTTAGAGCAGGCAACGATAAGGGTTGTTGCCAATAATACCCATAAAAACTTCTTCATAGCCATCATTTTTTTTGAAATAATAATTGGTGTGGTGGTGAGAATTAGACCTCGCCGCCATCATTGCCATCATTAATGCCGCCGCTGCCACTTGCATCAAAGCCGGCCTCTACCTTTACCTCTATCATCATCACAGCGGGAGCATTGTAGATATCTACTCTTTTCATCTTTCTAATGTTTTTGGTTTATAGTTATATTATCTGTTTATTCTATTTTTGTCGCTACAAATTTAGCAATTTTTATCATATATTTAGCAGAAATATATTACATTTTTATTAAAATTTCGGCGTAAGGATAGGTTGTTAATCAAAGGTGCGTGCGTAATATTCTTAAAAACAGTATCTTGCAAAAACAAAGCGCCCCAAAAGTTTTTACAAACTCTTGGGGCGCTTTGTATCTTAAACGCTTGTGTCGCTTCGGGTGTCTACTCGAAAGCCACCTCGGGCGCTACGACGGGCTCCTCGATGGTGATAACCATGGCGTTAGCCTCGTCCGCGGGGAGCTGTGCCTTAAGCTCGGGAAGAGCCTCAGTAACCTCCTCCGTGGCGGGAGCCTCGGGCGTTGAGGGCCAAATAGCGGGCTTAACGATACCGAACATCAACCATGCGATAAGCATCGTGACGATGATATTGAACGTCTGGGCGCCGAGGAAGGCGTAGAGAGCGTTGCGGTTCTCCTTCGAGATGATATCCTTAAGGCGCGTATCCATACCGATGCATACGAACGAGAGCGAGAAGAAGAACGTCGAGAAGGTCTTCGCGAGCGACGTCTCCATAATCTTGCCCTTCTCGTTGAGCGTGAGCATATCCTCTGCCTGAAGCACGCTAAACACGGCTGAGGCGATGACGAAACCGAGGATAAACTTCGGGAACTTCTCCCACACGATGCCGAATGAGGGGCGGTTTGAGCGCTTGCCGTCGGCCGAGCGCGTAGAGAGGTAGAGGGCGATGAAGAATGCCACAACGCCGATAAGCACGTTCTGCGTAGCCTTAACAACGATGGCGGTCTTCTGTGCCACCTCGCCGGCCATCTCAGACGATGCTCCTACGCCCGATGTGGTATCAATAGTACCACCAATCCATGCGCCCGTAATCTCATTCTGAATAGTGGGGTCGTCGGTAAAGAGAGGTACTACGACACTTGCCAACCATGGCATGAGGTAAATCATCGGCACAACGATGATAAGCACCAACGAGATGATATACGACAGCTGCTTCTTATCCGTGCCGGCAACACCCGCAGCGGTGATACATGCCGAAACGCCACATATCGAACAACCGCTGGCAAGGGTCATGGCTGTAGCCTGCTCGACCTTAAACTTGCGGGCGAGCGTGTAGGCGAAGAACCATACGATGCCTACGACGAGGACGGCCTGAATAAGACCGGCAGCACCCGACTTCATCACATCCGAGAACAACACCGTAGCACCGAGGCATACAACGCCTATCTTGATGAAGAACTCACCCTGCACCGCGGGCTTGAGCCAGTCGGGCACGTGGAAGACGTTGCGGATGATAAGGCCGAAGATTACTGAGAAGAATACAGCCTCGAAGCCGTAGTACTTGATTGTCGGGAGCTTGGCTATCCACTGCGCCAAGATGGCGATGGCGAAGATTACGATGAACGATGCTAAGAGACCCTTCAACGGTCTGCTGAGCAGGCGGTTACCCACGTACAGTAGCACGAGGGCGATGACGAAGAACATGCCGATGTTCATCCACGCCTCGGGTGTCGTTAGCGTCTCGGGAATCTTCGGGCCACCACCCAACTCGGGGGCGAAGAACGCAATGATAAGAAGGGGAATGCTAAGGAATGTAACAACCCAATCCTCTGTTAAAAACTTTTTCATATACTCACTGTTTTGTTGTTACTTTATCAGAGTGTTTAGAAGATGGCCGAAACCATGAGGTTTATGCCGTTGTAGTTCTCCTTGATGACCTTGTTCATCGTGTACGAGTAGTTGAGCTGTAGGCGCAAGAACTTCCAAGGCTTGTATATGCCACCGATGGTGATGCGGTCCTCGTTCAACGTGTTGAGGTCGTCGTTGATGAACTCGTAGCGGGCAACGACGCTCCAGGGCTTCTCGAAGTGGTAGCCGGCGAGGGCGTAGAAGGCATTGGTCTTGTTGCCGCCAAAGTTAGCCTGTGCAAACTCGGCGCGTGCAATCCAGTGGCGCACATCGTAGATGGCACCCACCGACCAACGGGGAGCCTTCATGTGCTCGACGCCCTTGAAGCTTGTCTCGCTGTACATATATGAGCCCGAGATAGATAGGCCCTTGATAGGCTTAATGATGATACGGCCGATGATGTCCTTGGCGGTGTTGTTATCCTTGCCATTTATGCCCGAGCCGTTGAATACACCCACGTTGTAGTTGATGATGTTGTAGCCCTCGCGCTCGATGAAGCCACCATAGAGCTGGAGCCCTATGTCGCGACCCGTAGCCGAGATGCCATCAAAAAACTTGTTGTTACGTACGAGGTAGGTTGTGAGGTACGAGTACTCGATAAACTCGAACTTGGTGGGGCCGTAGAGCTCGTTCTCGAGCGAGAAGGGGAGCTTGTACTGTCCGAGCTGTAGGTTAAGCTCGTTCAGCGGCTTATAGCGGAAGTAGAGGTCGCAAATCTTGGGGCCATTGGCGAAATCGACTTGTAGGCGGTAGTCGATCTTCTCCTTTGCGGCATTGCCCGAGAGGCTCACACGCGCGCGACGTAGATAGAAGGTAGTCTCGGGGTCTGTGCTCTCGTCCCATGAGAAGCCACCCTGAAGGTAGCCCGAAAGCTTAAGGTGCTTATCTGCAAACTCTTTGATTTTCTCTCCTGTGGTCTGAGCCTCGGCCGATAGTGCGAAGCCCATCATTGCTACGATTAGTAGTAGATGTTTAATCTTCATAGTATTTCCGTTTATAAATTTCTGTGCAAAAGTACGACAATCTTGTTAAACGGAAGGTGGTATAAATACCTAAAATGACGATATAGCCTTTGTAAAAAGGGGCAAAATAGAGGCTTAAAAGGCGTGCGTTATCGTGTCAAAGAGTCCTGCCTCGTAGAGGTTAATCACCTCACAGCCAAGTCTTTTGGCGCGACCTACGGTGTAGCCCGTGCCACTCCTCTTGCTCTGACACCACGCCACAAGCACATCGGCACCCTCGACGAGCATGTCGTTACGACGATAGAAGATGTCGGGCGCGTAGTAGCGCGAAACATAGCGCGTGA
The DNA here is from genome assembly GCA_017451685.1 of Alistipes sp. Lineage (GTDB taxonomy): Bacteria > Bacteroidota > Bacteroidia > Bacteroidales > Rikenellaceae > Alistipes. The sequence continues at coordinate 23,418 of JAFTNV010000013.1, forward strand.
TTGTCACCTTGCGTAGTATCTGCTCGTAGCGCATGCGAACCTCGGTGTCGAAGTGTCGCGAAAACTCCGGCCAAGGGATGTGAGCCTCGAGGATGATGTCGGCGTGGTGCTCCATGAGGGCGATGACAGCCTCGGCAGCATGAATATCGAAGCCCTCGGCCATGCCCACGCGGAAGGTGCGGGCGCCACGCTCGTAGAGGCGCACGATAATGTCGCGGAGCTGCTCGTCGGCAGCTCCACGATAGGAGCGATGCCCCGTGAAGGCAACTATCTTATTCTCGGTGTTCAACGTGCTGACGCTCACGTGTTAAGGGTAAGGTATTCGCTACCCTCCCTGTTAGAAGAAATCTTTAGCTAAGCCGCCTTCGCCCGTCTCCTTATATATTGAAGGTAGGTCGTGGCCCGTCTGCTTCATCACCTCGACCACGCGGTCGAACGACACGCGGTGGTGACCATCGGTATACATCGAGTATAGGTTGGCATCGAGGGCGCGCGCTGCGGCATAGGCGTTACGCTCGATGCAGGGAATCTGCACAAGACCACACACGGGGTCGCATGTCATGCCGAGGTGGTGCTCAAGACCCATCTCCGCGGCATACTCTATCTGTGCGGGTGTGCCTCCAAAGAGCTGATTAGCAGCGGCGGCGGCCATAGCGCATGCTACGCCCACCTCGCCCTGGCATCCTACCTCAGCACCCGATATTGAGGCGTTGTGCTTGACGATATTTCCGATAAGGCCGGCTGTGGCGAGTGCTCGGCAGATGCGCTGCTCGGAGAACTCGCGCGTCTTCCATAGGTGGTACAATACGGCGGGCATCACTCCCGACGAACCGCACGTTGGTGCCGTTACGATGCGGCCACCCGAGGCATTCTCCTCGCTCACGGCAAGAGCGTACGAGAAGATGAGACCTCGCGACTTGAGGCTCTGGCTGTAGCCCGAGGCGCGCACGTTGTAACGCATGGCGCGACGAGGCAGGTTTAGCGGGCCCGGAATTACGCCATCAGTCTCGATGCCACGCTCCACGGCCTCGCGCATAACGCGCCAGATCTTCGAGAGGAACACCCATATACCCTCATCCTCGTGCATCTCGACATACTCCCAGAAGGTGCGGCCATTGTCGGTGCACCAGTGTAGGATGTCTACAAGCTTCGTATCGGGGTATATGTCGGCACTCTCCACGGGCTTCTCGCCCTCCTCGGCCAGCGCGCCACCACCCACGCTATATACCGTCCAGTCGTCTATGACCCTCTCGCCATCGAGGGCCTCGAAGCGCATGCCGTTGGGGTGGAAGGGCTTAAATATCGAGGGCTCCCATATAAGTTCCACCTCGCCCTGAGGCTTCAGCGTGTCGAGGATGGCAACATCGGTCAAGTGACCCTTGCCCGTGGCGGCCAGGCTGCCATAGAGCGTTACGCGAAAGGCGTGACAGTCGGGGTTGCGGTGCTGAAATATCTCGGCGGCACGGCGCGGCGCCATGGTATGGCTGCTCGAGGGGCCTGTGCCTATGCGGTATAACTCACGAATACTCTTCATAACTCAAGATAGTTTGAAATATTACCTTGCAAATATAATGAAATTTTTAATAACTTTGTGGGTGAAGAAAAGATAAAAATGATGGCAACGCTCTACTTCCATATTCCGTTTTGTCGTGGGATATGCACCTACTGCGACTTCTATAAGGTGGGTGCTGTGGCACTGCTCCCGCGTGTTGTGGAGGTCATGCACCACGAAATGGAGGAGCGCGCCACGATGTTGCACTCTCGCCACATCACGTCAATATACTTCGGTGGTGGCACACCCTCGCTACTCTCGGCACGTGATATCGAGGGACTTATCAACCACGCCCGCGAACTCTTCGACTGCACCGCCGTCACGGAGATAACACTCGAGGCTAATCCTGACGACCTCACCGCGGAGTATGTCGCAGCGTTAACGAGTACATCCGTCAACCGCCTGAGCCTCGGCATACAATCCTTCGACGATAGGGTGCTGAGGTTTATGAACCGTCGCCATACGGCTGCGGAGGCCGAGGATGCCGTGCGACGGCTACGTGCTGCGGGCTATGATAATATCTCGATAGATGTCATCTTTGGCGTTGCGGGCTTTGGCGATACGCTCACAGATACGCTGCGCAGGGCTACGGCTCTCGATGTGGAGCATATCTCGGCCTATCACCTCACGGTCGAGGAGCGCACGAAGTTGGGCTTGTTGGTGCGTAAGGGCGAGTATACGCCTATCGCCGACGAGGAGTCTGAGGCCGAGTACCTCGCTGTACATAAGGCATTTACTGCTGCGGGCTACGAGCATTACGAGATATCGAACTTCGCCAAGGCGGGGCGTCGTGCTCAGCATAACTCGGCCTATTGGACGGGTGTCGAGTATCTCGGCATAGGCCCTGGGGCGCACTCCTTCATGGGTGAGGAGCGCTGCTGGTGCACGTCGACAGCGAAGCAGTATGCCGAAGGTGAAATGGTGTTTGAGTCCGAGGCTCTTACCGAGCGCGACCACATGAACGAGTATGTCATGACATCGCTGCGCCGTGCCGAGGGCATCGACCTCGAATATGTCGAGCAGCGCTTCGGCATCACGGAGCGTAGGCGCATAGAGGTGGCTGCGCGCGAGTGGATAGCCGCGGGCGTAGCGGAGATGAGGGCTTCATCGCTGGCTATCAGGGCGGAACGCTTTCTCGTGTCGGATGCCGTAATTGAGTCTTTATTCGCATAAATATTTTGTTTATTCGAAATATTTTTGTACTTTTACTTGCCAAAAGTAGATAAACTCCCCTCGGCACCGTGTGAATGTGTGGTATAAGTCTGATTTACAGCACATTGCGGTGTTGGGTTGTTGTATATAGGAACGAAACTAAATAAATATAGGTATCATTATGTCAGGACTTAAATTCGACAAACGTGAATTGGGCAACTTGGAGTACTCGTTGGATCGCGAGATGCTTGCCACGGATCGTCGTGGCGGTTATATGAGTACGACCATCGTATGCTGCAATACACGCAAGTATCACGGTTTGATGGTTGCACCCATCGACCAGAGCGACCGCACGTATGTGCTCCTCTCGTCGCTCGACGAGACTATCGTGCAGCACGACCAGTCGTTCCACCTCGCCTTGCACCGCTTCGATGGTGTGTATGAGCCGCGCGGTCATAAGTATATCACCGACTTCGAGTATACGCCCACGCCGACGATAACATATCGCGTAGGTGGCGTTATCCTCAAGAAGGAGCTGCTGTGGATTCATAAGCGCACGCAGCTTATGATTCGCTACACGTTGGTGGATGCTCACTCGGAGACGACCCTCCGTCTGCGCCCCATGCTGGCATTCCGCGATAAGCATGCGCTGTCGAAGGCGAATATGGATGCTGATGGCAGAGCATACCCCATACCTTACGGTGTTAAGTGCCGCCTATATGATGGCTTCCCGTGGTTGAACATGCAGCTCGATAAGGCCGATGCTGAGTTTATCGCAGCCCCCGACTGGTACTACAACTTCGAGTATCGCAAGGAGCTTGCACGTGGATACGAGGGTCACGAGGATCTGCTCACGGCGGGATATTTCGAGTTTAAGATTAAGAAGGGTGAGAGTGTCATCTTCTCGGCTGCTACCGAGGCGATGGAGTCGCCCGAGGCTATATCTTCGGCATACGAGGCGTCGCTGGCGCGTCGTACGCATAAGATAGACTTCCTCAGCTGCTTGCGCCACTCGGCACGTCAGTTTGTCATCCGTCGTCCGGAGAATCGCACGGAGGTCATCGCCGGCTATCCGTGGTTTGGCCCCTTTATGGAGGATACGTTCATGGCGCTCCCGGGCCTCACGCTCACGCAGGGCTACAAGGAGGATTGCATGGATGTTCTCGACACGGCCGTGCGCGACATGGAGGCGGGAGGTATCCTCGATGGTAGGGTGACACCCCCTGTGGCGGATGCTCCGCTATGGTTCTACTATACGCTCCAGCAGTTGGAGGCTCACATCGGCCGTAAGGCGTTGTGGGAGAAGTATGGCGCAGCGATGAAGGGCATCCTCGAGGCCTATCGTCGTGGCTTTGGCGAGGAGGTGCGCATGCACGACAACGCTCTTGTGTGGGCATCGGCTGAGCGCCCCTTGACATGGATGGGAACAATCGTCGACGGCGAGCCTCTCACGCCACGCCGTGGCTACCCCGTGGAGCTTCAGGCTCTGTGGTATAATGCCGTGGAGTACACGTTGGCAGTGGCTAAGAAGGAGGGCGACAAAGCCTTTGTCGAGGCGTGGAAGGATATGCCCAAGCGCATAAAGGCTGCCTTCAACGAAAAATTCTGGTTAGAGGAGGAGGGATATGTTGCCGACTACGTCAACTACGACGAGGTAAACAAGTTCATCCGTTGCAATATGGCCGTTGTCTGCGGCTTGGACTATAAGCTCGTTGATGACGAGAAGCTTGTGCGTATCCTTATGACCATACGTGAGCACCTGCTCACGCCCCGTGGTCTGCGCACCCTCTCGCCACGTAACCTGCTCTACAAGTCGAACTACAACGAGGATCAGCGCTCGCAGGATCTCGCCTCGCGTAACGGCTCAGCATGGATATGGCCCTTGGCACTATATGTTAAGGCGTGCTTCGACCTTAGCGGTGAGAAGTTTGTCGACGAGGCGCGTCATATCCTCGATGCCTTCGACGATGAGCTTCAGACAAAGTGCGTAGGCTCGCTCTCGGAACGCTTCGAGGGCGATCCCCCACATGGGCCTCGTGGCTCGGTGTCACACGCCACCTCTGTTGCCGGCGTGCTCCACATCGCGGAGCTTATCGAGCGCTATGCCAAGAAGAAGCCCGCGCGTAAGAGCAAGAAGGAGGCTGAGGCGGAGGCTAAGCCCAAGAGAAAGTGTGTACGCAAGAGTGCGAAGAAGTAAAACGTAAAAAAAGATATAACGATTATGAGAGTCTTAATGTTCGGTTGGGAGTTCCCACCCCATATCGCCGGAGGTCTTGGTACCGCCTGCTATGGTATGACACAGGGTCTGGCTCGTAACGATGTGGAGGTCATCTTCGTGATGCCCAAGGCGTCGGGCGACGAGGATCAGAGCTTCGTTAAGGTTGTCAACGCCAGTGACATCGAGGCACACTATTGTGACTCGAGCATCGAGGGCGCAGATGATATTATGCGTAAGATATCGTTCATCCATATCGACTCAAACATGGTTCCCTACATCTCGCCCGAGGAGTGGGCTACCTACCGTGAGGGCTACGAGCGCACGGGTAAGAAGTTCTGGGAGCGTAAGGGTGATAGTTGGACGCAGCGCTACACCTTCTCGGGTAAGTATGGTGCTAACATCATGGAGGAGGTTGCCCGCTATGCTGTTGTTGCTGCCGAGGTTGCGCGACAGCTGGAGGGTCAGTTCGATGTCATCCATGCGCACGACTGGCTGACATACTTCGCCAGCATCGCTGCTAAGCGTGTGTCGGGCAAGCCACTCGTCGTACACATGCACGCCACGTCGTTTGACCGCTCGTCGAGCGACAACATCGACACGCGCGTATACGAGATTGAGCGTGCGGGTATGGCTGCTGCCGATATGGTCATCGCCGTGTCTAACCTCACACGTAACATCGTCATCGACAAGTATCACATCGAGCCCGAGAAGGTCGTTGCGGTACATAATGCCGTGCAGTTTGCCGAGAACGACAATCCGCTGCCTAAGCGTGGCGTGGATGATAAGATTGTCACGTTCCTCGGTCGTATCACCTTCCAGAAGGGCCCCGACTACTTCATCGAGGCGGCAGCGAAGGTGTTGGCGCGTGTTCCCAATGTGCGCTTCGTCATGGCGGGCTCGGGAGATATGATGAACCACTGCATACGTCGTGTTGCGCAGCTCGGCATTGCCGACCGCTTCCACTTCACGGGCTTCCTGAAGGGTGACGATGTGCAGAAGATGTTCCAACTCTCGGATGTATATATCATGCCGTCGGTATCGGAGCCCTTCGGTATCTCGCCCTTGGAGGCTATGCGCTCGAACGTACCCACGATTATCTCGCACCAGAGTGGCGTTGCCGAGGTGCTGGACTATGCCGTGAAGGTGAACTACTGGGATGTAGATGCTATGGCAGATGCTATATATGGCCTTATCACCTATCCTGCTCTGGCGAAGATGTTCTCGGAGAAGGGTATGGACGAGGTTAACAACCTCAAGTGGTTCAATGCTGCGGTGAAGATTAAGGATGTATACCAGCAGGCTATCGATAAATGCAATAAATAAACGTATAGATATATGAAGACTGTTTGTTTCTATTTTCAGGTACACCAGCCCTGGCGCTTGAAGACCTATCGTTTCTTCCAGATGGGCAACGACCACAACTACCTCGACGACTTCACCAACCGCGCTATCATGCAGAAGGTGGCTCGCGAGTGTTACTTGCCGATGAATGCCCTTCTTTTGAGCCTCATCGAGGAGAATAAGGGTGCTTTCCGCTGCACGTTCTCAATCACGGGCTCGGCTGTCGAGCAGTTCAAGGCCTACGCCCCCGAGGTGTTGGAGTCGTTCAAGGCTCTCGCGGCTACGGGATGCGTCGAGTTCCTTGGCGAGACATACTCACACTCGCTCTCGTCGCTCTACTCGGTCGAGGAGTTTAAGCAGGAGGTTAAGCTACACACGCAGATGCTCAAGGAGGAGTTCGGAGTGAAGCCTACGGCCTTCCGCAATACGGAGCTTATCTACTCGGACGACATCGCTAAGGCTGTCGAGGATATGGGCTTCAAGACGATGCTTGCCGAGGGTGCTAAGCATATCCTCGGTTGGAAGTCGCCTAACTTCCTGTATACGGATGCTGTGGATAACAAGCTGCGCCTGTTGTTGCGCAACTATAAGCTCTCGGACGACATAGCCTTCCGCTTCTCGAATGAGGGATGGCCCGAGTGGCCTCTCACGGCCGATAAGTTTGCCGGCTGGGTTGCGGGCGAGACGGGCGATGTCGTTAACCTCTTCATGGACTACGAGACCTTTGGCGAGCACCAGAAGGCATCTACCGGCATCTTCGACTTTATGAAGGCACTGCCCAAGGCTATGCTTGCTACGGGCGAGATAGAGTTCTCTACCGCGAGCGAGGCATCTAAGAAGTTGCAGCCCGTTGCTGTGCTTCACTGTCCCTATGCTATGTCGTGGGCCGATGAGGAGCGCGATGTTACGGCATGGCTCGGCAACGACCTCCAGAATGAGGCGTTCAAGAAGCTTTATGCCCTTGCACCGAGGGTTAAGAAGGTGAAGAATAAGGACTTCGAGTATGTTTGGCACTTCATGCAGAACTCCGACCACTTCTACTATATGGCTACCAAGTGGTTCTCTGATGGCGATGTTCACTCATACTTCAACCCCTATGATTCAGCCTACGAGGCCTTCATCAACTATATGAATGTGTTGGCGGACTTCGAAATCGAGCTCAACAAGCTTTAGCGTGATAAGGGGCCTACTTCGGCACATCCTAAAAGTTCAAATGACCACGGGCTGTACGTTTTAGTACTATCCCGTGGTCATTTCTTTTACGATGCGTCGCAGTGGCGCCGCTATCACACTAAATTACATGTGGATGGCACATCCCAAAGCATCCTCTGCTGCCTCCATGACGGCCTCGTGCATCGAGGGATGTGCGTGAATGGTGCGAGCAATGCGGTGTGCCGACGTGCCCAAGACCTTAGCAAGCGTAGGCTCGCCAATCATCTCCGTGACGTTATGTCCCACGAAGTGCGCACCGAGCAACCTCTCCTCCGTATCGAAGATAAGCTTAACGAAGCCGTCGCGCTCACCCGCAGCCGTAGCCTTACCCGATGCGGTGTAGGGGAACTTACCCACCTTATACTCTATGCCTGCGGCCTTCACCTGCGCCTCGGTCATACCTACCGATGCCACCTCCGGTGAGGTGAAGATGCACGACGGGATGGTCGTGTAGTCGATAGCCTCGGGGTTGAGACCACAGATGTGCTCCACGCAGTGGATAGCCTCGGCCGAGGCTACGTGTGCAAGTGCCGGCGTGGCGATAATATCACCGATAGCATATACGCCATCCACGCTCGTCTTGTAATGCTCATCGACCTTAATCTTGTCGCGCTCAACCTCTATGCCGAGCTCCTCAAGACCCATATCCTCGATATTAGACTTGATACCCACAGCCGAGAGGACAACATCCGCCTCAAGCGTCTGCTCGCCCTTCTTGCCCTCGATAAGGACATCGCACTTGCCATCCTCACGCACCGCAACGCTCTTTACCGTCGTCGAGGTCATCACCGTGGCACGTAGCTTGCGGAAGGCACGCTCCATAGCCTTGGCCGTATCCTCATCCTCGAGCGGCATAATCTGAGGCATATACTCCACAATCGTCACCTTAACACCCATCGTAGCGTAGATGTAGGCAAACTCCGAGCCTATGGCTCCCGAGCCTACGACAACCATGCTCTCGGGTAACTCGGGCAACACGAGTGCCTCCTTCGACGAGATGATATGCTTGCCGTCGATAGGCATGAAGGGCATCACGCGGGGGCGTGCTCCCGTGGCGAGGATGATGTGGTCGGCCTCGTAGTCTACGCCCTCAACCTCGACCATGTCGGAAGCCTTGAGGCGGCCGAAGCCGGCGATGACGTCTATGTTGTTCTTCTTAAGGAGGAACTGAACGCCCTTATTCATCGTCGTTGCGACCATGCGCTCGCGCTCCACCATCTTTGCCCAGTCGGGCTTAACCTCACCCTCGATGCTCACACCGAAGGTCGCGGCAGCCTTACAGTCGGCATATACCTGTGCCGAGCGAACAAGTGCCTTGGTGGGGATGCAACCCCAGTTGAGGCATACGCCACCGGCATCTGCCTTCTCGACGATAGCCACGCGCTTGCCACACTGTGCAGCACGAATAGCGGCAACGTAACCACCCGGGCCCGAACCGATAACTATAATATCATATCTTTCTGTCATGGTTTATCTCTTATTACAATTATTTTACCACTTTGAGTACCTCGCCATTGTCGGCAGCCACGGCACGCTTCCACTTACCCGAGTATCCGGGCTGGAGAATCTTGCCGGGGATATCCTTGCCGTTGCCGTTGTCGATGAAGCCCTTCTCGTCCTCACCCTTGATGTTACCGTCGATATACTTGACCATGAGGTACTTATCGAGCTCTACCCACATGTTGAATACCTCCTCGGCACTATCCACCGTGAACTCCGTAGCAATCTTTGCTGCCTTCTTGGCGTTCTTGGCGCTGCCAATCTTAACATCCATGACGGGTATGAGGTTGAGCATCTTGTTCTCCCATCTGTCTACATACTCGCGCACGGTCTTACCCACGCTGTTGTAGCGGAGATATGCAAACTGAGCCACGCGGTTGGTAATCCAGAACATCGAGGTGTCCGAGTACTTGAGCATCGAGCCGTTATCCTCGCGGAAGCAGTCGGGAACCTCGGTAGAGGTGACATATACGGGTGTTAGGGGCGATGTGGCAGCATCGTCGGTGCCAAACCAGAGGATGCCCACCTTGTTGGGGCGTGCCTGGCCTACGAGCCAGAAGCCTGTCTGCTGTGTTGCTGTAGCGCGCTCGTTGCAATACTCCACGCCGTCAACCTCGAAATACATGGGGCGCCAGCGGTAGGGGCAGCCCTCGCCACCGGCACCTATGTCGGTTGTCATATCCATCTTCGTGCCCTCGTAATGGTCGCGCATGGCATCCATGAGCATCTTGGGCGACACCTTCTCGCGGGGCATAACCCATAGGGGCATGCGGTTCTCCTTGTTGTGACCCATGGCGTAGTCCTCGTACTGATCCATGTCGTCGGCAACCATGCGGAAGAAGCTCCATACGCGTGCCTCGCAGCCACGCATAGCGCCAAAGTCGAGCGGTGCGTAGGCATCAGCAAAGCTGAAGTCCTTATCCTCGCCCTCGAACCAGCCGAACTTACGCGCTACGTCTGCCACATCGGGGGCGTAGATGCAGTTCTCGGGGTCGTTCCATGGGAAAGTGGTAATACGCGCCTGATTGGCGTGTGCCGAGACATATCCGTCGGGGATGCGGCGTGCCACCCATACGATACCCTTATCCTCGGGGCCCTTGCCTATGAGCTCCATGATCCATGCCTCGTTCTGGTCGATGAGCGAGAATGACTCGCCCGACGAGCAGTAGCCGTAGGTGTTGGCGAGGTCTACGATGATGTCGATAGCCTCGCGTGCTGTCTTGGCGCGCTGGAGCGTGATGTAAATCAATGAGCCGTAGTCGATACCTCCGTTGGCATACTCAAGCTCGGGGCGACCGCCAAAGGTTGTCTCGGTGATGAAGAGCGAGTGCTCGTTAGAGTTGCCGAGCGTACGATAGGTGTAGGGCGCCTGGCGTATCTTGCCGAGGTAGCGTCCCGTGTCCCACTCGGTCACATCCATCCACTCGGTGTACTTGCCGGGGATGTGCGAGTAGAGCGAGCCGTAGAGTTGGTGTGAGTCTGCGGCGTATGTCACCATGTTAGAGCCGTCTGTCGATGCTCCGCGTGTGACGATAAAGTTGGTGCAGGCATCGGCCGTAGCCATGCCGGCAATAAATGCGCCCATAAGGGCGATGGTCTTAAGAAGTTTGTTCATACTGTTTTAGGTTATATACGTTTTTTAACATTACGCTTTTTGCAACTTCCAAAGATACGAATATTATTCGAAATATACAAATTCCGAGCATGAGGCTGCCTTCCGAGAGGTGCGGGTTACGTTTTTGTAACCCGCAAGAGCGGAGGGAGCAGTGTGGCAGGTGGAGCACACTGTCATGCTGAGCGTAGCGTTAGCGTAGTCGAGCGTTGCGATTAAGCCGAGAGCAGAATAAATTTATTTGTTATGCCGAGGCGCAGCAACGAAGAGGAACTCAAGCATCTGCCCGCGAGAATGTTGTCCGCGTGGTCGTTGTTGTCCCTGTTGTCCCTTTATAGATCCTTCGACTGCGCTAACGCTCCGCTCAGGATGACAAAGCGCCTCATCGCACCCCATCATTTTTGCGGGTATATAAAAGTATACCCGCAAGAGCGGTGGGGTATGTAACGATAAAAAAGGCGGAAACGACCATTGCCGTTTCCGCCAGACATCATACATGCAATATCGGCTTACTTCGTAGTAAACTCTCCTGATACAAAATGATTATTTAGAATCATTTCGAACTTATAGTTATCATCAACCGATACGGCAGCTATGAAATAGACATACTTCGTGTTGCCTTCTAACTGTGCTTCAAGTTCTTGTTCACCTTGCATGACCAGCATTTCATAAATCTCTTTTGCAGAATATCCCTGTTGCTGATAGAATGATCGATCATTAAGCATTACTGAGAAACATGCCATATCTGGATCGTATTTCTTGATAAAATCATCATACCACGACTTTTCAACAATGGCTAAATACCAAGGTACGGAATCGTCAGATGGAGTAACCAAGATATCAGCTGAATATTTGTCCGCACTAACCTCGACATCAAATGTACACAAATAGGCGGCATTCTCCTGCTTCACTTCTATTGTTTGTTCTACCTCGTATGCGCTATTGTATATGGTAATTGTTGCATTACGCGATATTCGGCCAGCATCATAGTTAGCTTGGGTTGTAAACACGAGCAGTGAATTACCCGCTTCACCGGTTGTATTATTTAATGTAATCCAATCACAATTACACTTAGCCTCCCAATCACAAAACGCCGATATTTCGATGTAGTGTGTCTCTCCTTTGCAATCTGATGTAACATTATTCACAGGCATGTGTAGAATGTCGACCTCAAATTGCTCTTTGCCACAACCTGATGCAAATAGTGTAATAATGGATAATAGAGGTATTATATAATTTCTCATAGTCGTAATGTTTTAGAATGATACACCAACGTGGAAATTCAGACCACAGCGCAACCTACGTTCTATAGTTACGTATGCTCTGTTATCATCCGTTATACTACTGCCCGTACAACAAGGTGCGCCATTCAGATTTACACCTACGGTAAAATATATCGCTAAATCCTTATTCACAAGATAATTAACACCTATTTGTGGCTCTGCCATAAGGCTTGATGTCTTATACTTGTGAGTAGTCGCGCCAAAAGCAATACTTTGCTTAGTAGATATGTTACCACCTAATGCAAGCGCTACAACCGGAGTACAGCGCTTATTTAGGATATTGGCACGAGCATATAGGTAGATGGGAACAAGAAGTTTGCCCTGAGGCAGCGGTGATGTTTCACCAACAGCCAATGTAGTTTCATTGCGAGAGTTCATAGCCATTGACACCCCAAGACCTATACCTGCATATATGTGATTATTAAAGCGATAACCACCGATATAGTTAACGCCGATGTAATTGCTACCACTAATAGATGATGTTATGCTCGACATTAAATAGTTAATACCGGCTGATGATAAAAATTTACCTTTACTACGTGAGTAAACATCTTCTATATATGCCTCTCTCGCTTGCTCTTTCTTCTTTATAGCCTCGGCCTTCTTTTCGGCAGCGATGCGGGCATCCTCCTCAGCCTTAGCCTTGGCAGCAGCAGCCTTCTCCGCAGCTACACGCTCCGCCTTGGCCTTCTTCTCGGCAGCGATACGTGCCTCCTCCTCGGCCTTAGCCTTGGCAGCAGCAGCCTTCTCTGCAGCAAGGCGCTCCGCCTCAGCCTTCTTCTCGGCTGCGATACGTGCCTCCTCCTCGGCTTTTGCCTTAGCAGCGGCATAGGCCTTATCGACCTTAAGCTTAAA
>JAFTNV010000001.1 GCA_017451685.1 Alistipes sp.
CGTGTGGTCCCGGCTGTTTACGAAAAATATTATGTTATTCTTTCAATTCCAGTTGAGCTGAACAGCTCGCAATACAAAGATAGCAACTTTATATATATATACAAAAACCTGCCTAACAAAAAACTTGTTAGACAGGCTCTTTTTCAAATGAGTAGTGAGTAATGAGTAGTGAGTAGTGAGTAGTGAGTAGTTATGGAATTTATTTTAATTACTCACTACTCACTACTAATTTGTAAAATAGAAGTGTCCTAATGCCCAGAAGATGTAGCGACCACACTTGCCGACGAACATCCATAGCGCCGAGGGTAGGAACTTCACCTTGTAGAAGCCGAGGACTATGGCGAAGATGTCGCCCACGAAGGGTGTCCACGTCAGAAGCGCGAGGAGCGGCCCCCAGCGCTCGGCCTTGGCGCGGTGCTTGATGATGGTCTCGTGCTTAACCTTAAACCAGCGCTCCAGCCACTCGAGCTTGCCGAGGTAGCCCATGCCGTAGCCTATAAGACCTCCCGTCCAGTTGCCGAGCGTGGCGACAACAACCGTCATGATGGGGTCGCCACCGGCAATGAGCATGCCGAGGAGCAGCACATCGGAGCTAAACGGGAATATCGTCGCAGCGAGCAACGAGCCGAGAAACAGTCCGAGATATCCAAATTCGAGTAATCCCTCCATTGTGATGGTTGTTTGTCATCCTCCGCAAAGATACGATATTTATTTTTAAGTGCCCCCAAATCGAGAAAATAAGAAAAAAAGTGATGCGCGATGCTTATATTTCCGATAAAATGTGTATTTTTGTTGATGATTAGGGCTCGTGTATAGAGCAATGTGCAGTAACTATTTGAACCTAAAACATATAACTTAAGTTAAACTATCAATGAAGCGCATTTTGGTTTTGGGTGCCGGAGGTCAGATTGGATCTGAGTTGGTACCGTATCTTCGCTCAATCTATGGTGCATCGAATGTCGTTGCTACCGATGTAAAACACAATGCCGTGTTGGCCGAGGCGGGCCCCTTCGAGGCGTTGGATGCCCTCGATGCCAAGCAGTATGCCGAGCTCGTTAGTAAGTACAACATCGACTCTATCTTCAACCTCGTTGCCCTTCTTTCGGCTACGGGCGAGAAGAACCCCCAGTTGGCTATGCGCATCAACATGGGCGCGTTGGAGAACTCACTGGAGATTGCCCGCGAGAAGAACTGCGCGGTGTTCACGCCCAGCTCTATCGGTGCTTTTGGTGGCGACTTCCCCCGCGATAAGACTCCGCAGGATACCGTCATGCAGCCTAACACCATCTATGGTGTATGTAAGGTTACGGGCGAGCTTCTCTCAAACTATTATCACACACGCTTTGGCGTAGATACACGCTCGGTACGCTTCCCCGGTATCATCTCTAACGTGACACTCCCCGGTGGCGGTACTACGGACTACGCTGTGGAGATTTACTATGAGGCTGTCAAGGGTAATAAGTTTGTCTGCAACATTGCTCCCGATGTATATATGGATATGATGTATATGCCCGATGCCCTGCGTGCTACGGTGGAGCTTATGGAGGCCGACCCTGCGAAGCTCAAGCACCGCAACTCGTTCAACATCGCATCTATGAGCTTCACGCCCGAGATTATCCGCGAGGTTGTCGAGCGCCACGTTCCCGGCTTCCAGATGGAGTATAACGTCGACCCCGTTAAGGATCAGATTTCGCGTAGCTGGCCCAACTCGTTGGACGACACTTGCGCTCGCGAGGAGTGGGGTTGGAAGCCCGAGTGGGACTTGGAGTCTATGACCAAGGATATGCTCCGCGCTGTGCGTGCTAAGCTCGATATTAAGTAAGTCATACATATATTTATATATATATTATTCTCGGCTTGTCGCTCGACAGGCCGAGAATTTTTGTATTCCTTATTAACAATGACCCCGCAGAGTGTTGTCCGTTTCGAAAATTATTTTTAATTTTGTAACGCTATCCGCAAGATAGCAGACATATTGAAAGTGTTTTCGCAGTCCTTAATCGAAAATGTGGAAGTTTTCAAGGAAGAGGGCAAACGGGCAACACTCATTTCTTGTATAGTTATGTGGCTATGCACCCTCTGTGCATATACCCATACTATCCAAGTGTGGGGCATTGTAGCGTTTATTCTTCCTAAGGTCATTCCACAACCTTCGATTAAATAGACGGAAATCAACTCCACACTTTCTGTTTATATAAATCAGCCATATTGGAGTTGTGTGGTGCGACACAAGCAACAATTACTATGAAGTATGACAAACAATCAACGGATATCGGTTATTTGTCACCCGATATCGAGGTCTTAAACATCTGTCTTGAGGGTGGTTACTCGTTTAGTGACCCTATACGCGACGAAGAAGAGGAGTGGGATTAACATAATAAATATAGCATATCATGAAGCGATTTTTACATTTTATCCTGATAGTAGGTCTGCTATCAGGATGTGTCGATGCAGAGATAGACGAGGCGAGACAGTCTTTGTCGAGTGTTATGCCTAATGTCATCAATATCTCGTTAGATGATGACACCACGCGTGTTCAGCTGAATGCAAGCGGTAAGACCGTTTGGACTGAAGATGATTGTGTCTCGGCATTTTATATGAGTGATGCCAACAACAAATTCCGTTTCAATGGCGAGACGGGCGATAGAGATGGCAAGTTTATAATCGAGTCTATGGGTACTGCAACCACAGATATTGATAATATCGTGTTGCTATACCCCTACTCGAGTAGTTATAAGTTAAACGCTGCCAAAAGTCAGATTGATGTTTACATTCCCTCTACACAATATTACGCTGAGGGCTCGTATGGCGTAGGGGCCAATATTATGGCATCTGTTGAGACAGACGACGACTTTACGCTAAAGAGCTTATGTGGCTGGATTGTCGTGCAGCTTAAGGGCGATGCTACTATCACAAACATAACCCTCTCGGGTAATAATGGCGAGCAACTCGCCGGCGATGCCGATTTCGATTATGCCGATTTTAACTTGAACCTTGTCTACTACCCCAATGGGTCTAATATCTATGGCGACTCGAATGTTGGAGGCTCGCTTGTTTGGGGCGATTGCCTAGAGTCTATCACCCTTGATTGTGGTGACGGCATAGCGTTAAATCCAGATAAGCCCACTGAGTTCTACTTTGTTGTGCCCCCGCAGAAATTTACTAAGGGCATCACCATCGAGGCAGAGTGCCTACGCGGTGAGCCCATTGTCAAGAGCAGCTCTAAGGCTCTTACGGTTCAGCGCAACCATATTGTTCCAATGTCAACAATTACGGCTAATGAGGTTATCCCCAATAATCAGATATGGTATACATCATCGGATGGGGAGGTTGTAGAGCCAGATGATGATACTGCTTTTGGAGCAACATTGTTATCAAATACTTATATTAATGATATAGGTGTTATTACTTTTAATGGAGAGGTAACGACGATTGGAGAGTATGCGTTCAGTTACTGCGAGAGCCTAACAAGTATAACAATTCCCGATAGCGCAACTGAAATTGGAGAGGATGCATTCTCTGGTTGCGACTCGCTGAGAAGTGTAACTATTCCCGATAGTGTTACTTCTATTGGAAATTTTGCATTCTATGATTGCACCTCGCTGAGAAGTGTAACTATTCCCGATAGTGTTACTTCTATTGGAAATTTTGCATTCGGTGGTTGCAACAGTTTGACCGCATTTTATGGGAAGTTTGCTTCAGAAGATAATCGTTGCCTGATTATTGATGGAGTGCTAAACTCTTTTGCACCATCAGAACTAACACAATATACTATTCCTGATAGCGTAACAACAGTTGGATATGGCGCATTCTATGGTTGTGACAACCTAACGAGTGTAACTATACCTGATAGTGTAATAACCATTGGAGATGGTGCATTCAACGCCTGCAATGGTCTAACAGAGATAACTATCCCAGTTGGCGCAACGTCGATTGAATGTGCTGCATTCATGGGCTGTGAGGGTCTTATGTATGCAACTATACCCGCGAGTGTTACTCAGATTGGCGAGGGAGCATTTGCCTATTGCGAGAGTCTAACCAGTGTATTTTGTAAGGCTACAACGCCACCATCAGTAGATGATGGTATATTCCTTGACAATGCAGCTGAACGTAAAATCTATGTTCCGGCAGAGGCTGTAGATGCGTATAAATCGGCTAAGGGTTGGAGCGACTATGCAGATTATATTATAGGGTATGATTTTGAAAAAGGTGAGATATTTGCAAAACAAAAACTTGTTTATACGGCTACAAGTATCGTATCTCCGGATAGTACGGATTTCGGCGATGCTAATATCATGTATAATAACTTCGATGCCACCACTGGTATTGGTGTTATTGGCTTTGACCGAGAGGTAACGTCGATTGGAGAGGGTGCATTCTCTGGTTGCGACTCGCTGACAAGTGTAACTATTCCCGATAGTGTTACTTCTATTGGAAATGCTGCATTCGAAGATTGCACCTCGCTGACAAGTGTAACTATCCCCGATAGCGTTACTTCGATTGGAGATTTTACATTTGGTTATTGCGACTCTCTGACAAGTGTAACTATCCCCGATAGCGTAACTTCTATTGGAAATGCTGCATTCAATGATTGCGACTCTCTGACAAGTGTATATTGCAAGCCGACAACTCCGCCAAGCTTGGGAGAGGATGCTTTCAAATGGTATGATAGTAGTTGGAATTCGGTCAATATTGGGTGCGCGCTTTATGTTCCTACAGCTTCTGTTGAGGCATATAAGTCGGCAGCATATTGGAGTGACTATGCGTCAGATATCGTTGGCTACGAGTTTTGAGCTGCGCTCAATGAGTAATTAGTAGTGAGTAATTGGGGCTGCGCATGCGCAGCCCCTTTTTTGTGCCCCCGCCCTCCCCACTGCTCACGCCCCCCGTTCTTGCGGGTATATAAAAGTATACCCGCGTTGCTTTTGCTCACTCCGGCAATTCAAGATGCTTCGGCTTCGCTCAGCATGACAGGGTGCTCCACCCGCCACACTGCTCCCTTCGTTCTTGCGGGTATATAAAAGTATACCCGCGTTGCTTTTGTTCACTCCAGCAATTCAAGATGCTTCGGCTTCGCTCAGCATGACAGGGTGCTCCACCTGCCACACTGCTCCCTTCGTTCTTGCGGGTTACATTTTTGTAACCCGCACCACCAAGAAGCCCCCCAAAAAAAAACTCCGCCCCTCACTCTTGCGGGTATATAAAAGTATACCCGCAAAAATGGTGGCGTGCGATGGGATTCGATGATAGAGCCCCCATAGGGACTCATTTTAACTCATAGGGCCCCATTTTTTTTGATGAGTTTCTATGGGTTACGATGAGGCACTTTGTCATTCTGAGCGGAGCGAAGAATCTGATAGAGACAGCAGAGAGAACAGAGACAACAGAGACAACAACGAGGTCTCGGGCGACAATGTCCGCGTAGTCGTTTATCTCTCCGTAGTCTCTGTGGTCCCTGTGGTCTCTTTATAGATCCTTCGACTCCGCTTACGCTCCGCTCAGAATGACAAAGGGGTGGTGCTGCCTGAGAGTGTCATTCTGAACGAAGTGAAGAATCTGATAGAGACAACAGGGAGAACAGAGAGAATAGGGACAACAACGAGGTTGCGGGCAGATTCCTCGACTTCGCTCGGAATGACAAACCGCGCTCCACACCCCTCCTCTGCCAGCTCCCCGCCCCCTCACTCTTGCGGGTTACAAAAAAAGTAACCCATCTTAACCCATTAAAAATTACTCACTACTTACTACTCATTAAAAGGCAAGGGCTGTCTGCGTGTGCAGACAGCCCTTTGTGCGAGGCCGAAGCCTCGGTTGTAGTATGCTTAGTCCTGAAGCTTTGCGGCCAAGAACTCGCGGTTAAGACGTGCGATGTGTGCGATAGACACCTGCTTGGGGCATTGTGCCTGGCATGCGCCAGTGTTGGTACAGTTACCGAAGCCGAGCTCGTCCATCTTAGCAACCATCGACTTAGCACGGCGTGCGCCCTCAACCTTACCCTGAGGCAACTTAGCGAGTGACGATACACGTGCTGCGACGAACAACATAGCCGAGCCGTTCTTACATGTTGCAGCACAAGCACCACAACCTACGCAAGCAGCAGCGTCCATAGACTCGTCGGCATCAGCCTTAGGAATAGGAATAGCGTTACCGTCGGGTACAGAGTTTGTGCGCACCGAGATAAAGCCACCGGCCTGAAGAATCTTATCGTAAGCCGAGCGGTCTACAACGAGGTCGCGGATAACGGGGAACGCTGCCGAGCGCCAGGGCTCGATAGTGATGGTCGAGCCATCCTTGAACTTACGCATATACATCTGGCACGTAGTTACGGCCTGTGAAGGACCGTGAGCGTGGCCGTTGATGTGCATAGAACACATACCGCAGATACCCTCGCGGCAGTCGTGGTCGAAGGCCACGGGCTCCTTACCCTCGTGGATAAGGTTATTGTTCAGGATGTCCATCATCTCGAGGAACGACGTATCAGCCGAGATATTCTCAACCTTATAGGTCTCGAAAGCACCCTGTGACTTAGCGTCTCTTTGACGCCATATCTTTAATGTAAAATTCATAGTTTAATCTTATTAAAGTTCAACGCCAAAAATTAGTCCTTGTAGTTACGCTGTGCGCGGTGTACAAACTCGTAGTCGAGGTTCTCGATGCTCATCTCGGGAACATTGTCGATACCCTTGTACTCCCATACGGCGGCGTATGCAAACTTATCGTCGTGGCGCAATGCCTCGCCATCCTCGGTCTGGTGCTCAGAGCGGAAGTGACCACCGCAAGACTCCTCACGGTTCAAAGCATCGCGTGCCATGAGCTCGCCGAGCTCCAAGAAGTCCTCCAGGCGGAGAGCCTTCTCCAACTCTACGTTGAATGAGTCGGCCGTGCCTACGAGCTTGAGGTCTGCGTAGAACTCCTTGCGCAAAGCCTGAATCTCGACGATAGCCTTCTCCAACGACTCCTTCGTGCGGGCCATACCCACGTTATCCCACATGATAAGGCCGAGGCGCTTGTGGATGTCGTCAACGCTCTGGTTACCCTTGATAGCGAAGAGGCGGTCGATACGTGCCTGAACGCCCTTCTCTGCCTCGTCGAAGGCGGCGGTGTCGGTCTTAACCTTGGGAGCCTGAATCTTCTTGGCAAGGTAGTCACCGATGGTGTAGGGAAGAACGAAGTAACCATCGGCCAAGCCCTGCATAAGAGCCGAAGCACCGAGGCGGTTAGCACCGTGATCCGAGAAGTTTGCCTCACCGATAGCGTACAAGCCGGGGATGGTGGTCATAAGGTTGTAGTCAACCCAGATACCACCCATTGTGTAGTGAACAGCGGGGAATATCTGCATGGGCTGCTCGTAGGGATTAACGTCGGTAATCTCCTCGTACATGTCAAAGAGGTTGCCATAACGCTGCTTGATGGTATCCTTACCGAGGCGCTCGATAGCGGTCTTGAAGTCGAGGAATACGGCCAAGCCTGTCTCGTTAACACCGTAGCCTGCATCGCAACGCTCCTTCGCAGCACGTGATGCCACGTCGCGAGGTACGAGGTTACCGAAGGCGGGGTAGCGGCGCTCCAAGTAGTAGTCGCGATCCTCCTCGGCGATGTCCGAAGGAAGCTTCGTGCCCTTGCGGATAGCCTCCACATCCTCCATCTTCTTGGGAACCCAGATACGGCCATCGTTACGCAACGACTCAGACATAAGCGTAAGCTTAGACTGCTGTGTGCCGTGTACGGGGATACATGTGGGGTGAATCTGCGTGAAGCAGGGGTTAGCAAAGCCTGCACCCTTACGGTAGCACTGGAATGCTGCCGAGCCGTTAGATGCCATAGCGTTTGTCGAGAGGAAGAATACGTTACCGTAGCCACCCGTAGCGATAACAACGGCGTGAGCACCGTGGCGCTCCAACTCGCCGGTTACGAGGTTACGTGCGATGATACCGCAAGCCTCGCCATTCTCGATAACGACATCCAACATCTCGTGACGAGGGTATGACTTAACCGAGCCTGCTGCAATCTCCTTGTTAAGCGCTGCGTAAGCACCCAAGAGGAGCTGCTGGCCGGTCTGACCACGAGCGTAGAACGTACGCGATACCTGAGCACCACCGAACGAACGGTTAGCCAACAGACCACCGTACTCACGTGCGAAGGGTACACCCTGAGCTACGCACTGGTCGATGATGAGGTTCGACACCTCGGCAAGACGGTATACGTTAGCCTCACGTGCGCGGTAGTCACCACCCTTGATTGTATCGTAGAAAAGACGATATACAGAGTCGTTGTCGTTCTGGTAGTTCTTTGCTGCATTGATACCACCCTGTGCTGCGATAGAGTGAGCACGACGGGGCGAGTCCGAGATGCAGAAGATCTTCACGTTGTAGCCGAGCTCACCGAGTGAGGCAGCTGCAGAGGCGCCACCGAGACCGGTACCTACAACGATGATGTCCAACTTACGCTTATTTGCCGGGCTCACGACCTTGATAGCCGCCTTGTGATTGCTCCACTTCTGAGCCAACTCACCTGCCGGAGTTTTTGCATCTAATTTATAAGCCATAATATCTGTGTTTTTATTGTTTTCAAACTATGTACTAACCAACGTAAGTGAGCATCTCCTCAATAAGCTGGGGTGTCGATGTGAGGTAGCAGTATACCGCAACAACGGCGAAGCCGAGGAATATGAGCGTAGCAACGATGTTGGCACCGCACTTCAAGCGGGGATACCACGTGTCGTTAGCGAA
Organism: Alistipes sp.; assembly: GCA_017451685.1. Lineage (GTDB taxonomy): Bacteria > Bacteroidota > Bacteroidia > Bacteroidales > Rikenellaceae > Alistipes. The sequence continues at coordinate 8,730 of JAFTNV010000001.1, forward strand.
GCCTGCGGTCTGGAACATAGACCATACACCGTGAGTGAGGTGGAACCACAATGCGGCGAACCATACGAGGTAGAGAACCACGTTGTACCACTTCGAGAAGGTAATCATCATGAGGGCAGCACCGTTAGTTGCGGGCACGTCGAGGCCACCAACAACAGATGCGTGAGCGCCCATAATCTCCACAAGCTGCATCTTCGACCAGAAGTGTACGAGGTGAAGACCAAGGCCGAGGATTACGATAACGCCAAGAACAAGCATGTTCTTCGAAGCCCACGACACGCCCTTCTCCTGAACGGTTACGGCGTAGCGCTGCTTACCACGAGCACGGTAGTTGTTGATGGTGAGGATGAAGGCGTACACGAAGTGAACGAGAACACCTGCAGCCAAGAGAGCGGTACCTGCGAGTGCATACCAGTTAGCACCGAGGAACTCGCAAATAGCGTTGTAACCCTGCCAGCTGAAGAGCATGGTGAGGTTCATTGACATGTGGAAGAGAATGAAGAGCACGAGGAAACATCCCGAAATACTCATAACAAGCTTCTTTCCCACTGATGAATTAGTTAAAAAACAGCTCATAGTGTAAAATTTTAATTATATTTGTAAATAGTTTTGTAGTTTATTGCGGTGTTTGTTGCGCTTCGGCAGGACACAATGCTGCCAAACCATACTGCAAAGATAAGAATTGTTTGCATAATAACAATACCAAACGGCACTTTTTACTATGTAAAAGTGGTGAAAAGTGGCAAAAATGTACATTATTTATATATATACCCGAATATGGAGATAGGTTCAGAGCAGAAAAACGAGGAGAAACGGGCCATACGCAAGGAGGTGCGCCGTCGTATCAAGGAGCTCGGCGCGGAGGTTATGGAGGCTGCTGCCGAGGAGATATTTCGCACTGTGGAACATACGGAGGCCTTTGTCCGTGCACGTAGCGTGGCGTTCTACGCAGCGATGAGTGACGAGGTGCCTACGGCCGTGGCGCTCGAGAGGTGGAGGGCGATAGGCAAGCATGTCGTCGTGCCACGTGTCGAGGGCGATATCATGCGCTTCTACGACTACGACCCCGAGCGTATGCAGTCGGGAGCCTTCGGCATTGCCGAGCCTGTGGGCGACAAGGAGTACCCAGCGGGCGATATAGACCTTATCATAGTGCCGGCACGTGCCTTCACGCGCTCAGGTGTGCGCCTCGGTCGTGGTGGTGGCTTCTACGATAAGTATATGTCGCTGCCTGATTTCAGGGCGTATAAGATAGGCGTGGCGTTTGGCTGTCAGATATTTGAGGCGCTCACGTGCGACAAGCACGACATCCTCGTCGACGAGGTTATATCCTCGACGATAGCCTAAAAATACTCCTCGCGATAGTTGTAGCCGTTGCGCATCGCCTCGAACTCCTCGGGGTGGCATTTTAGGCGTGCGCTCTCTGCGACGATGTCGCAATAATTAATGATGGTCGATGCCATCTCCTGCCAACCGATAGGCTGTGGGGTAGAGGGCACTACTTTATCTGGGTACCAGTCGGTTAGCGGAATGTCGAAATGCTTGGCAAAGGCTCTTACGACCATCGCCGTGGCGTTGGCCTTGCCTTGTAGCGAGTAGCCCGCAACGTGGGGCGTTGCAAGTGTAGCCTTTTGTAACACTTCGTGGTCTATATCGGGCTCTCCCTCCCATACGTCAAATATGTAGCGATGACCGCTATTCATCACCGCGTGGTTGTCCGCTACGCCTCCGCGCGAGGCATTGATAATCGTGGCGTTAGGCTTCATGCGGGCGATAGCCTCGGCATCAATCAGATGTCGCGTGGAGTCATCTAACGGGGTGTGCAGCGTGATGATGTCGGCCTCGGTGAGGATGCTCTCCAGTGACACGAAGTCACCACCCTCGCGCTCCATGCGCGGAGGGTCGCACGCCAACACTCTAAATCCCCATGCTCGGGCATACTCCGCAACGAGCGAGCCCACGTTGCCTACGCCCACCACACCGAGGGTGTAGTCTTTGGGCGAGAGATTATCCGTCGTGACGATATGGTGTAACGTGGCTGCCACCCACTGTAACACACCGCGCGCATTGCACCCGGGGGCGCTATGTACGGCGATGCCGTGCTCACGGCAATACTCCTCGTCGATATGGTCGCGGCCGATGGTCGCGGTGGCTATGAACCTCAGGCGCGAGCCTTCCAAGAGTGCGCGACAGCAGCGCGTGCGTGTCCTAATAATAAGAGCGTCACAATCCCTAACTACGGCAGTGTCAATATCTTTGCCGCTGCAATAGACGACCTCGACGTATGGCTCCAGCACCCCGCCGATAAATGGTATGGCTTTGTCGATTGCGACTTTCATATCCTCGTGGTATAAATTTTTAGCAAATGTAGGAAAAATGTTAAAATTTTACTAATTTTGCACGATTATTTTATCTGATAAAGGTATTAATAACGATGGCTATGAGTGACAAGGAGTTTAATCCAAATGGGGCGATTCCGGATAACGGCAACTATTTCGGTATTCCGTTGAGTCCGGACGAGGCAGCGTTGGTTCTTATCTCGGCACCCTGGGATGCAACCACGGCAGTGCGCGCGGGTAGCTCGTACGCTCCCGATGCTATCATTGAGGCATCGCGTCGTGTGGATTTCTTCGAGCCCATGGCTCCCTATAGCTGGCGTAAGGGTATCGCCACCGCGCCTATTGACTACTCGATGCAGGATATGTCGCACCGCCTGCGTGCCGATGCTGCGCGCGTCGTCAAGGTGCACGACGACCTCGGCTCGTCGCCCTTCGACCACCTCGTCTATGAGCGCAGCCTGCGCCGTGTGAATGAGGCCTCGGTGATGGTCAACGATAACGTGTACAAGCAGTCGAAGGAGTGGCTCGCAAAGGGTAAGATTGTAGGCCTTGTCGGTGGTGACCAGTCGGTAGCCTACGGTCATATACGTGCTGTGGCGGAGAGCCATGGCAAGATAGGCGTGCTGCATATCGACTCGAAGTGCGACCTCCGTGCTGCACATCAGGGCTTCGAGCACTCGCACGCCTCGGTCATGTATAACGTGTTACGCGATGTAGAGGGTGTTGCGAGCCTTGTTGCCGTCGGTGTTCGTGCCTTTAGTCCCGAGGAGTGGGAGAGGGCTGAGCGCGATAGCCGTGTGAAGCTCTTCACCGGACAGTCGATATGGTCGCGCCACTTCGAGGGTGTTAATTGGGCGACTATCGTAGATGAGATTCTGGCCGAGTTGCCCGAGTGCGTGTATGTGTCGCTGGATGTTGATGGTCTCACGATGGAATGCTCGCCACGCACGGGCTCGCTCGTTGCCGGTGGTCTGCGTCTGCCGGAGGTGGTATACCTCATGGGGAGAATTGTCGACTCGGGGCGTAGGATTGTGGGCTTCGACCTCACGGAGGTGGTGCCCGATATGGAGGATAAGACCGATGCCATGATTGCAGCACGTATGCTTTATAACGTGTGTTGCATGGCGTTGAAGAATCACCCTGCACCCGATGTGTTGTAGGGCGAGCGTTTGACTATAAAAGTGTGAAAACAGGAACAGCAATATAATGTTGTTAACAGTGGTTATAGGAGAAATGTAGTGACTTTTGTCGATTTTTAGAGCAGTTTTGTGGAGTTTTAGAGTAGAAAGCGGGCTCTACGTTTTGACGAAATAATTACTACATTTGCGGCACTCAGATAACCCCTAAAAATTAGTATTATGCATCAGGTAGAACTATGGATGGTGATTCCTTTTGTGATTATGCTACTAACCATCGCTATCGCGCCCCTGGCTGCGGAGCATCTGTGGGAGAGTAATCGCAATAAATTCATCTTTACGTTGGCAATCTCCGTGGGGACGATTGCGCTGTTGTCGTTTTATGGAATGGGACATAGTGTCGTACACAACCTACTCTACGACTATATCCCCTTCATTATGCTTCTGTTGGCGCTCTTTGTCGTCACGGGAGGCATACACATACGTGGCGATATTGCCGCAACACCCTTTATCAACACCTCTATCCTCGGCATGGGCTTCGTGCTCGCCTCGTTTATGGGTACTACGGGTGCTGCGATGCTACTTATCCGCCCCTTGTTGCAGATAAACAAGCAGCGTAAGTATAGGGTGCACACCGTGCTCTTCTTCATCGCTCTCGTGGCTAACTGTGGTGGTCTCCTCACACCGCTGGGTGATCCTCCATTGTTTTTGTTGTACCTCCGCGGTGCCGAGTTCCAGTGGTTCTCGTCGTTGTTCCCCGAGTGGTTGGTTGCGGGCTTGCTGCTGATGAGCATATACTTCGTTCTCGACCGCCACTACTATGCTAAGGAGCCCGCCGAGAATATCCTTCGCGACCGCACCGAGCAGGAGCCTATACGTATCTCGGGCGCGCGTAACTTTATATACTTAGGTATGGTTATCGCAGCTGTGCTCTTCCTTAACCGTAGCTACATCCCCGCTATGCGTGCTGAGGGAGCACCGTTCTATATCGCCTTCCTGCGCGACATCGTGCTTGGCGTTATCATCATCCTGTCGTTGGTGACAACGCGCAAGGAGGTGCGCAAGGCTAACAACTTCTCGTGGGCACCCATCTTGGAGGTCGCCATCCTCTTTGTCGGCATCTTCGTGACGATGACTCCTGCGATGATGTACCTCAACCAGCACGCCATGGATCTTGGCCTCACCGAGCCGTGGCAGTTCTATTACTCTACGGGTGCGCTGTCGTCGTTCTTGGATAATGCACCTACGGCCGTGGCGTTCCATACTGTTGCTGCGGGCCTTCCGGAGGTTACGGGCGTGGAGTATGTTGCGGGTGTTCCCGAGATACTGCTCACAGCAATATCGCTCGGTGCCGTATTCTTTGGCGCCATGACTTACATCGGCAACGGCCCCAACTTTATGGTTAAGGCTATCGCCGAGGAGGCAGGCGTTAAGATGCCGTCGTTCTTCGGATATATGGTGAAGTTCTCGTTGGTGATACTCCTACCGGTATATGTTATCGTTCAGCTGATATTCCTACCATTCTAATAGTATGAAAAAGTCGCTAACAACAATCCTTATACTCCTGGTGCTCGTGTCGTGTGGCGGAAGGGCGACGACCGTGAAGCCCGCGATGCAGACCAGCACCGACTCTATGTCGTATGTCATGGGTCTTAACCTCGGGCGTAACCTCGCGGGTATCGACTCGTTGCTTAACATCGACATGGTGTGCGAGGGCTTGCGCGATGCCTACAATGGCGAGCCTAAGTTCAACGACGAGGTAGCACGTGCTGCTTACCTTAAGTATATGAACTACGATGTATACGAGCGTGCCAAGCAGTTCGAGAAGCAGTTTTTGGAGGACTTGCGCCGCCAGGATCGTAGGTTTGTGGCTACGTACTCGGGCCTGACGTATAAGATTGCCGAGATTGGCGACATGAAGAGCGTTATCCGCAATAACCGTGACACCATACGCTTGCGCTATCGTGCTCTCGACCAGGCGGGAAATGTCGTCGACACGACATACTATCGTGGCGATACGTTGCGTTTGGCTGTGGGTAGCTTGCCTCGTGGTGTCATCGAGGCAGCGAAGCTCATCGGCCGTGGCGGACACATGGAGGCGTGGTTGCCCTCGTCGCTGGCCTATGGCTCGGCAGGCTGCGACTCGCTGAACGTGGCACCCAACACCATGTTGTACTACGAGCTGTGGCTCATTGATATTGAGAAGAGATAATCATTAACAATAACGTATTATTATGAAGAAAATCCTTATTGCTGCCTTGTCGCTCGTCACCCTTGTATCGTGTGGCGGTGGCGAGAAGCAGATGTACTTCGACAACGACCTGTCGAGAGTCTACAACGATGCTACTGCCGAGTTTGACACTCTGTCGTATGCTGTGGGTATGAACGTGGGCCTCGGCCTCTCGCTCCAGAATGCCTACCTCGAGCTACAGCCCGAGGCTATCATCGCCTCGATTGATGCTGTGCTCAGCCAGCCGACTGCGGACTACGACATCATCACCGAGAATGGCAAGCTCATGAAGCGCTATGCCCAGGAGCTGTCGCGCCCCTACATGATGGCTAAGCGTATGCAGGCCTTCGCTAAGACCGATAAGCCCGATACGATGACACTCCCTGCGGTGTATAACGAGGAGTTTACGCGCGAGAAGGTCACCGAGATGTATGGCCGCGATATTGCAAGCTACATCATGCGCCTGGCCCTCCCCGTAAATACGTACTGGGTGTATAAGGCCATCGAGGAGTCGGATGCTATCGAGAATGTCGAGGAGATAGATGCGAAGATGCCTCTTAAGGGTAACGACGTACGTAATGTCATGTCGAAGTATGCCAAGGAGCAGTGGGCAGTATACAACCGTGAGCGTACGGCTGCATGGCTCAAGGATATTGCTGCGAAGGAGGATGTTCACATGATGGTTGTTGAGGATGATACGCTCTACTATCGTGTAGATGTTGCGGGCCATGGTACTCGCCCCCAGAATATCCTCGATACGGTATCTTTCAGCTACGAGGTGTACACGCGCGCAGGTCGCCCTGTGGAGTCTACCGCGAAGCGCCTCGAGAGCCTGAATGACCACCTTGAGATGACACGTACCAAGATGCTCTTTGCCGACTCTATGCAGCGTGCTATGCAGATTAAGCAGATTGAGGAGCAGATTGAGAATGTCAAGAACCTCCGCATACCGTTGAGCAACTCGATGATTAAGGGTGCACAGTACGCCATGAAGCATGTCAGCGAGGGTGGAGAGATTACCTTCTGGATGCCAGCAGCGTTGGCCTATGGCGAGCGCGGTAATCGTGAGGTGGGCCCCAACGATGGTATTGTCATGTCGGTGAAGCTTAATAGCGTTACGACGGTAGACCCCGAGGCTGTTGCCGAGGCGGAAGAGGCTCTCAAGGCCGGCGAGTCGAAGGTGAAGGTTATCCCCACCTCGCGCCCCGTGGATTTTAAGAAGCCCATAGGCAAGAAGCCTGTTATTATGCCCTCGAAGCCGGCACAGCCCGAGCAGAAGTAACACGCTTCCTATATACGAGATAACCCTCGCCAATGGCGAGGGTTATTTGTTTGAGATGCAATCTCGTATCTCTACCTGCGGAGCCTTACTCGCACACAGCGCTAAGGTCAGCAAAAAGGCCTGCGAAGCTCTCAACCATGTCGCGACGCAAAGCTGCGTAGTGCTTCTTCACGAGTGAACGGTTCTTGGGCTCTGCGGGGTTGTTAGCCTTGCAGTAGAGGGCGTTACGCAACTCTACGCTCTTCTGCATGAGGTCGACAATCTTCTCCTCCTTGTTGGGCTGTACGAATGCAGCCATCTCGCAATCAAAGACAAACTCCTCCAAGCGGTAGTCAATCTCCTTCTTAAGTACTCTTAAATTTGCCATAGTTATAATTGGTTTTTAGTTGTTATCTCTCTGTTATCTGTGCCGTGGTGAAACTACGACGATGACAAAGGTACAAAATCCAATTCTTTTATGCAAATTTTTGGTCGTTTATTCTTTGAATGTCACTCCGCAAAGTCGATGATTATGCCATCCCACTCCTCGACCATCTTGTGGCGTTTATGGTGCTTGCCGTGCTTGTGGTGTTTATGATGTTTGCTGTGCTTGTCATCCTCTACGACCTCCTCCACGATGATTACCTCGCGGGGTTCGGGGCTATACTCACGGCTGTATACCTCGTGATCCGTGCTGTAGGCTATCGTCACCACAGCGCGGCGCATCTCCGGGAGGACATCCGTTTTGAGGTATTGCCACGCATCGCCCTCGCGCTTTAGTCGTCGGTCGACGGTCATAGGCGCCTCGTTGGCATTCACGATGTTGACGATGTCGCTGCGGTTCTTTAGCTTCGACTCCTCGATAGGCTTTGTCGTTGCACTCCACGGCTCGACATGCGAGGTGACCGTCACGTTGTAGCCCGTAAGGCCGTAGCGCTCGCTAAGCATGGCGCTCAGCTTCTCGGCACGCTCGCGCGCCAACTCCGCGTTGAATGGCGTGGTGCCATCGGGCGAGGCGTAGCCCGCAATCGTTATCGAAGACACATGGCGCAGGGTGTCGCTCTGAAGTTCGGCGAAGAAGCGGTCGAGACGCTCGAGCTCGATGTCGTTATGCTCATACTCGGGTGCTGTCGTTGCTGAGTTTATGGCATAGTGAAGCTCATAGTTCGCCTTATGCAGCGTGTCGTCCTCGATGATATAGCGGCGCACGATGTAGTCGCCATCGCGCCACTCGGACATAAGGTGGCGCTTGCCCTGCTGCGCTACACAGATGTAAGGTAGCGCTACGAGCAGGATGATAGATGTAAATAGCCTTTTCATACTCTAATTTTTTTTGGTTTGTATGCTTCATATCCCAACAACTATACCGATATTTCCGTATCTTTGTGAAAATATTTCGTTATGGAGCTACGAGCCAATTGTAAGATAAACCTCGGACTGAGGGTTACGCGCAAGCGCGAGGATGGCTATCACGAGTTGGAGACCGTGATGCTTCCCGTGCGCGAGCTGTATGATATTGTCACGGTGGAGGCTATGGATGACGAGGGCGTTGCCTTCGCGGGTGCGGGTATTATGGTCGACTGTGCCGATAAGGATAACCTATGTGTCCGTGCCGCGCGCCTTATGCAGGAGCGCTACGCTGTGGGTGGCGTACGTGTGCATCTGGATAAACGTGTGCCCTTTGGTGCGGGTCTTGGTGGTGGCTCGTCGGATGCCACAGCTGTGATTATGGCTATAAATGAACTCTTTGCCCTCGGCTTGGATAAGCCTACGCTGGCATCGCTCGCTGCGGAACTTGGCAGCGACACCCCCTTCTTTGTATATAATACGCCACAGTTATGCACGGGTCGCGGAGAGATTATGTCGCCGATAGATGTCAACCTTGGGAGTAGGTGGCTCGTCGTTGTTAAACCCGACGAGGGTGTATCTACTGCCGAGGCATATCGTGGTGTGAAACCGCGGATGCCCGAGGTGGCGCTCGCGGAGCTTGTGGCACGACCCGCGGAGGAGTGGCAGGGGAGTGTGGTGAATGATTTTGAGCCACATATCTTTGCTGCCCACCCGCGTATTAAGGATATTAAGCAGATGCTCTTAGACGAGGGCGCTCTCTACGCCTCGATGTCGGGCTCAGGCTCTGCCGTGTTTGGCATCTTCGCAGAGCAACCAGATATCGAAACACCATATTTTATGCACATGGAGCAGTTGTAGCTACTCCTCGACCTTGGGGATACGATAGCGCTTAAGCTCGGCGTTGTACTGCGCCTCGCGACCCTCGGATAGTATTCTTAGGGTATTGTGGAAGTCTGCCGAGTGGTTGTGATGCTTGGTGTGGCAGAGCTCATGAAGGATGATAAACTCGCGCAGATGCTCGGGGAGAAGCATGACGAAGAGCGATATGCTTATGTCGTTATTGCTGCTGCATGACCCCCAGCGTGTGCGGGCTGAGGAGATGCGTAGCGCGTTGTACGTGAACCCGAAGCGCGAGGCTATGCGCTCGACCATTGCAGGTATGACCTTATGAGCCTCACGACGTAGTCGTTCACGCTCAATACGTGTTATCGTGGGATACTCTTCGACGGCCTTGGCTATGCGTGAGCGAGTTCTCTCTATCCATGCTGCCTTGCTCTCGGCAAAGGCTATAGCTTGGCTCTCTGTCGCAAATAGTGGAATTGTCAGACGTAGAGTGCCATCACGCTTCACCACAAGACGAATAGAGCGTGTGCGCAGTGAGCGTACACACTCTATATCTCCTAACCGCGGGTGATGAACGATGCTCATGCCGTTAGTCGCCTATGCGCTGGCGTACAACCTCGAAGAGCATGATGGCCGCAGCTGCCGATACGTTCAACGACTCGGTGCGACCGATAAGAGGTATGGCAAGCTGCTCGTCGCAGAGCTTCATCACCTCCTTCGATATGCCCTTATCCTCGGCACCCATGACGATGGCCGTAGGCTTCGTGAAGTCGGCATCGTAGAGTAGACGGTTGCTCTTCTCCGTGGCGGCAACAATCTGGAAGCCCTCGGTCTGCAACGTCTTGATGGTGTTGCGTATCGACCCCACACGACATGCGGGGATGTTGTTCAGCGCACCTGCTGACGAGCGTATGGCATCGGCATTTACGGGTGCTGAGTTTTTCAGAGGCGTGATAAGGCCGTGAGCACCGGCACACTCTGCCGAGCGGGCTATACCTCCGAAGTTACGCACATCGGTGACACCGTCGAAGATGACAACAAGCGGCGTCTCGTCCTCGGGAACACGCTCGAGGATGTCCGTGAGCTCCACATACTCGATGGCGGCAATCTGCGCCACGACACCCTGATGGTTGCCACGTGTTAGGCGGTTGAGCTTCTCGATGGGCACCTCCTGCCAGCGTAGGCGGTGGCGCACCATGAGATCCTTGAGGTCGTTCATAAGCTGACCGTCGGCCCCCTTCTTTATATATATGCGCTCTATCTGCTTGCGTGCCTCGATGGCCTCTGCCACGGGTCTAATTCCGAAGATTATGTTCTCCATATATTCCTATTTGCTAATTACTCGTTACTTATCTCTAACTCATACGAGGCTTTCTCCCACTCGTGCATGAGGTGGTCGTAGCGACCCTTCAGCGCATCGTACTTGGCGTAGTCGTCGGCATTGTACTCCGTGGCCGCAGCAAAGCGTGCATCGTAGGCGGCAATCTCTCGCTCTACGCTCTCGAGTTCTGCCTCTATCATCTCCACAGCCTTGCGCAACTTGCGTAGCAGCTTCTCCTGCTCCTTCTTCTGCTCGTAGCTCTGCTTACCTACGTTCGTGGCGCCCTCCTCGGCCTTCATGGCGGGCTTATCGTGGCGCTCAATATCTTGCAGCGACTCCACCTTGCGCTTCTCTAAGAAGTACCATATATCACCGAGATACTCCCTCACGCCACCATCGCGAAACTCGTATATGCGCTCCACGAGGCCGTCGAGAAACTCTCTGTCGTGCGATACGACGACAACCGTGCCGTCATACTTCTGCAACGCATTTTTGAGGATGTCCTTCGAACGCATGTCCATGTGGTTCGTGGGCTCGTCGAGGACAAGGAGGTTGTAGGGCTCGAGCATCAGGCGCGCCATGGCTAAGCGTGAGCGCTCACCACCAGAGAGCACCTTGACCTTCTTATCTATATCCTCGCCACGGAAGAGGAACGCCCCGAGGATGTCCCTCAGACGTGTGCGTATGTCGCCCACAGCAACCCTGTCGAGGGTGTCGAATACGGTGAACTCACCATCCATAAGGTCGTCCTGATTCTGCGCATAGTAGCCTATGTTTACGTTGGCGCCAATCTTTATCTCGCCCTCCGTAGGCTCAAGCTCGCCTATGAGCATGCGGGCAAGCGTGGTCTTACCCTCGCCATTGCGCCCCACGAGGGCTATCTTCTGCCCGCGCTCGATGGTAAACTCCGCACCGCTGAATACGCGCTTTGTGTCGAAGGCCTTGCCCACGCCCTTGATGTCGGCAACAATCTGCCCTGAGCGTGGCGCCGGCGGGAACTTGATGTTTAGGCGCGACAAATCCTCCTCGTCAACCTCTATGCGGTCAATCTTCTCGAGCTGCTTGATGCGCGACTGCACCTGATTGCTCTTCGTGGGCTTGTAGCGAAACTTCTCGATAAACTCCTCGGTCTTTTCGATCATGCGCTGCTGGTTCTCGTATGCCGCCATCTGCTGCTCCCTGCGCTCGGCACGTAGCACGACATACTTCGAGTAGGGAACCTTGTAGTCGTAAATCTTACCTAACGATAGCTCCACGGTGCGCGTTGTTACGTTATCGAGGAAGGCCCTGTCGTGCGATATGAGGAGCACAGCGCCATTGTAGTTCTTGAGATACTCCTCGAGCCACTGTATACTCTCGATGTCGAGGTGGTTTGTGGGCTCGTCGAGGAGGAAGATGGATGGTCGTCGTAGGAGCAACTTAGCTAGCTCGATACGCATACGCCAGCCTCCCGAGAACTCGCGCGTGGGGCGCTCGAAGTCCGTGCGCTTGAAGCCGAGGCCGAGGAGCGTGCGCTCGATGTCAGCCTCGCGTGTGTCGCCACCGAGAATGTGGTAGCGGTCGTTGGCGTCGTTGAGCCTATGTATCAACTCGGCATACCCGTCGCTCTCGTAGTCCGTGCGCGAGGCTATCTCGGCGGTGAGGCGCTCAATGTCGGCCTCAATCCTCAGCACCTCGTCGAAGGCCTTGGCCGTCTCCGCCACAAGCGTCGTGGTGTCCGCCACACGCATCTGCTGCGGGAGGTAGCCTATGGTGCACTCACCGTTTATGGTCACAGCACCCTCGGTGGGCTGCTGCTCACCCGTGATGACACGTAGCAGGGTGGTCTTACCGGCACCATTCTTACCCACGAGGCCTATGCGATCCTTGGGGTTTATCATGAACGATATGCCGTCGAAGAGTGTCCACCCTCCGTAGCTTATGCTTAGGTTGTCGAGTGATATCATCCGTTGTTATGAGTTAAGCATGTCGATAATAGCCTGCTCGGGGTCTGCGGCACCAAATACCGAGCTGCCGGCAACAAGAGCCTCGGCACCCGCATCGAAGAGTAGGCGCGAGTTAGCTGCCGAGATGCCGCCATCAACCTCGATGATGAGGTCGCTGAGGCCAAGCTCCTTCTTCTTTTTGTCGAGGTACTCGCACTTGGCAATAGACGAGGGCATGAACTTCTGACCTCCGAAGCCCGGCTCTACGCTCATCACGAGGATGAGGTCGAGCTGCGTGAGCCACCTGTCGAGGACATCGGGCTCCGTGCCCGGCTTTATCGATATGCCCACCTTCGCTCCCGCCTTGCGGATGAGGTCTATGCACTCCTGGATGTTCTCCGTCGCCTCGTAGTGGAACGTGACATAGTCGGCACCCGCCTCCACGAAGCGCTCCACGTACTTCTTGGGTGCTGTAATCATGAGGTGCACGTCGAGCACCTTCTCGGTACCCTTGCGTAGTGGCTTCATCAGCGGGAAGCCAAACGATATGTTGGGCACAAAGACACCATCCATAACATCCACGTGTACCCACTCGGCACGTGAGCGGTCGAGCATCTCCATGTCGTGGTTGAGGTTTCCGAAGTCGGCCGAGAGCACCGACGGAGCAATAATTCGTCTCATAGCATTTAGGTTGTTTTAGGCTTTATTTATATATTTCTGCAAAGATACGAAAAATAATCATTACTAATTAAAATTTTACCAATTACTCATCACTAATTGAAATTTTTAGTATCTTTGCCCTCACATAAGGGGTGCTACTCATGCTCGACGGTCTGTAACCGCGGACAGATTGATTGGCAGAGTGACTGAATAAGCAACGCCCAAGTCTCCCTCCAAAGGGAGATTTAGAGGGATTGTAAATGCTATTTCGGCCACTTTGCGAACGTAGTGAAGCATAAGTGGCTGAGATTAAACCCATCGTACCGGATACGGGTAATGCTGAGACCGGGAAAGGCAATCTTGAGCCCCTTTTCAACTTAATTAAATTAAAGTATGAAAAGGATTTTTTTATTTCTTGCCGCCATGTTCGTTTTTCATGCGGCCGCGTGCGCTCAGATTATCGGTGAGCGCCTTGACACAACCAAGATCTATGAGGTGGAGCTCGTGGAGATTACGACCACCGGGGCTAAGAGTACCACGCCTGTGGCGTACGACGACCTCACCAAGGAGGCTATCGTGCGCAGCAGCTACGGCACCGACCTCCCCACGGCACTCGCCCTAACGCCCTCGATGATAGCGACAAACGAAACTGGCATAGGCATAGGTGCCACATCCATACGCCTGCGTGGTACGGACGCTACGCGCATAAACGTGACCATCAATGGCGTGGCGATGAACAACCCCGACTCGCACTCGGTCTATTGGTACGATACGCCCGACCTTATATCGTCGGTTGGTAGCGTGCAGGTGCAGCGTGGCGCGGGAGTGTCGACAAATGGCACGGGAGCCTTTGGCGGCTCGGTGTCGATGACTACGGATGCCCTCACCACCGACTTCGGAGGCTCGGCATCGCTATCCTACGGCTCCTACAACACCAACAAACAGGCGCTGCACATATCCTCGGGACTCATGCGCGACCATTGGGTTGTCGATGCCCGCCTCACGCATATCGGCTCCGACGGATATATCGACCGTGGTGCCACAGACCTTAAGAGTTACATGCTGCAAGCGGGCTACTACGCCGCGAATACGAAGGTTAAGTTGCTGTCGTTTGGTGGCCTCGCCAAGACATACCTAACGTATAATGGCGTGTCGCGCGAGGATATGAAGCTCTACGGCCGTAGGTATCACACCTCGGGACAGTATGTCACGTCGGATGGCCCCTATGTCTTGGCCGACGGCACGCATGTGGACTACTACGACGACGAGACGGATAACTACGCGCAGATAAACAACCAACTCGTCCTGAACCACCGCTTCAACCGCGCATGGCGGCTCAACGCTACGCTCTTCTATACCTACGGCTACGGCTACTATAATCAGTATAAGGACGATGCGTGGCTTGCGGGGTATACCAACCTCAGCACCACCATCGAGCAGGCCGACCTGATACGTAGTAAGAAGATGCGTAACCACCTTGGTGGTGCGAATGTAGCAGCCACGTATAACACCTCGTCGCTCGACCTTACGTTTGGAGGGTCGTGGAGCTACTACCGCTGCCCGCATTGGGGTACGCTGTCGTGGGTCGATGGCCTCGATAGTGGCGCCGTCATGGGGTGCTGGTACGATAACGATGTCGCAAAGCAGGATGCTAACATCTTCGTGCGTGCCGACTGGGAGGTATACCGCGGTGTTAGCGATGCGTTGCACCTCTTTGGCGATGTGCAGTACCGCTACGTGCATTATAAGGCGTGGGGTACGAACGATAACGCCATCTGGGGCGATGAGGGCGTCACGATGCAGCCGATAGATGTCAACGAGAGGTACAACTTTCTTAACCCACGCATAGGCTTGAGTTATACGCATGGTCGCCATAACCTCTTCGCCTCGGCTGCCATGGCGCACCGCGAGCCTACGCGCTCGGACTTCACCGACCGCCACATGTTCTCGGCCGACGATAGTTATCCTAAGCCCGAGCGCCTCATAGATATGGAGGTGGGATATACCTACTCGGCACATCGACTAACGGTTGGAGTAAACCTTTATTATATGTTGTATCACAATCAGTTGGTGGCTACGGGTATGGTCAACGATGGCGACGATGCACTGAATACGAATGTCGATAGGAGCTTCCGTCGTGGCGTGGAGATTATGGCCTCGTGGAAGACAACAAAGTGGCTCACGCTCTCGGCAAATGCTACGCTCTCGCAAAACAAGATTCTGGACTATGTAGACCAGTTGAAGGATAGCCCAACCTTTGGTCAAAATCTCGGCACGATGACCATATCCTACTCTCCGTCGGTTATGGGCGCAGTGTCGGCCGACTTCCACGTCAAGGGCTTCGATGCCGTATGGCGCACACAGTATGTTGGTAAACAGTATTTTACAAACAACGAGATTGAGGCTCTGTCGTTGGATGCCTACTGCGTGACGAATGTCGACTTGGGTTATACGCTTAAGACGCGCTCGGTAGGCTCCGTGCGCTTTGGTCTGCGTATCGAGAATTTGTTCTCTACGCTCTATGAGTCAAATGGTTATGGCTACTCGTATATGTGGGATGGCGAGCGCTACGACGAGGCCTTCTACTTCCCGCAGGCGCCCATCAACTTTTTGGCTAACGTGACAATTAATTTCTAAACGATGGATTGGTCTTGGATATTGCAGATTGTGGGCACCACGCTCGGCCTTTTCTACCTATGGTTGGAGTATAAGGCGAATATATGGGTGTGGGTCATCGGTGCCATCATGCCTATGGTTCACGGCATGTTGTACCTCACCTCGGGAATATATGCCGATGCCGCCATGCAGCTATACTATGTCGCTGCGGGCATCTACGGCCTTGTGGTGTGGAAGCGCCACCCCAAGGAGAGCGCGTCGGGGCGCATAAAGCATACACCGCTAAGGTGGATTGTGCCCCTTGTTGCTACGTACGCCCTGCTCCACGTGGCGATATACTTCATGCTCACGGAGTTTACCGACAGCCGCGTGCCCTTCTTCGACGCTATGTCCACGGCCTTGAGCATCGTGGCGATGTGGATGCTCTCGCGTAAGTTGGTGGAACAGTGGCTTGTATGGCTTGTTGTGGATATGATAAGCGTGGGGTTGTACCTCTATAAGGGGATACCCCCCACGGCAGGCTTGTATGCCATCTACTGTGTGCTTGCCGTGGTGGGCTACGTGCGCTGGTTGCGCGTATGCCGAGGCGAAGTGGCGAGCTGAGAGCGTAGATTGTTAAAAAAAAGTTGAAAAAAGTGTGTCGGGCACTTTTTTTACTGCGAAATAAATGCTACCTTTGTCACTATGAATTATTATAGTGAACATCCCCGACAGACGGCATCTCGAAATGTGTGCGAGTTGATGGCTCATGAGCTCGCCATGCAGGGCATGATGACGACAACTTGTTTGATGCAGGCGTGTGACCTTTCGGGCGCATATATTGTGGCTGTTCAGATGCGTAAGGGAAGTAGATATTAGACTGTAGACCGCTGATACATAATGTGTTGGCGGTCTTTGTTTTTGAGAGTAAATGTAAATTATAATAAATTATCGAGATTATGAAAGTAGCAGTTATTATGGGTTCGACGAGCGACTGGGATGTTATGAAGGCCGCAGTTGAGACATTGGAAGAGTTGGGTATCGAGTACGAGAAGCGCGTCATCAGTGCGCACCGCACACCCCACCTCATGTTTGAGTACGCCACGACGGCACGCGAGCGTGGCATTGGCGCTATCATCGCGGGCGCGGGAGGTGCTGCGCATGTTGCCGGTGTTACGGCAGCGCTCACCACGGTACCCGTCATCGGTGTGCCTATCAAGACCTCGGCACTCGGCGGCATGGACTCGTTGCTCTCTATCGTGCAGATGCCCGGTGGTATCCCCGTGTCGACGACGGCAATCAACGGAGCGAAGAATGCTGCACTTATCGCTGCCTCAATCTTCGCACTCACGGACAAGGCTCTTGAGGAGCGCCTCGTGGCCTTCCGTAAGGCACAGACCGATAAGGTTCTCGCTGCCGAGTTGTAAACCATAACCCCTAACGACCAACTATTGATTATGAAGAATCGCCGTATATTTGTTGAGAAATATTCACGTTTCGACGTCGAGGCTGAGACACTGCGCAAGGAGCTAAATACGAACTTGGGACTTAACATCGAGTCGTTGCGCTACCTCAATGTCTATGACCTCTTCGGCTTCACGGACGAGTTGCTCGAGAAGAGCCGTTATAGTGTCTTTGGCGAGGTTGTCACCGACCTCGTTACGGACGAGTGCGACACGAAGGGCATGCCCTCGTTGGCTGTGGAGTTTCTGCCGGGTCAGTTCGACCAGCGCGCAGCCTCGGCTGTGGACTGCGTACACCTCATCGAGCCTAATGCTGAGGTTAAGATTAAGTCGTCACGCCTGTACGTCTTCGACCAGAGCGTCGATATGGAGGCTATGGTACGTATCGAGAAGTACCTTATCAATGCCGTGGAGTCGCGCAAGAAGAACCTCGACATCCTCACCGATATGGAGAGCGCGGAGGTTAAGCCTGTAGCGGTGTTGGAGGGCTTCCGCCAGATGAAGGAGGAGGACTTGGCGCCCTACTGTAAGGCTAACGGCCTCGCGATGAATGCCGACGACCTCCGCGAGGTGGTTAACTACTTCCAGAAGGAGGGCCGCGACCCCGTGGAGACGGAGCTTCGCATCCTCGACACCTATTGGAGCGACCACTGCCGTCATACCACGTTTACTACCGAGATTGAGGAGATAACACTCGACGAGTCGTTCATGAAGGCCGAGATGGAGGAGTCCATCGCCCTCATGCGTAAGATACGCAAGGAGCTCGGCAGGGAGCAGAAGAGCCTCTGCCTCATGGAGCTGGCAACGATTGGCGCCCGCTACCTCACGAAGCAGGGTAAGCTCGACGATATGGAGCAGAGCGAGGAGAACAACGCTTGCAGCATCTTCGTGAATGTAGATGTGGATGGTAGGTTGGAGCGCTGGCTCTTGCAGTTTAAGAACGAGACACACAACCACCCGACGGAGATTGAGCCCTTTGGTGGCGCTTCGACATGTCTTGGTGGCGCCATTCGTGACCCGCTGTCGGGCCGCAGCTACGTGTACCAGGCTATGCGTGTTACGGGTGCCGGCGACATCTATAAGCCTGTTGACCAGACGATGGAGGGTAAGCTCCCGCAGCGCATCATCTCGACGAAGGCAGCGGCCGGATATTCGAGCTACGGCAACCAGATAGGCCTTGCTACGACACACGTGCGCGAGGTGTACCACCCCGACTATGTGGCTAAGCGCCTGGAGGTGGGTGCTGTTGTGGGCGCTGTGAAGGCGGACAACGTGCGCCGTGAGAGCCCTGCTGCGGGTGATGTAGTGTTGTTGCTCGGTGGCCGCACGGGCCGCGATGGCGTAGGTGGTGCTACGGGCTCGTCGAAGGAGCATACGTTGAGCTCGTTGGAGGAGTGTAGCTCGGAGGTGCAGAAGGGTAATGCTCCTGAGGAGCGCAAGCTCGCCCGACTGTTCCGCCGCGGTGATGTTACGCGCCTGATTAAGAAGTCTAATGACTTCGGTGCCGGAGGTGTGAGCGTGGCTATTGGCGAGCTCACCGACGGCCTCGATATATACCTCGACCGTGTGCCTACGAAGTACGACGGTCTGAACTTCTCGGAGCTCGCAATCTCGGAGTCGCAGGAGCGCATGTCGGTTGTTGTCGAGCGTAAGGATGTGGAGGCATTTATGGCTCTCTGCCATGAGGAGAATGTGGAGGTTACGTATGTCGCTGATGTTACGGATACGCGCCGCATGCGTATGTACTGGGGCGACAAGGTCGTTGTTGACCTCTCGCGCGACTTTATCGACTCGGCAGGTGCTAAGCACTATACTAAGGCACGTATCGGTGCTGTTGAGGATAGGAATCCGTTTGAGCGTAAGATTGAGGGCGCAACGACAACGAAGCGCATGAAGACAAACCTCGCGGATGATAACGTAGTGTCGCAGAAGGGTCTTATCGAGATGTTCGACTCGACCATCGGTGCCTCTACGGTGCTTATGCCCTACGGTGGTAAGACACAGACGACCGAGACACAGGTGTCGGTGCAGAAGCTGCCCGTGGGTGGTGGCTATACCAACACGGCAAGTATCATGGCCTACGGCTATAACCCCTATATTGCTAAGTGGAGCCCCTATCACGGTGCTGCCTATGCTGTTGTGGATGCTTGCGCCAAGGTTGTGGCTGCGGGTGCGCGCTACGATAATATGCGCTTCTCGTACCAGGAGTACTTCGAGCGCATGACCGACACTAAGTCGTGGGGTAAGCCCCTCGCGGCATTGCTCGGTGCGCTGAAGATGCAGGTGGAGTTGGGCCTTCCCTCAATCGGTGGTAAGGACTCTATGAGCGGCACGTTCCGCGATATCAACGTGCCCCCTATGCTCATGGCCTTCGGTATCACCACGGTGGATGCCCGCACGGTCATCAGCCCCGAGTTTAAGGAGGGCGGACATAAGCTCTACGTCATACGTCACACGCCCGAGGCTAACTATATGCCCGCGACGGAGCAGCTGAAGCGTAACTTTACGTTCGTGTCGGATAAGATAATGACGGGTGACATCGTCGCAGCCTATGCCGTAGGCTTTGGTGGCGTTGCGGAGGCTGTGGCGAAGATGTCGTTCGGTAATAGGGTAGGTGCTGCGTTGGAGTGCGACGAGCAGATGCTCTACAACCTGTCGTATGGCTCTATCGTTGTTGAGGCGCGCCGCACGCTTAACTTCCCCGCGGCAGAGCTTATAGGTAAGACCGTGACGGAGGAGGCTATCTTCGTAAATGGTACACGCCTACCTATCGACGAGCTGTTGGAGGCAAACACGGAGAGGTACACTGCGGTATATGCCGATAAGGGTAAGGCTGGTGAGCCTACACGTGTGAGCGATGGCCGCCTGCATGCCAAGGAGTATCAGGGCGAGAGGGTTGATAAGGTTAGAGTCTTCATCCCCGTATTCCCCGGTACGAACTGCGACTACGACACGGCACGTGCGTTTGAGCGTGCGGGTGCCGAGGTTGAGATTGCGGTGTTTAAGAATCTTACGGGCGAGGATGTGCTTCGCTCTATTGAGGAGATGACAAAGTGCATCGAGCGCTGCCACATCATGGCTCTTGCCGGAGGCTTCTCGGCAGGTGACGAGCCTGACGGTAGCGGTAAGTTTATCGCCAACGTTCTCAACAATAAGAGCGTGGCGGATGCTATCCACGCGCTTCTGGATCGTGGTGGCTTGATGCTCGGTATATGTAACGGCTTCCAGGCGTTGGTTAAGTCGGGCTTGTTGCCATACGGTCGCCTGGGTAAGGTGACGAAGGCATCGCCCACGTTGTTCCGCAACGACATCAACCGCCATATCTCGCAGGTGGTATCTACGCGCGTGGGCACGGTGGCATCGCCATGGTTGCAGTCATTCGAGGTGGGCGACATCCACTCTATCGCTGTGAGCCACGGTGAGGGTAAGTTTGTCGTTAGCGACGAGCTTGCCGAGGAGCTCTTCCGCAATGGCCAGGTGGCGTTCCAGTATGTCGATACGGAGGGTAGACCTACGACCGACTCGCCCTACAACCCCAATGGCTCGAGCTTCGGCATCGAGGGTATCATCGACCCCTCGGGTCAGATTCTCGGTAAGATGGGACATACGGAGCGTTACGAGCGCGACCTTATGAAGAATATCTATGGCGAGAAGGTGCAGGACATCTTCTCGAACGCGGTAAACTACTTTACAAAGAGATAATATGGCTGAGCAGGAAGTATTATACAACGGTAGTAGCAAGGTGGTCTTTAAGGGCGAGGGTGACACTATCACCATACGTTTCAAGGACTACATCTCGGCCTTCTACGGTATCAAGGGCGCGAGGATAGAGAATAAGGCGACGATGAACTGCCGCATATCGTCTATGGTGCTCGGCTACCTTAACGATAACGGCATCACCACACACTTCGTGGCGCAGACGAGCGATACGGAGCAGTGCTGCCGCCTCGTTAAGCACATACCCATCGAGGTCATCGTGCGTAATGTCATCGCGGGCTCTATGGCCCGTCGCCTCGGCATGGAGGATGGTATCATCCCCGAGAATACGATATTCGACCTATGCCTACGCGACAACGAGCTTGGCGACCCGCTTATCAACGACCACCACGCTGTGGCGTTGGGTCTTGTTACGTACGAGGAGTTGCAACATATATACGCGGTGTCGTCGAAGGTTAATGCGTTGCTCACGGACTTGTACGCGCGTGCGGGTATTAAGTTGGTGGACTTCAAGATTGAGTTCGGCCGTGCGACGGATGGCTCTTTAGTGTTGGCCGACGAGCTCACGCCCGACACATGCCGTCTGTGGGATGTGGCTACGGGCGAGAGAATGGATAAGGATCGTTTCCGTCGTGACCTTGGTCGTGTGCGCGAGACGTATGAGGAGGTGGCACAGCGCCTCGCTAACCAACTTAACAAGTAATAGGTATGCTTAAGGATTCATTGGATATATATGGTGACGACCTGCACGAGGAGTGTGGTGTCTTTGGTATCTTCGGTGTTGACGATGCCCCCAACCTTGCCTACTACGGCCTCCACGCCTTGCAACATCGCGGTCAGGAGGCCTGCGGCATCTCGGCCTTCGATGGCGAGAAACTTAATACGGTTAAGGGCGAGGGTCTTGTTACAGAGGTGTTCAATCAGCAGAAGCTCGATAAGCTGAAGGGGCGTATCGCTATCGGCCATGTGCGCTACTCGACGACAGGTGGCGGTGGCGCGAATAACGTGCAGCCCTTCTCGTTCAACCACTACACGGGCGACTTCGCTCTGGCGCATAACGGTAATCTCGTAAACTCGAAGGAGTTGGCACACTACCTCGAGGTGCGTGGCTCGCTGTTCCACTCATCGTCGGATAGTGAGCTTCTGGCTCACCTTATCAAGAAGGAGAAGAGCGAGAAACATCGTATCGACAATATCATCGAGGCGCTGAATATGTT
Source organism: Alistipes sp. (assembly GCA_017451685.1). Lineage (GTDB taxonomy): Bacteria > Bacteroidota > Bacteroidia > Bacteroidales > Rikenellaceae > Alistipes. Next base: position 30,787 of record JAFTNV010000001.1, read on the forward strand.
GGAGGGAGCCTTCGCCTTCCTCATCATGACGAAGAACCGCATCTATGCTTGCCGCGATAAGCATGGCCTTAGACCCTTGTCTATCGGTAAGCTTGGTGAGGGATACGTCATAAGCTCGGAGACCTGCGCCTTCGACATCATCGGCGCGGAGTATATCCGCGATATTGAGCCTGGCGAGATTGTTACTATCGACCACCACGGCATACGCTCGAACCACTACTCGCTGTACCAGCGTCACCTGATGTGTGCCATGGAGTATATCTACTTCGCACGCCCCGATAGCGATATTGAGGGTTGCAACGTGCACTCGTTCCGTAAGCTCTCGGGTAGGCTGTTGTACGAGCAGTGCCCCACGAAGGCGGATGTCGTTATCGGTGTTCCCGACTCGAGCATCAGTGCCGCCATCGGCTATTCGGAGGCAAGTGGCATACCCTACGAGATGGGCCTTATTAAGAATAAGTATATCGCCCGCACCTTTATCCAGCCCTCGCAGGAGATGCGCGAGAAGGGCGTGAGGATGAAGCTCTCGGCCGTGCGCTCGTTGGTTAAGGATAAGTCGGTGGTGTTGATCGACGACTCCATCGTGCGAGGTACCACGTCGTTGCGTATCGTGCGCCTATTGAAGGAGGCGGGAGCCAAGGAGGTGCATGTGCGCATCGCCAGCCCCGCGATTACGAATCCATGCTTCTACGGCATCGACATGTCTACGCGAGCGGAGTTGCTGTGTGCCCGCATGTCGAAGGAGGAGGCGTGCAAGGCTATCGAAGCCGACTCGTTGGAGTTCCTCTCGGAGGAGTCGCTCCTAAAGTCGGGTAACCGCTCGGAGTTGTGCATGGCATGCTTCAATGGCTGTTATCCTACGTCGTTGTATCAGAATAAGTTGAATGATAAATAAAAACTATATATAATTATGGCAAAGAGTTATGAAGCTGCCGGTGTGAATCTTGAGGCCGGCTACGAAGTAGTACGACGCATCAAGTCGCACGTGGCATCGACCAAGCGCGTAGGCTCGATGGGTAATATCGGAGCCTTTGGCGGTATGTTTAACCTCGCGGAGCTCAACATCAAGGAGCCGGTGCTCGTCAGTGGCACCGATGGCGTGGGCACGAAGCTTAAGTTGGCGTTCGAGATGGACAAGCACGACACTATCGGTATTGATGCTGTGGCTATGTGCGTGAACGATGTCTTGGCACAGGGTGCCGAGCCTCTGGTGTTCCTCGACTATGTGGCCGTTGGTCACAACGAACCCGCCAAGGTTGAGGCTATCGTTGCGGGCGTGGCCGAGGGTTGCCGTCAGGCGGGCTGTGCCTTGGTGGGTGGCGAGACTGCCGAGATGCCGGGCATGTATCAGGATGGCGAGTACGACATTGCGGGCTTCACCGTGGGTGTTGTCGAGCGCTCGAAGCTTATCGATGCGGGCGAGCGCGTGAAGGTGGGCGATGTGTTGGTAGGCATCGCCTCAAGCGGTGTTCACTCTAATGGTTTCAGCCTTGTGCGTAAGGTTGTTAGCGATAACAGCCTTAAGCTCGGTGAGTGCTACCCCGAGATTCCGGGTCGTACGCTTGGCGAGGCGCTGTTGGAGCCCACACGCATATATGTTAAGCAGGTGTTGAAGGTTATCGCAGAGTGCGATGTCCACGGCATCAGCCACATTACGGGTGGTGGCTTCGATGAGAATATCCCCCGCATCTTGAAGGATGGTCAGGGCGTAGAGGTCAAGGAGGGCACGTGGGAGATACTTCCCGTCTTCCGCCTCTTGGAGAAGTATGGTAAGGTGGGCCACCGCGAGATGTTCAACATCTTCAACATGGGTATCGGCATGGTCATCGCTCTCCCTGTAAGCGATGCTGAGCGTGCTATTGCCATCCTCGAGGAGTGTGGCGAGCGTGCCTCGGTTATCGGCCGCGTTACGGAGGGTGAGGGTGTGACAATAATCTAATCGCGCGTTATGAGAAGAGCCAAGATTGCCGTATTTGCAAGTGGCAGTGGCAGTAATTATGAGGCTATTGTCGAAGCGTGCCGTGATGGCCGCATCGAGGGTGATGTAGTGTTGCTCGTGTGCGACAAGCCCGGGGCTAAGGTCTTGGAGAGGGCTAAGCGCTACGGCACGGAGAGCTTCGCATTCAACCCTAAGGATTATGCCTCGCGTGAGGCATACGAGACGGTGCTGGCGGATATGCTCGACGAGCGTGGCGTAGAGTTCGTATGCTTGGCCGGATATATGCGCATCGTGGGTAAGGTGCTCCTGGAGCGCTACGCCCAGCGTATCGTCAACATCCACCCCTCGCTATTACCATCATTCAAGGGCGCTCACGCCATCCAGGATGCTGTGGACTATGGTGTCAAGATATTTGGCGCTACGACACACTTCGTTGACGAGACGCTCGATGGTGGCCGCATCATCGACCAGGGTGCCATCGTCTATGAGGGTAGCGACATCGAGGAGCTAACGATGTTGATACACTCGATTGAACATAAGCTTTATGTTAAGACCATTAACAAACTGATAAATAGGAACTATTAAGATATGAGAGCATTAGTAAGTGTTAGCGACAAGAGGGGTGTTGTGGAGTTTTGCCAAAACCTCCGTCGCTTGGGCTGGGAGATTATCGCCACGGGAGGCACGCAGAAGCTTTTGGAGGATAGCGGTGTCGAGACCATCGGCATCAGCGACATCACGGGCTTCCCCGAGATATGCGACGGTCGCGTTAAGACGTTGCACCCCAAGGTGCATGGCGGCCTTCTGGCTCGTAGAGATGACGAGAACCACCTCAAGGCGTTGCGGGATAACGCCATAGAGTTCATCGACATGGTGTGTGTTAACTTGTACCCCTTCCGCCAGACTATCGCTAAGCCCGATGTCAGCAAGGTGGATGCCATCGAGAATATAGATATAGGTGGCCCCTCGATGCTCCGCTCGGCAGCAAAGAACTACCGCGATGTCACGGTTGTGTGCGACCCCGAGGATTACGCACAGATTATCGCTGAGATTGAGGCTAACGGCAACACCGAGCCCGCAACACGCCTGAAGCTCTCGGCAAAGGCCTATACGCACACTGCGGAGTACGATATGTGCATTGCAACGTATATGCGTAAGCAGGCGGAGTTGAACGAGAAGCTCTTTGCATCGTTCGATCTCGTGCAGACGCTGCGCTATGGCGAGAATCCCCACCAGTCGGCTAAGTTCTACCGCTCGGCTGATGAGGTGCCCTACTCGTTGGCTACGGCTAAGCAGCTTAATGGCAAGGAGATGTCGTATAACAACATTCAGGATGCTAACGCTGCGCTATGTATCGCGCGCGAGTTCTCGGAGCCCTTCTGCGTGGGCTTGAAGCACATGAATCCTTGTGGTGCAGCCATCGGTGCCGACATCAAGGATGCGTGGACGAAGGCATACGAGGCAGATAAGGTGAGCATCTTCGGCGGTATCGTGGCCGTAAACCGCGAACTCACGAAGGAGGTTGCAGAGTTGATGAAGCCCGTATTCTTGGAGATTATCATGGCGCCCTCGTTCTCGGCTGAGGCCCTTGAGGTGCTGTCGACGAAGAAGAATCTTCGCCTCTTGCAGGTCGACATGAGCGCTTCGGAGGCTCCGCAGACACAGTATGTGTCGGTGAATGGTGGCCTCTTAGTGCAGGAACTCGACACGAATACGAAGGAGGTCGTTGCCGATATGTGTGTTACGAAGCGTAAGCCCACGGCCGCAGAACTCGAGGATATGAACTTCGGCTGGCGCATCGCTAAGCACGTGAAGTCGAACGCTATCGTCGTTGTTAAGGATGGCCATACCGTAGGCGTTGGTGCCGGACAGATGAACCGCGTAGGCTCTGCCGAGATAGCCCTCAAGCAGGCTGAGGCGGCAGGCTTCACCGAGGGCCTTGTCCTCGCTTCGGATGGCTTCTTCCCCTTCGACGACACCGTGACCCTGGCTGAGAAGTATGGCGTTACGGCCCTTGTTCAGCCTGGTGGCAGCGTTCGCGATGAGGACTCGGTAAAGAAGGCGGATGAGTTTGGTATGACGATGTTAGTGACCGGTATGCGCCACTTTAAGCACTAATTTATCGTGATAAATGGCCGTCTGTGTCGTCTGGCTCATTGCCCCGAATGGGGAAATACGCCAGGTATGTCCCCATCCGTGTCAATTTCGACCAGTCCCACAGCCAGCCCTTTCTGACGATAAATTGGTATAGGAATAATTTAGGGAATTTAAGGAGATTAGAGCAATTAGGGAGTAAGGTGATATATCAAAAATTACTCACCACTAATTAAAAAAGGTATGAAGATTCTGGTTATTGGCTCGGGTGGTCGTGAGCATGCCATTGTGGAGGCTATCTCGCGTTCGCCCAAGGCCGAGAAGATATTTGCAGCACCCGGCAATGCGGGCATAGCACAGCTTGCCGAGTGCGTAGCCATCAAGGATACCGATGTGGAGGCTCTTGTGGCCTTCGCTAAGCGCGCGGCCATCGACCTCACGGTCGTAGGCCCCGAGGCGGCACTTGCCATAGGTGTCGTAGACCGCTTCCGCGAGGAGGGCCTTAAGATTTTTGGCCCCACGAAGGCGGCAACGGAGATAGAGTCGAGCAAGGATTTTGCTAAGCGACTGATGAAGAAGTACGATGTGCCCACGGCCGACTATGCCACGTTTACTGACTACGACGAGGCCATGGCGTATGTACGTAGGGGTTCGTTGCCCACGGTGCTCAAGTACGACGGCTTAGCCGCAGGCAAGGGTGTTGTTATCGCCACGACGATGGAGGAGGCCGAGGCGGCACTACGCGACATGCTCCTCGACACGAAGTATGGCGAGGGTAGGGTCGTCATCGAGGAGTTCCTCACGGGCGAGGAGTTTTCGTTGATGTGCTTTGTCGCGGGCTCAAAGGTTGTGCCCCTGCCCGTAGCGCAGGATCATAAGCGTGCCTACGATAACGACGAGGGCCCCAACACGGGTGGCATGGGCGCATATACGGAGTTGCCGTTTGTCACTGCCGAGGATCACGCCTACGCCATGGAGCGTATCATGCAGCGTGTGGCCGATGCCCTTGTTAAGGAGGGGTGTCCCTTCACGGGCATACTCTACGGTGGTCTGATGAAGACTCCCGCGGGCATTAAGGTGATAGAGTTCAACGCCCGCTTTGGTGACCCCGAGACGGAGGTTGTGTTGCCTCGCCTTAAGAGCGATGCCGTGGATGCCTTCATGGCTGTTGCTTGCAACGAGGAGCCCACGGTGGAGTGGTCGGAGGGCGCTACGCTCGGCATAGTGTTGGCATCGAATGGCTACCCGGGTAGTTACGATAAGGGCTACGCCATCAAGGGCACGGAGCGCGTAGAGTCGAAGGTATACCACATGGGCACGGCGATTAAGGATGGTGAGCTTGTGACGGCAGGTGGTCGTGTGATGATTGTCGTAGCTGCGGCACCGACGCTCAAGGAGGCGCAGGCTAAGGCTCGCGAAGATATTGCCAAGATAGAGTGCGACAACCTATTCCATCGCACCGACATCGGCAATAAAGCATTTAAGTAACTTAAAAAGTAAGAATAGTATGATTATAAAAGGTAAAGATTTATCGGTGTCGATAAAGGAGGCACTTAAGGTGCGTGTCGAGGTGCTCAGCAAGCAGTATGGTCGCACGCCCAACCTCGTCGTTGTCCTCGTGGGTGACGACCCGGGTAGTGTGTCGTATGTTACGGGTAAGGCTAAGGCTGCCGACCAGGTGGGTATTCGCAATACGACGATACGTCGTGAGGCGACAATCTCGGAGGCCGACCTCCTCGATATTGTCAACGACCTAAATAACGACGATGATGTTGACGGCATCCTCGTACAGTTGCCCCTGCCGAAGCATATCGACGAGAATAAGGTTATCGCAGCCATCTCGCCCGAGAAGGATGTAGATGCGTTCCACCCCATGAATGTGGCTAAGCTGTGGCTCAAGCAGCCCTGCATGCTCCCCTGCACACCTAAGGGCATCATCAAGTTGCTCCACTTTGCGGGTGTCGACATCGCGGGTAAGGAGGCTGTGGTTGTCGGTCGCAGTAATATCGTTGGTCAGCCCGTGGCGAAGCTGCTGTTGGATGCCAATGCTACGGTAACGGTGGCGCACTCGCGCACGAAGCACCTCGCAACCATCACACGCCGTGCCGACATCCTCGTTGCTGCCATCGGCAAGGAGCGCTTCATCACAGCAGATATGATTAAGCCCGGTGCTGTGGTTATCGACGTGGGTGTAAACCGCGACTCGCGCAATGGTAAGCTCTGTGGCGATGTGGACTTCGAGGAGGCGCAGTATATTGCTGCTGCCATCACCCCCGTGCCCGGAGGTGTCGGCCCCATGACCATCACCTGTCTTATGGAGAATACCGTGGAGGCCTATGTTAATAGAATGAGTAAATAATAAGATATAAACTAACTAACTAACCTTACTGCCTTATGATTGAGAGATATAGCAGAGAGATTATGCGTAGGGTGTGGACCGAGCAGAATAAGTTCGATGCATACCTCAGAGTAGAGATATTAGCCTCGGAGGCGTGGAGCCAGCTTGGCGTAGTGCCCAAGGAGGATGTCGAGAAGTTGTGGAAGAATGCCTCGTTCAACATCGACCGCATCACCGAGATTGAGCAGCAGACGCGCCACGACATCGTGGCCTTCACACGTGCCGTGAGCGAGACCCTCGGCGAGGAGCGTAAGTGGGTGCACTATGGCCTCACCAGCACCGATGTTGTAGATACGGCCAACGGCTACCTCCTGAAGCAGGCTAACACCATACTCCTGGAGGATATCGAGAAGATGCTCGAGGTGCTGCGCCGCCGTGCTATCGAGTTCAAGGCTACGCCCTGCATCGGCCGTACTCACGGCATACATGCCGACATCACATGCTTCGGCCTTAAGTGGGCTTTGTGGTACGAGGAGATGAAGCGTAACCTTGCACGCTTTGCGGCTGCTGCCCGTGGTGTCGAGGTGGGCAAGATCTCGGGTGCTGTGGGTAACTTCGCTAACATACCCCCCTTCATTCAGGATTACGTATGCGAGAAGCTCGGCATCGACAGCGCAAATATCTCTACGCAGGTCATCCAGCGCGACCGCCACGCCTACTATATGGCTACGCTTGCTGTCATCGCCTCGAGCATCGAGCAGATGGCCATGGAGATTCGTAACCTCCAGCGTACCGAGGTACACGAGGTGGAGGAGTCTTTCGGCAAGGGTCAGAAGGGCTCAAGCGCAATGCCTCATAAGCGTAATCCTATCTCGAGCGAGAATATGTGTGGCTGTGCCCGCGTTATGCGTGGCTATATGGCAGCCTTCTACGAGAATGTGGCTCTCTGGCATGAGCGCGACATCTCGCACTCGTCGACCGAGCGTATCATCCTCCCCGATGCTACAATGCTTCTTGACTATATGCTCAACCGCTTCCGTGGCATCCTCGAGAACCTTGTTGTGTTCAAGGATGTCATGATGGAGAACATCTACCGCACACGTAAGGTTATCTTCGCGCAGCGCGTGATGAATGCCCTCATAGAGAAGGGCTTCTCGCGCGAGCAGGCCTACGACACCGTGCAGCCCATCGCTATGCGTGCCATGAGCGAGCGTGCCGACTATCAGGAGCTCCTTGCCGAGAGCCCCGAGGTTATGGCCGTACTCACGCGCGACGAGCTCGATAGTTGCTTCACGCTCGAGTACTACCTCAAGAATGTAGATTTCATATTTGATCGTGTTGGTATAGAGTAATCTTCGACCCATCTAAAAAGAGAGTGAATAAAAAGTGTATTTTGTCGTTACACTCGCCCTCAAAATGCTCATTTACCTCGAGTAAACTCCGCTTTTTCGGGCTTCGCAGGCCTAAAACTACATCTTTTTATTCACTCTCTTAGGTATCAAGGCTGGCTAAGCAACTTTTTAGTCAGCCCCTTTGATGACCTATCTCGATACTACCTCGTCGATGACCTCCACCGCGAGGTCGTAGTCGTAGCCCGCACTTAGGGCGTGGCGTAGCAGCTTGCCACGGAGGTCATACTCCGTCGTAGCCTTCACCGTGCGTAGCTTACGCTCCAAGCGCATCTTCAGGCGCTGGCGCATATCGTCGCCATCGAGCGTCGCCAATACTGCGCTGATGATGCTCCCATTTATTCCCTTTTGTCGCAGCTGCATCGCTATCTTACGTGCGCCCCAGCCCGATAGTTGCGACTTCTCGCGCACGTAGGCCTCGGCATAGCGACGGTCGTCGATAAAGCGTTGTGCAACAAGCCTATCCAGCACTCCCTGGCGCTCACCCTCGGGAACACCCCATGTGCGCATTAGGCGCAGAGCATCGCCCGACGACTTCTCGGCACGTGAGCATAGCCTCATAAGCGACTGCAACGCCTCGGCTGCCGTCTTTGTGCGACGCTCACGCGGCTTGTTATCTATCTCGTTCTTGTCGCGCATATCATCCTTGGTTTCCCTCTAAAGTCATCACGTAGTATTGTATCGTAGCCCTCAGCACGTAGCATGGCCACCATGTCTGTGGCTAACGATTCGTATATCTCGAAGTATAGACGGCCGCCCTCCGCGAGCATCGCGCGTGCCGTGCGTGCAATGGCGCGGTAGAAGAGTAGCGGGTCGCTGTCAGGAACAAAGAGCGCCATGTCGGGTTCATAGCGCGTTACGTTAGGGCGCATCGTTGCCCTATCTGCCTCGGGGATATATGGCGGGTTTGAGGCGATGACATCGTACTCGCGACCCACAACCGCGGAGAAGTCCGCAAGGGCATCGGCTCTCAAAAACTCAACACTCGGGGCATGGCGCTCGCCATTACGTTGCGCTATGGCAAGAGCTTCGGGCGAAATGTCTATACCGCAGACATGGCTCCCCGCAATCCTTCGCGCCAGGGCGAGGGCTATACATCCGCTGCCCGTGCATACATCCAAGATGCGCTTAGCATGCGGCATATCCTTTGCGATCCACTCCACAAGTTCCTCGGTCTCGGGGCGAGGGATAAGCACCCCCTCGTGCACCTCAATCTCCATCTCGGCGAAGTAGGCCGAGCCCACGATATACTGCACGGGTCGCCATGAGCGCAGCTCCGAGCATATAGTATCAATGTCGGGAATGTCGAGCGGTGCGTTGGGCTCGATGATGAGGTCGTTGCGTGTTATGCCGCCACGCTCCAAGATAATCATCTCGGCAATCTGTCGTGCCTCCACCTCGGGGTAACACTCCCCGGCGGCATGCTCCAAAAGGTGAAGTATATCGCGGCGCGAGGTCATGGCTATAGTGCTATAAGGTATAGGTCGGCAAGGGCTATGGCCACAGCGGCCTCGACAACAACAGCAGCACGACGGGCGATGCAGGCATCGTGACGACCACCTATGGTTAATGGCTCAATGCTCTCTTTGTCAAGGTTATATGTACGCTGACTTGAGGCGATGCTTGGCGTAGGCTTGATAGCCACCCTGACAATTATATCGTTGCCGTTAGCGATGCCACCGTTGATGCCTCCCTCGTTGTTCGTAAGGGTGTGACCCTCGCTGTCGATAATAGTGTCATTCCGCTCCGAGCCACGCTTGCGTGCCCCCGCGAAGCCGTCGCCAAACTCTACGCCCTTAACCGCGGGGATGGCGAAGAGCAGGTGGGCGATGACACTCTCCACCGAGTCGAAGAAGGGCTCGCCAAGGAGTGGGGTGATGCCCGACACGCGGCACTCGACAACGCCACCTACGGAGTCACCCGCACGTGATGCCTCGGCAATGATAGCCTCGAAATCCGCGGTATTATCGGAGCCGCCAACCTCCACAAGGCGTGTGTCGAAGGATACGCTGTCGATAATCCTCTTTGCCACAACGCCCGCAGCCACAAGGGCTATGGTCATACGCCCCGAGGCGATGCCTCCGCCCGCAAGGTCGTAATCCGCGCCATACTTGCGACGTTGCACAAGGTCGGCATGCGAGGGGCGGGGATGGGTGACAAGGTGGCTGTAATCCTTCGAGCGGGTATTGCTGTTGTGGAAAGATATGCGTATGGGGTTATTGGTTGTAAATCCCTCGGCATCAAGACCCTCGATGGTGGGAATATCATCCTCATGGCGTGTCGTCTCGCCCGTAAGCGCGGGGCGACGACGGTCGATGTCCTTGGAGAATATCTCGGGTGTGAGGCGTATGCCCGCGGGTATGCCCTCCATGATGACTCCTACTTCGGGAGCGTGCGAGGCGCCAAAGATTGTGAGGCGCAGTATGTTCCCAAACGTGTTATTCACCGTCGTGTTGTTTCAATGATTCTATGTCGTCGAAGAACGATGGGTAGCTCTTGGCTACACATTCGCGGTTGCGGATGCTTATCTCATCGTCGATGCGTAGTGCTGTCACCGCCAGCGACATCGCTATGCGGTGGTCGTCGTGCGAGTCTACCTCGGCAGCATGGGGCATGCCACCAACGATGCGCATCGTATCTTCATCGTAGTCGAGTTCTATCTCGATGCCTATTTTTGCGTACTCCTCCTTAAGCACCTCGCCACGGTCGCTCTCCTTGCTACGTAGGCGCTTGATGCCGTGGATGGTGGATACGCCCTCGGCAGCCGCAGCCAGCGCCACGAGGGCGGGGAAGAGGTCGGGGCAGTGCGTAGCATCGAAGGTGAAGGCCTCAATCTCACGGTGCGATACGGTGATTCTATTCTCCTCGATGATGAGCGAGGCACCTGCGCGCTCCAAGGCGCGACAAATCGCCGTGTCGGCTTGGCGCGATAGGGTAGAGAGGTTACGTAGCGTCACCTCACCCGCAATGGCAGCAGCAACCATAAGCATGGCAGCAGCACTCCAGTCGCTCTCGATGGTGTAGTCTACGGGCTTATACTCCTGGCCACCCTCGATGTAGAATTGTGTGTAGTCGCCCTCGTTGTACATGACCTTCACACCGAAGCGCTCAAGGGTCTCGAGAGTCATGTCTATGTAGGGTGTCGACACAGCACCCTCTACTTCGATGGTTGTGTCGCTCTCGGCAAGGGGGAGGGCTATGAGTAGTCCTGTGACGAACTGCGACGACATGCTGCCATCCACCGTAACGCGACCGCCACGCATGGGGCCGCATACCTCTATGGGAAGGTGGCCTCCGCCGTCGCGCACCGCAACGCCTAAGGCCTTCAACGGCTCGACCATCATCGACATGGGGCGGTGGCGCAGTGTGCCCTCACCCTCGATGGTAATGGGCGTGGTGTTGAGTGCCGCAATGGGGGTGAATAGGCGCGCTGCAAGGCCCGACTCGCCCACATTGAGTGTGTCGGCAAGAGGCTTGAGTCCGCCTTCGATAATAAGCGTGTCGTTGTCCTTGATTTCTACCTTGGCACCAAGGCGCTCGATGGTGGCTATGGCCGAGCGCGTGTCGCGACAAAGCTCTATGCCACGTAGTGTTGTGCGCCCCGAGGCAAGAAGTGCCGCGGCTAAGGCGCGCTGTGCATAACTCTTTGAGCATGGAGGTGTTATCTCTCCACGTAGGTGGTTCCCGAGGGGAACAGTACTATCATCCATATATAAGTGTCGTTGTTCTCAATGCTACTCCTCGTCTAACTCGTCCTCCGAGGGCTCGTGTACATGACCCAAGGCGCGCAGTGCCTCCTGGCGCTCACGCTCCTCGCGCTCCTTACGCTCGCGTGCCATCTGTGGCGAGGTGCGTAGCTCGAAGTTGCTGCCGAGGTATACCTTGCGTACCATCTCGTCGTTGGCAAGATCCTCGGCCGTACCCGTCTTAAGTATCTTACCCTCGTAGAGAAGGTATGTGCGGTCGGTGATAGCCAGGGTCTCGTCGACGTTGTGGTCGGTGATGATGACACCGATGTTCTTGTCCTTCAGCGTGCCCACGATACTCTGTATGTCCTCCACTGCAATGGGGTCGACACCCGCAAAGGGCTCGTCGAGGAGTATGAACGAGGGATTGATGGCCACGGCACGTGCTATCTCGGTACGACGACGCTCGCCACCCGAGAGCTGATTACCGTAGCTCTTGCGCACCTTCTGCAAGCGAAACTCCTCGATAAGGCTCTCCATACGCTCCTTCTGATACTGCTTCGAGAACTTCGTCATCTCAAGCACGGCACGTATGTTGTCCTCGACAGTAAGGTGACGGAACACCGAGGCCTCCTGTGCGAGGTATCCCACGCCCATCTGCGCACGACGGTATACCGGCAGTGAGGTGATGTCGGTAACCTTGCCGTTGTCGTCCTCGAGGAATATGCGCCCCTCGTTGGGCTTGATAAGGCCTACAATCATATAGAAGGTTGTGGTCTTACCCGCACCGTTGGGGCCCAGCAAACCGACAATCTCGCCCTGGTTGACGTCGATGGTGACATGGTTAACCACAGTGCGTGATTTATAGGATTTTACTAATTCGCTTGTGTATAGTCGCATACTTTTTTTACAAATTTTTCACAAAGTTATCACTATTTTTCAAAAAAATATAGTATATTTGGGTAAATTTTCATTACAACAAGAAAATATGGACACCGAACAAGGAGTATTACTACACGATAAACTACGCGAGTATTTCGGATTTACGTCGTTCAAGGGTAACCAGGAGGCCGTCATAAATAACGTGTTGGCGGGTAAGGATACCTTCGTTCTTATGCCTACGGGTGGCGGAAAGTCGTTGTGCTACCAGTTGCCGGCACTCATCATGGATGGCGTGGCGATAGTCATCTCGCCACTCATTGCACTGATGAAGAACCAAGTGGATGCCATGCGTACGTTCTCTACCGAGTCGGGCATTGCGCACTTCTTGAACTCGTCGCTAAATAAATCGGCCATACAGCAGGTGCGTCAGGATGTTATGGAGGGTCGTACCAAGTTGCTATACTTTGCACCCGAGTCGCTCACGAAGGAGGATAACATCGCCTTCCTGCGCAAGATAAAGGTATCGTTCTACGCCATCGACGAGGCACACTGTATCTCGGAGTGGGGTCACGACTTCCGTCCTGAGTATCGCCGTATACGCCCCATCATCAACGATATAGGTCAGGCACCGCTCATAGCCCTCACCGCGACGGCTACGCCAAAGGTGCAGATGGATATACAGAAGAACCTCGGTATGACCGATGCTACGGTATTCCGCTCGTCGTTCAACCGCCCCAACCTATACTACGAGCTACGCCCGAAGAACAACGTAGACCACGACATCATACGCTTCATCAAGCAGAATGAGGGTAAGAGCGGCATCATCTACTGCCTGAGCCGCAAGAAGGTGGAGGAGTTGGCCGAGCTGCTCGTGGCTAACGGCATCAAGGCCTTGGCCTACCATGCGGGCATGGATGCGCAGACACGCGCCGACAATCAGGATGCCTTCCTGCACGAGAGGGTGAATGTCATCGTAGCCACCATAGCTTTCGGTATGGGTATCGACAAGCCCGATGTGCGCTACGTGATACACTACGACATTCCCAAGTCGCTCGAGGGCTACTATCAGGAGACCGGCCGTGCCGGCCGTGATGGTGGCGAGGGTTACTGCCTCACGTACTATAGCTACAAGGATATTCAGAAGCTCGAGAAGTTCATGCAGGGCAAGCCTGTTGCGGAGCAGGAGATTGGCAAGCTGCTACTCTTGGAGACGGTGTCGTATGCCGAGAGCTCGATGTGTCGTCGTAAGTCGCTCCTGCACTACTTTGGCGAAACGTACGAGGAGGCAAACTGTGGTAGCTGCGATAACTGCTGCAATCCTAAGCCTAAGATTGAGGCCAAGAAGGAGATGCAGTTGGCGTTGGAGGCTCTGCTGGAGATTGGCGACAAGTTTAAGATCGACCACCTCGTAGCCGTACTCACGGGTAAGGTTACGGCTATGGTTAAGAGCTACAACCACAATAAGTCGGAGTTCTTCGGTGCGGGTGAGAGCAAGGATGCCCGCTTCTGGAATGCCGTCATCCGCCAGGCGCTTATCATGGGCCTCGTGGATAAGAATATCGAGAACTATGGCCTCATATCGGTAAACGACAAGGGCCGAGAGTATATCAAGTCGCCCAAGAGCGTCACGATAACCCTCGACCACGACTACGACTCGGAGGAGGAGAATATGGCCATGGGAGGCCCGATGAAGGGTGGTGGCGCAGCCGACGAGGAACTCTTTGCGATGCTTAAGGATTTGCGTCGTAAGGTGGCGAAGCAGAACGACCTGCCGCCGTATGTCATCTTCCAGGATCCCTCGCTTGAGGATATGTCTATCCAGTACCCCATCACGATGGAGGAGATGCAGACAATCTCGGGCGTGGGTGCCGGCAAGGCGCAGAAGTTCGGCGCAGAGTTCATCAAGCTCATCAAGGCATACGTCGAGGAGAAGGAGATTATCCGCCCGCAGGATCTCGTCGTGAAGGGTGTGGCGAGCAAGTCGAACAACAAGATATTCATCATACAGTCGATAGACCGCAAGATGGACTTCGAGGATATCGCGCGTGCGCGTAACTTAGATATGGACGAGCTCCTCACGGAGATTGAGGCTATCGTCAACTCGGGTACGCGCCTCGACATACAGTATTACCTCAATACGCTCATGGATGAGGATAAGGTCGAGGATATATACCTCTACTTCAAGGAGGATGCCGAGACCGACTCGTTGGACGATGCCATCGAGGAGCTTGGCTCGGAGTATAGCGAGGAGGAGATACGCCTTGTGCGCATTAAGTTTATATCGGAGGTGGCAAACTAATGGCAGAGGTACGCGCAAAGAAGGCTCTCGGGCAACACTTCCTTACTGACCTAAACATAGCCCGCAAGATTGCCATGTCACTCTCGGGAGGCACGGCAGAGACCCCCGACAAGGTGTTGGAGGTGGGCTGTGGCATGGGTGTGCTCACGCAGTTCCTGCTACAGAGAGAGGATGTTGTCGCCTATGGCGCGGAGATTGATGGCGAGTCGGTGGAATATCTCCACGCTCACTATCCCGCATTTGCGGAGCGATTGACCGAGGGCGACTTTCTGAAGATGGACTTACGCACCATGTATGGCGATAGACTCAAAATTATCGGTAACTTCCCGTATAACATATCGTCGCAGATATTCTTTAAGGTGCTCGAAAATAGGGATATAGTCCCCGAGTGCGTGGGCATGATACAGCGTGAGGTAGCCGTGCGCCTTGCCGAGCCCCCGGGCTCGAAGGAGTATGGCATACTCAGTGTCCTGCTACAGGCGTGGTACGATATCGAATACCTCTTTACGGTGGGCGAGAAGGTGTTTAACCCGCCACCAAAGGTTAAGAGTGCCGTTGTGCGTCTCGTGCGTAACAATGTCGAGCGGTTGGAGTGCGACGAGACTCTATTTATCAAGGTCGTGAAGGCCTCGTTTGGCCAGCGACGTAAGATGTTGCGCAACTCGTTGAAGGCGGCCTTTGGTAACTTCGGCGGCAGGGAGCATCGCTTCTTTACGATGCGTGCCGAGCAGTTGTCGGTTGCCGACTTTGTGGAACTTACGCAGTGGGTGGCAGAGAATAGGGAGTAGCGACATCCCGAAATCATAACTTTGGCGCGTGAGGTAGTTCCTGATGCGCCTTTTTAGACTCATGAAATGGAAAAGTTTGTACCATACAGCATAGGCCCGGAGGAGAGGTATGAGGGCACGTTGCTTGGCGACGTTAAGGCGGGATTTCCCTCGCCCGCGGAGGATGTGCGCGAGAAGTTAGACCTCGTTAAGTTGCTCGTTAGACATAAGGCCTCGACCTTCTTCTTCCGCGTAAGTGGCGTGTCGATGGTCGATGCCAATATGGACGAGGGCGATATTATCATCGTGGATAGAGCCATAGACCCATATAACAACTGTAAGGCCGTGTGTTTTATCGATGGTGAGTATACCGTCAAGCGCGTTGAGATAGGGGAGCATGGCATCCGCCTTATGCCTGCCAACGAGAATAACACCAACTACAAACCTATCGAGGTTACACCAGAAAATAACTTTATCATCTGGGGCGTTGTCACATACACTATCAAGAAGATGTAACGTGTTTGCTCTTGCCGACTGCAACAACTTCTACGCCTCGTGTGAGCGTGTCTTTCGCCCCGACCTTCAGGGGAGACCCATCATCGTGCTCTCGAGTAACGACGGCTGCGCCATAGCGCGTAGCAACGAGGCTAAAGCCCTCGGCATCAAGATGGGTGCGCCCTACTTCAAGATTAGAGATATTGTTGAGCGACACAACATTGCCGTCTTTTCGGGCAATATGGCGCTCTATGGCGACATGTCGCAGCGTGTACGCTGGGTATTGGAAGGGTATGCCCCAAGTATCGAGGTATACTCGATTGACGAGGCCTTCCTCGACCTGCGTGGCATGGAGGGCATCGACTTCGACAGCTATGCCAAGGAGATTTCGCACGAGTGCTGGCGGCAGACATCCATACCCGTGTCCGTGGGCATAGCACCCACAAAGACACTCGCAAAGATAGCCTCGAAGCTGTGCAAGCAGTACCCGAAGCTAAAAGGCGGTTGTTATATGCACCGTCCCGAAGATATCGAGAAGGTGTTGCGTAAGTTCCCCATAGAGGATGTGTGGGGCATAGGTCGTCGCTCCGTGCCTAAACTAAAGACGAGGGGCATAAATACGGCTTATGAGTTCACTCGACTATCAGAGGGTGTCGTGCATAATATGTTTGGTATAACGGGCGTAAGAACTTGGAAAGAGTTACAAGGCATACCTTGCATAGAGTTTGAGGATGGCTTCGAGGCGCGGCAGTCGATATGCGTTTCGCGTAGTTTCGCTAAGGAGATATACGACGTTGCAGAACTGTCGGAGCAGGTGGCTAACTTCGCTGCTACGGTCGCCGAGAAACTGCGCAAGCAGGGCTCCGTGACTGCGGAGATGAATATCTTTGCCTTTACCAACCGCTTCAAGGAGTCGGCGCCACAGGCCTTCGGCACTCAGCTCGTTCACTTCGAGGTGGCAACAAACGACCAGCGCACCATCGTCACACGTGCCGTGGCAGCGCTGCGCGAGCTATATCGTCGAGGCTTCGGATATAAGAAGGCGGGCGTGGTCGCTACACATATCCTCCCCGCTGATAGTGTCATGCACTCGCTCTTCGATGATGGCGAGGCTGTTGCGCGCGAACATAAACTCTCGGCCGTTGTCGATGCCGTAAACCGCGCCCATGGCCGTGGCGCCGTGCGCCTTGCGGTGCAGGGGAACGGTAAAATTAAGAGTGCCAGCGAAAGCCAATCGCCGCACTACACTACGCGCTGGAGCGATATCCCATCTGTCACAGTGAAGTAGCCCCTCTTAGGCACGATTGTTGGCGTGTATAGGTTTTAACAATGCGGCTATAAGAAAGTGTGATTGAAATCTTGTTGTAAGTGTGAAAATTATTGCTATCTTTGCAGTGTGAAAAATAAATAATAATAACTAATAAAAACTAAAAGATTATGGATAAGTATACATGTGTACCTTGTGGCTGGGAGTACGATCCCGCAATTGGCGACCCCGAGAATGGCATTCCCGCCGGCACACCCTTTGAGGAGTTGCCCGACGACTGGACATGCCCCGTATGTGGCGTAGGCAAGGAGTTGTTCGAGAAGGAGTAGTAAAGGATAAAAGGTTATTATAAAACGATTTAGACTATGGAAACAAAAGATAAGGTATTGGCAACGATGAAGGAGGCGGGTGAGCCCCTGAATGCAGGCAAGATTGCGGAGCTCAGCGGCATCGACCGCAAGGAGGTGGACAAGGCGATGAAGCAGCTCAAGGATGAGGGCGCCATCGTGTCGCCCGTGCGCTGCAAGTGGGAGCCCGCGAAATAATCAAGCATACTTCTTTAGGCATCTGCATTTGCGGGTGCCTTTTTTTTTACAGTGATTCTAACTTAAAACCTACACTATATGAAGTGATTATTTACACTCTCATCTCTCGTGGCTCTTATCTTCTCGCTGTCGGCATGCGAGAAGGATACCAAGTCCCTGGAGATTGAGGGTGCCACGATCACTTCGTCGAGAGAGCTTACGGGCTATGATAGCAGCATCGTGACACGCACACTTACGGCCGAGACGGTGAGGGTGAAGGGTAACATTGCGGAGTTCGATTGCGACGATGTCAAGATGACGACGATAGATGTAACACATTGTGCAACATTGCGTTCGCTCAACGTATGCGATAACCTGTTTACGACGCTCGACGTGTCGTCATGTAAGGCGTTGGAGTGGCTCGGATGTTGCCATCGCCTAGGCGAAGAACTGAAGCCTGATAGAGGGTTAGAACATTAATAGTAGCGATAAGGAGGTGCGATCATCCCCTTATCGCTTGTTAGTAACTATTCACTTGCTACTACGTGCAGGGCTGCTCGGGTGAACTCCTCGGGAAAGTGGGTTTTGAGGTAGGCGGTAAGATAGACCAAGCGGGTAAACTCTGCCATCACAGCCTTCGGAAAAGACCAACTGCCCTCATTTATAAGTTTACGAAGTAACCCCTTATGCTTACTGAATCGGCGGCGGTGATTATTATATTCCTGCTTTTTGCGAGCAGTCAGCACCTTACGAAACGCCTCCGCCTCGCTTGGAGTATAACCAACCAATTTGGCGATAGCATATACCTGTTCATTGTAGAGTATATCGCCACATGTTTCACTCAATATCATCTCAATACCTGGCGTAAAACGAGGCTCCCACGCAGCACCATATTTGCGTGATATATAGATGTGATTAGTCGGATAGTCTATAATGCTCGCTGTACAAAGCGGGATTAAATCTTCAAAATGGGGTTTGGCTTGCGTTAGATATTCCTGCAAAACCGTTCCATCATTACATCCATACACACCCGTTAAGTCATTTGAGCGCAACAAGGTGTAGAAAGTCTCTCGGTCATCAAATGGTATGTAGTCAAAATTGACTTTATCGCTAAAATATCCCAATAACTGTGCAGTGCGCTGGCTCGGATAAATTATCAACGCAGGGGCGTCATCATTGAGTTCTCGCTCGCCTAAACGCTCCCTATCCTCATCAAACTTTAGGTTCATAATCTCTGTTTGAATCTGCGATTTTGTAGCATTGGTAGCCAAACCAATCTCAACGAAGTGGGGCTTGTCGGTCTGCATAAAGCGGTTAAAATCAAGTTCCAAACGAATAGGGTCAACTTCCGTAATTCCTAACGCATAGCACACCGCTGATGCGTGGGCAAGAGTACGATAAGGCATAATATAGTATCCGCTATCATAAACCACTCGCCACACGAAATAGAGATACTCCATATACCCATCTACTTGCTCGAATGTGGCAATTTCCATCTCTATTCTCGCCTTAATATCGGGCGTTATATTCCCTCTCCAACGGTCGATAGCCCCTCCCCAAATCTCAGTAGAGATAAACTCTTCTTTAACATTCCCATCAAAAGATAATACCGAATGAAATCTAATACACTCAATCATAACTAATCCCACCAATTATGCATATGAAACTCCAAATACTTAAACAAAATACAATACGCTTTGTTGTAACGCACTTTCTGCATATCGCCCTGGTCATAATAGCCTTTATGGTCGTGAAAGATTTTGAATCTATCGGCATTGCGCAGGTTTACCCGATAAGGTAAATGCTTGCAATCACCACTCTCGTTACCATCTTTGAGGACTATTTCTATGAGGCTGCAGGCTGTATGCATTGTACTTACCACATAACGTCCATTTTGACAATGTCCGAACTGCTCCCAATATTCAATCATTCGCTCGATTTTGAATTTCAAAATCTGGAAGATATCCGACCAATCGTAATCGCCACCCCACGGCAATTCGCGCATAATCATATCGTGTTTTTGCCTATTGTGCGCTTCCGCATAGGCATTCCAATCCTCACGCTTCATTCCGTGGACTGGCTCGTTGCCCCAATTTTTATCCCCCTCTCCCCACTCTTTATCGAGGCGTTCAATTTCGGTTTGTCGTTCCTCATCGGTCATTGCCTCAAAGCGGGCACGGGCCTCCTCCCTCTCGCATACCTCTTTGGTAAGCGGACAGTGATTTGCCAATTTGAAATAGTAATCCTCGCCCTCCTCTTCGCGTTCTTTTACCTCATATGCTGCACACTCTGCCTGCCACTTATCTTCCAACGGTTGCAGGCGGGCAATGGTAGCAAGGTCTGCCAATCTCTCATCAAGTTTACGAAAACAGCAGTAATAGATTTCGCGAGGATGGCGAGAGCTCCACTCTTCGCCTATGATATACGCCTGCTCCAACTGCTTGATAATGCGTTTTGCTCGGTTTGTTCCGATACAAAATTTATCACTGATAGCCGACGCCGACACCGTCTGTCGCTCAACCACATAATGCGCCACCTCATCAAAGAGAGGGTCGCGGCTGTTCCAATCAAAGGTTTTATTATTCATTTGGTTATAGTATTAATTTTTTCGGCAAAACTACTGCCTTACACAGACAAAAGCCGTCAGAGTGATTCCAATTCTTGTTTGAGTTGGGCAATTTTCTCAGCACCTGCTTCGAGGTTGTAGTGAAACAATCCTGCAAATGAGCAGTTGCAGAGCATTTCGATATCGGCTTCGGTTATTGGGCGAGGAAAGCCGCAGTCGGCGTATGGCTGCATCTTCCGCCACACGGCACTAATGAGCGGCTCGCCCGTGCGGATTTCGAGCCGAGGCTCACGCTGCGCAAAATAGTAGAATAGCATCTCACGGTGGAGCGCCTCGCAAAGTTCGTCTTTTGTCATAAATCATTGATTATACGACAAAAGTAAAACCCCTCTCTGCCACATAAGGTCAGAGAGGGGGGGTGTTTGTGTATATTAGTTAGCTATTTCTGCCACTCGGCGAGTTTTTGTTCCAACTCCTCAGCGGTGCAGAGTACGGCGCGAGGTTTGCAGCGCACAGCCTCACCAACAATACCAGCTGCCTCCAACTGCTCGAGGATGCGTCTGGAACGAATGAAACCAATCTCAAATTTACGCTCCAAAGGGCTCCCCCAAGCCATTCTATTGTTCTCTACAACAAATCTTGCTACCTCGACAAACAGAGGATCAGCCTGCGAAAAATCAAATTTCTGCTCCATAGGTTTTGGATTTATGATATTCGGGATGTATCCTTAAAAACGCCTTCAAATCTGCCATCATTTGCTCGTAGTACAACTCAATATCTTTGTGTGATTTAGGATAGGATGGATGATAACTATCTATCACAATCTTTTGGGTTGAAGGAGAAAAATATACCCAGCCAGCATCCGAAAACTTTTCAAGGTTTGGCAAGTAGGTATTCTTTACAAAATCTTTGATTATTCCGCCGCCACCACAGCAGAGTATAATGTCGGCATCGTACATCGCAATTTGCTCATGGAGTAAATCGGCATATCTTTCGATATGAGCCTTTAATACCTCATCTCTGATAGAACTCTCCCCAATCTCTTTTTTACAATTCACACGCGCAATTGGGGCAGAGGTGTAGTGCTCACGCAACTCATCCCAACAGGGCGTTTGGTTGTATTCTACAATCTCGCCACCTTGCACCGCATTGAGCAGAGCATACGACCACAATGTTAAGTTTCGATACATTCCTGCTGCCGGCTCTTTCCTATTCCCAATGTTGTTTTTCAGAGCAGCCTCCTCGCGTATATCCTCTTGACCGCCGTTACGGGTGGTGTCTTTGGTTAGAATCAGCAAACGACAAGGTGCGTTATCCCACAGTTCGGTTTCATTGCCCGAGTGGCGTATCCAACAGCCATTTAAGAGTTCAAGTTCCCCACGAAATAGGATACCGTCATAGGCAAAATCCTCCTCCGGA
>JAFTNV010000014.1 GCA_017451685.1 Alistipes sp.
AGTATTTCACTGACTGACAAAACACGCTTAAAAGACCTCTTCGACAAAACTAAATTTCAATATGACAAAGAACTTCTCGGCTTTAATGAGCCAGTTTTATTTAATGTTTAACCAGTCCCTAATTTTTATGGGACACTAATGACATTCAGTATATCATCAAATCCGAATACTTCGTTAGGCAATTTGAGTGTAAATGCAGCTTCATCATCTTCTATGCGTTTCCTTAATATTCGCATTTCATCAATAGTATACAACATAACATCCCTACCAGTGTTATAGTATATATCGCACATACTGCTATTTACGAATATCCGAAACTCGGTAAGACTTCTTTGCAACTCTTTCAGGTTCTTATATAAACCTTCGTAGTGCTGGTATTTATCGAGTTTATATTGATACTCTTGCAATCTGCGCTGTTGTTCGGCTATCTCGTTTTGTCTTTTCTGGATGTTTTCTTGCTGTTTGCCGAGTTTGTATGTAATATCCAACATCACAACCGAAATAAAAATTGGCAGAAAGTCTGTGAATAGATTATCAGACAATCTGAACCACCAACCATTTTGTGCCGATAACTTATTGAATATAATGGCAACGGTGTATATAGCCACCGAAAAGCACAGTAGCTTTATATAATTCTTCCACGGATCACGAAATATAAACATATTTTACAATTTAATTTCTCCATTCACCAATTTTGGCAATAAGGTATCGCGGAGGGTGGCGAGGGTTTGTGTTTGCTGAAATAAGTTCAACATACGTTTATCTATTTCCAATACTAAATTATTAAACTTGCTTACTATTTCATATTTGGGAATGCACAACGCCAAGCCTTCCAAATCTGATCTTCAAAACCGATATCTGCTGTATTGAGTTTAGCCATAGTGGTTGAATTTTTGTATAAAGGTAGTAAAAAAAACTATGCAAAACTTTCGTTGCTAGACATTATTGTCATTTCAGAGGTAAATCGGTCATATATTTACCTATCGCGTGGTGTAGGTCGAAAGGCCCTCGGCGGCGAGGGATAGCTCCGTAGTGAGCTCGCAGCTCACACATTGGGGGTTGAGAGCCTCGCGCAGAAGGGCTTCGAGGTTTGGGATGACCCCATCGTCGGTGCGTAGCGATGCGCCTATTTGGTAGTGCGCAACATCACCCGCAGAGCGCAACAGCATGAGGGCGTGGTTAAGGCCCGCATCGCGACCCTCGACAATACACGACGGGATAAATATCCTTCGGCGCGCATCAAGGGCGCTTCTAAACATCTCAGGGTCGAGAGCGGCAGCAGCCAATGCCGTAGAGATAAGTGCCACGGCGAAGTCGTCTATATGTTTGCCTACGGTCATCTGCACACGCCGCGGGTGGCTAAATTCGGGCGTGCCATATTCATGACACCGCTCCAGAGGCATGCCCTCCATCCACATTGCATCCATGTCGACAAGTTGCATGCTGCCATCGGGGCGGCAGATGATATTCTCGGGCTTGACATCGCCATGGGCCCATGTCTGGCCAAGAAGCCCGAGGGCCATGCGGTCAAAGGCGCGGCTGAGGCTACGGAAGTCGCAATCACGAGCCTCAACACGCACATCCAGGGGCTCGCCCTCGACCCAGCGGTCGATAAGCACATCGGCAAACTCCGTAATGCCACCTATGGTATATACCCTAAGGGCATTTGCATGAAAGCGCTCGCCATATATCTCCGCACCATGGTTTATGGTACGGTAGTAACACTTCAAAAGGAAATATTCCCCATTACCACGATGGCGGCAGCGTGCCGTAACAGCACGATTACCGATATTTATGGTATCAGAAAATACCTCGGCATCTTCAGCGACACCGAGGTATAGGTATGGAGAACGTATTGTGTTGATGATATGTAGGGGATTTATCATATCAACGCTACAATGTTAGTCAATACGCTTAAGGAGCTCGACAAGGAGCTTCCAGAACTTATCCACCGTGGCAATCTCGAGGCGCTCGTCGGGCGAGTGCACACCACGCAGCGTGGGGCCAAACGACACCATCTCAAGGTGGGGGTACTTCTCGAGGAACAAGCCACACTCCAAGCCGGCATGTATAGCGCGCACCTTGGGCTCCGTGGCGAAGAGGTCGCGGTAGGCCTGCACCGTCTCCGTAAGGAGCTTCGACTCGGGGTTAGGCGCCCAACCGGGGTAGCCATCCGAGTGCTCCACATCGAAGCCCGAGAGGAAGAATACCGACTCGATAGTCTGCGAGGCGTAGAGCTTGGCGCTCTCGACAGAGGAGCGCTGCGAGGTCGTAACCTTAACCTCGTCGTTTTCGGTGTCGAACTTCACCGAGGCGAGGTTTGACGATGTCTCCACAAGGCCGGGCATGGCGAACGACATGCCAAGGACACCGTTAGGAAGGCCTACAAGCGTGAGCAACAGGTAGCAGAGGTCGTCGTTCGACATCACCTTCGTGGGCTGCTTATCGACATCCTCAACGGCAAAGCGCATGCGGGGCTCCGTATGCTTGAACTCCTCCATCATCATCTGACCAAACTCCAAGTAACGCTCCTCGAAGTCCTCCTTCTCCGCCGCAGGAACACCCACGATGACGAAGGCCTCACGGGGAATGGCGTTACGCAAATTTCCGCCATCCATCTCGGCAAGCACAAGCTGGAACTTGTCGATGGCGTTATACAGGAAGCGAGCCATGAGTTTATTAGAGTTGGCACGACCTTTGTCGATGTCGTCACCCGAGTGACCACCGAGCAGGTCGCCAATCTCCAGACGCACGAAGGCGTAACCCTCGGGCACAGCCTCCGTCTCATAGTCGAGCGTAGCGACGGTGTCTATACCACCGGCGCAGCCGATAAATATCTCGCCCTCATCCTCCGAGTCGAGGTTCACGAGGTACTTACCCGTGAGCATGCCCTCGCCAAGGCCAAAGGCTCCCGTGAGGCCCGTCTCCTCGTCCACGGTGAAGAGCGCCTCAATGGCGGGGTGCTCGAGGCTCTCGTCAAGCAATACGGCCAACGCCGCAGCCATGCCGATACCACAGTCGGCACCAAGCGTCGTACCCTCAGCACGTACCCACTCGCCATCGACCTTCGTCTTGATGGGGTCGTTGTCGAAGTCGAACTCCACGTTAGAGTTCTTCTCGCACACCATATCCATGTGCGACTGAAGAATCACTGCGGGGCGATTCTCATAGCCCTTCGTTGCCGCCTTACGCATAACGACGTTACCCGTCTGGTCGGTCTGGTACTCGATATTATGCTTCTTGGCAAACTCCACGAGCCACGCGATAATTTTCTCCTCCTTCTTCGAGGGACGTGGCACACGTGTGATGTCGTCAAACTGCTCCCAAATGAGCTTAGGCTCCAAATCTCTAATAGTCATAGCATTATAGTTTTTTACGGTTAATAGTCTTTGTTTCACGCTCGAAGAGTGTCACGCCCCGAAGCAGGGGGTTCTTGCGGCGAAGTACGAGTCCTTCAGCAACAAGCAGCAGGAGCGCCATGCCGAGGAACCACTGGTACTGCTCATCATACTCCTCGAAGGTTATGTGCGAGAGCTTCGTGGCCTCCAACTCGTCGAGGTAGCCCACAATCTCATCGAGGCCGAAGGCATCGTTGCGCGAGCGCATATACATACCCCCCGTCTCATCGGCAATCTGTTGCAGCAGCGCCTCGCCGAGCTTCGTGACAACCATCTTGCCATCCTCGTCCTCCATGATTGTGCCGTTGATGCTCAAGGGCACACCCTCGGGCGTGCCTATGCCTATGGCACATACCATGACACCCTCGGCCTTGGCGCGTGCGATGGCGGCATCCGTATCGGCATCGTGTGCCTCACCATCGGTGATAAGGATGATAACACGGCTGTTCTTGTTGTGCGTGCTCTCGGTGAACGACAATAGTGCCACATCCAGGGCGTTGCCTATGTCCGTGCCCTGGCGCGCTATGAGCGTAGGTGACAGGCGCTTAACCATCGAGCGCGCCATCTTATAGTCGCCCGTGATGGGTAGCAGCACCTCCGCCTCGTCGGCAAAGGCTACGACACCCACCCTATCCTCCTTCATGCTTTCGAGGAGGCGCGCAATGGCGTAGCGTGTGCGTTCCATACGGCTTGGCGACACATCGTCGGCAAGCATCGAGTTCGACACATCTACAACGAGGACTATCTCCCTACCCTCGGTCTCGGTGCTGCGCAGCTTCGAGCCCATCTGCGGGCGCGCCAACGCCAAGGCCATGAAGCCCACGGCCAACGACAGCAACGCTATCTTTATCCACCCACGTGCGGGCGAGCTATCGGGCATAAGCGCCGTAAGCGTGCGCACATTACCCAGCCTACGCACCTTACGACGGGCATAGAATCTCAACACCCAATATAGAAGCGGGAGGAGCACCACGGCCAAAAGCAGCCATAGCCATGCGGGCGATGCAAACTGAAATATATCTACTTCTGCCATCTCTCTATCTGTTACGGTATGCGGTTAAGCACCACACGTTCAACAATGAACTCGGCCGCGAGGAGCAACAGTGCAAGCACCACCCACCATGCGTACAACTCCTCGTACGTGGTGTACGACGTGACCTGCACATCGCTCTTCTCCATCGTGTTTATGCGGCTGTATATCTCCTTCAGCGCCTCGTTATCCTCGGCACGGAAGTACTCGCCTCCTGTCGTCGAGGCTATTCGTCGTAGCAGTTCCTCGTCAATCTCCACATCGGCCATCACGTACGACGTGTTACCAAACATATCCACGGCAGGGAAGGGCGCCTTGCCACGGCTACCCACGCCTATGGTGTATACCTTAATGCCGAGGTCGCGGGCAATCTCCGCAGCCATCACGGGCGATATCTGTCCGCGGTTGTTGACACCATCCGTCAGAAGCACCACAACCTTCGACTTCGAGCCACTCTCGCGCAGGCGGTTTACGGCCGTGGCGAGGCCGTTGCCTATGGCCGTGCCGTCATCCACAACACCGCTGCGCAGGCGCGCGAGCATCGTCGCCACAGATGCCTGGTCGGACGTGAGCGGGCACTGCGTGAAGGCCTCACCCGCGAAGGCCACAATCGAGAGGCGATCGCCCGAGCGGTCGGCAACAAACTCCGAGGCAAGCTGCTTGGCTGCCGTAAGGCGGTCGGGCTGGAAGTCGCGCGCAAGCATCGAGCCCGAGATATCCATCGCCAAGACGATGTCGATACCATCCGTCGTCGTCTCGCTCGACGAGTGCACATCTACGGGGCGGGCAAGAGCCACGATGATGGCGGCCACAGCCCCGAGGCGTAATACGATGGGCAGGTGGCGCAGCCAGTAGCGCAGTGTGCGGGGTGCATGCTTCGTGCCCACGGTCGTGACCTTGAGCGCCGCACCACGACGACCTGCGAGGATGTAGTAGAGCAGAAGGAGCACGACTACAACGCCCGCAATGAGTATATATGGATTCAAAAAGTGCATAACTACCAATTCTTCTTACCACGTATCAGGATAGCCTTCTTGCCCTCCTTTAGTTTCTCCTGTGTCTTATCCTCCTCAGCCTGAATGGCATCCAACATACGCTCCTTGTCGCTCGTCAGCTCCTCGGGGCGGGGCATCCCGCCATCCTCGGGTTGCTCGTTGTTATCACCCTCGTTGGGCTGCTTGTCGTTCTCGCCCTCGTTCTTATCCTCGGGCTGCTCCCCGTTTTGAGACTGCTCGTTAGGCTGATTATTGTTCTTATTGTCGTTGCTTTCGCTATTGTTTTGCTGCTGCTGGTTATCTTGGTTTTGGTTCTGGTCTTGGTTTTGCTGCTGCTGGTTATCTTGGTTTTGGTTCTGGTCTTGGTTTTGCTGGTTATCCTGATTATCCTGATTTTGGTTCTGGTCGTTGTTCTGCTGTTGTTGTTGCTGGGCGTTACGCTTCTGGTCGACGATGCGCTTCGTAAGGATATAGTCGTACTTCGTCTCCTTATCGCTCGGATTCAACAGCAACGACTCGCGGAAGGCGTTGAGTGCCGCCTCGTAGCGCTCCTCCGTGAAGAGGCTCTGGCCGAGGTTACGCAACACCTCGGCACGCTGTCGCTTACTGAGCAACGTGTCGGCAGCTATCTGCTCGTAGTTACGGAAGGCCGTCTCGGCGGTATATGTCGAGTCCTCGGGCATGCTCTTGCGCGTATGGTGGTAGGCATTTGCACGGTTATACAGCGCCTCATAGCTCATGGAGTCGTGCTCCAACGCCTCGTTATAGCGGTTGAGGCTCGAGCGGAAGTTACGGCGCTCGAAGAGGTCGTTGCCATCGCGCACCAAGCCACGCTCCTTATGATACTGCGCCGAGGCAGTGCCGCCTCCCGCAATAATAAATACCGCTGCCAACAACAACGTGTGTATATATATAAGTCTTCTCATTACTCCTCAATATTGGTGTCGATGGTTATCTCCGCCTTACCCTCGATGCGATTCTCCTCGACGGGCTTGGTGTTCTCGACGAAGTAATACGCCTTGGTGTAGTTATCCTCATTCTCCTCGGCCGCAGGCTCCGCCTTGGCAAACTTAACCATGTCGGCCGTTCGCATGATGGCCACAAGGCTTGTGCGATTGTCGAGCGCCAAGTGCACATCCTTCAGTGCGGCAATAATCTCGTCGGTGGTCATCTCCATGGCGCCTATGCCCCAGCGACCGCTGATATATACGCGCAGGATATCCGTGAGCGCCGTGTAGTACTGCTTATACTTGCCGTTCTGCCACAACTTACGGTTCTTAAGCTCGCCGAGAGCCTTGATAGCCACCACGTGTGGCGGAATCTTAGGCCCGGGCCTGATGATGGCCGCCCTGCGACTTACGATGCGGCGTATGTACCACGCCAGAAGCCAGGCAACGAGGCCCAGGACGATAAGCGCAATGGCGCCATACGACACATAGTCGCGCACCTCGGCAAAGATAAACGGCAATTCCTTCTGCGTGTGTATGCCCTCGTCGCGAAGCTTCTCCGCGGCAAGCTCGCCATCTACGCCAAAGCCCTGCTCGGACGTAGGGTCGGCCTTCAAGAAGAGCGTGGTGTCGAGCTCGGCATAACTCTTAACCTTTAGGCGCAACGTATCCTCGGCGTAGAGCGTGTCAGGCACATCGCGGTTCTTCTCGAAGTATAGTATCGTGGGGCGCAGCGGTATCTCACCCGTCTCCATCACCGCGAGCGTATAACGCTTACGCAGATGCAGGTGTCTTCCATCCACCGCCACGGTATCCAACGGATAGTCCTCGACGAGCTCGAATATATCCTCGTCGTAGACCTCGTATGTCGACATCGAGCGTTTGGCCTCGCGCTCCTTGCGCACATCCTCGGGCGTGGGGTTGCCATCGAAGTCGGGGATGCCTATCTCCGTGGCACGATCCTTTTCTATGTCGATGATATAGTCCACATGGTCGCCCACCTCGACGCTCTCCTTCGAGAAGCGTCCCGTAATCGTAGGCTTCTCGGCCATGGCCACATGAGCCACGACAACACCCACGACAAGGAGGGCCATGCGACAGAAAAGTGAGTAGGTCTTCATCGTTGCTTAAACATCTTTATCAGTTCCACGACATAGTCGCCATCGGTGGCCACCTCGGCAATATCTACACGGTTGTGCTTCAATATATTAGCCATAGCCTCACGACGCTCGTCATAACTATCGCGCCAATAGTCGCGCACACGTCGTGACGAGCTATCTAACCACTCGCGCGCGCCCGTTTCCGAGTCCACAACCTCCACGATGCCCACATCGGGGAGCTCCCTGTCGCGCTCGTCGTATATGCGCACGGCCATGATGTCGTGCTTCGATGCAGCAATCTTAAGGGCATCCTCCAACTTGGGCATGTCGCCCTCGGCATTCACTAAGTCCGAGAGCAGGAACGATGTCGTACGCTTCTTATTCACACCCACGAGGTAGCGCAACGCCTCGGATATGTTTGTCGATGTACCCGTAGGTTGGAAGCCTACAAGCTCGCGTATAATCATCAATATGTGGCTACGTCCCTTCTTTGGCGGGATAAACTTCTCGATGCGGTCGGAGAAGAGTATGCACCCCACCTTGTCGTTGTTCTTCGCAGCCGAGAAGGCCAGCGTCGCCGCCACCTCGGTGATGAGGTTCTTCTTCGTGAGCTCCTTGGAGCCGAACATACGCGAGGGTGAGACATCCACCAGGAGCATCATCGTGAGCTCGCGCTCCTCCTCGTACACCTTGACATGTGCGCGGTCGGAGCGGGCCGTGACGTTCCAGTCGATGTCGCGCACATCGTCACCCACACGGTACTCCCTCACCTCGGCAAACGACATACCGCGGCCACGAAAGGCCGTGTGGTACTTGCCGGCGAATATCTCGTCGGAGAGGCCGCGTGTCTTTATCTCGATGTGGCGAACACGCTTGAGTATATCCTCGTCGTTCTGATACATTACGGAACAATGACGTTGTTAAGGATGTCGGTGATAATCTGCTCGGTGGTGATATTCTCGGCCTCGGCCTCGTAGGTGAGGCCTATGCGGTGGCGCAATACATCGTGACATACGGCACGCACATCCTCGGGGATGACATAGCCACGGCGCTGGATGAAGGCGTAGGCACGTGCCGCCTTAGCCAGAGCGATGCTGGCACGTGGCGAGCCTCCGTAGGCGATGAGCGACTGTAGGTGTGGCAGGCGGTACTCCGCGGGCTCACGTGTGGCGAAGATGATGTCGATAATGTAGCGCTCAATCTTCTCGTCCATATATACCTTCGACACCACCTCGCGGGCACGCATGATATCCTCGGGCGCGATGACCTTCTCGACCTCGGGCATACCCTTACCCGAGAGGTTCATGCGTATGATGTCGAGCTCCTCGGCACGCTTAGGGTACGAAATCTTGGCCTTGAGCATGAAACGGTCGACCTGAGCCTCGGGGAGAGGATACGTACCCTCCTGCTCGAGGGGGTTTTGCGTAGCAAGCACAAGGAAGGGCTTGGGCAGCGGGAAGGTGCTATCGCCGATTGTCACCTGCTTCTCCTGCATCGCCTCCAAGAGTGCCGACTGCACCTTTGCCGGCGAGCGGTTGATCTCATCGGCAAGGATGAAGTTGGCAAAGATAGGGCCATGCTTCACGGTGAACTCCTCGTTGCGCTGTGAGTATATAAGCGTACCGATAAGGTCGGCAGGCAAGAGGTCGGGGGTAAACTGTATGCGCGCAAACTTAGCATCCACGGCCTTCGACAGCGTAGTGATGGCCAACGTCTTTGCCAAGCCGGGGACACCCTCCAAGAGGATATGTCCGTCCGACAGAAGGCCTATGAGCAGCGTGTCGATAAGGTGCTGCTGACCTACAATCACGCGCGAAATTTCCTTGCGCAGCGTATCTACAAACACAGACTCCTGCTCGATATGAGCATTTAGTTCCTTGATGTTTACTACTTCGTTCATCTTGTATATCGTTTTATATTTTATTCTTTCTCCATCTCCGGCTCACGTGACAAGCCCCCTAAGCGCACTAACGCCCCTGTAGAGTAAATTATTGCAAAAATAATAAATTTCTTACTTATATAAAATAGCAATCAACAATTACTCCTCCTCAACCTCGTACAGCGCACCCACAAAGGGCCTATCTACAACTATGGTGGAGGGCATGGCTATGTTAGCACGTGTGGCACCAAAGGTGGCTGTCGTTATCTTCTTTCCCGTCACCGAGGCTACGGCAGCAGCAAGGCCTATGTCGTACTTCACATCGCCCCACTCTGTGCGTGGCATGGGGAAGTGTTCGTCCTTCACGCCCAGGGCGTTATCCGTGGATAGGTCTACATCGGGAGCGATGCCCTCGCCCCACGCGCCAAAGCCCTTGGCATTCACACACATAAAGGTTATCGGGGCATACTCCACCGTCGTCTTACCGAAGGTGCGACGTGTGACATCCATGCCACAGTTTTTACCCTCGGTTGTCGTGCCTATGACCGTCACCGGAATATCCAGTCCGCGGAGGCCCATGACGACTAACTCCGAGGCCGAGGCCGTATACGCAGAGCATATCACCGTTAGCTCCTCGAGATTAAGGCTCACGCCCACATCCTCCAGCACGCTCGTCGTATTACCTATCGAGGTCTTATTCTTGGGGTTGCGCCTAAGCTCCGTGAGCGTAGCACCTGCATGTTCCGCGCCAAGGAGCGCCGAGCATAGCGCCACGGCCGACGACACATGGCCACCGCCATTGGTACGCAGGTCGAGGATAAAGCTATCGACACCCTCGGCCGAGAGCGTGGCAAGGGCAGCAAGAAGCTCCTCGTCGTAGTCGTTCTCGAAGGCCGTATACACGAGGTAGCCGATGCGCTTATCGCTGTTGGGCACGGTGATAACACTATGGTGTGCCACGGGAGATGCTATATACGAGCCCTTCTGCAATGTTGCAGCGACCGTCGCCTCGTTGGCATTGGCTGCCGTCTGGCGCTGGGCTACAAGGCGCAACTCCGTGGCGGTGTTATACTCAATGGAGTTGAAGAGCGTCATATAGTTTGTAGGGTCTATGCTCTTGCCATTTACCGAGATTATCATGTCGCCACGGCGCAGGTCGGCAGCCTCGGCAGGCGAGCCCTCGTGCACATTATTGATGACAAAGCCCAGCGTGTTGCTCTCAAGCATCACGATGGTATAGTACAGCTCCAGACCAAAGCCCGTGGTTGTCGTCGCGCGCGTGGCGCTATTCACATCGCGGATGTAGGAGTAGAATATGCGCTGACCCTTATCGTTGTAGTAGCCGTCGTCGGTGTTTGTCGCAAGGCGCGACAGTGAGTTTGCGAGGTACCTATCCCACCTCAACGTGCGGTTGAAGGAGCCTCCTCGCTCGAGCACCTCATCGAGCCAGTAGTACTCCTCCTCGAGGCGCTTATCTATATAGTCGACAATCTGCTTGCTCGTGGCATCACCTCCCGCCGAGGGGTTGTCTATCGAGGAGTACGACGGCGACATGCACCCCACCATCGCACACAGGCTCACCAATATTATAATCACTCTTCTCATAGACTTCGTGTCTTATTATTCTCGGTATAGTATCTACATATCTCCGTCAGGCCACACTCCCCGCACTTAGGTCTACGCGCCAGGCATGTGTATCGACCGTGGAGGATAAGCCAGTGGTGGGCTATGGGCAGCAGCTCCTTCGGGAAGCCCGCCTCGAGTTGTCGCTCCGTGGCCAATGGTGTGCGGGCATTACGACTGAGGCCTATACGTGCTGCCACGCGGAAGACATGCGTATCTACGGGCATCACCTCCCTGCCCCAGAGCACTGCACCAACGACATTTGCCGTCTTGCGCCCCACGCCCTGTAGCGACTGTAGGTCGTCGGGGTCGGTGGGCACCTCGCCATCAAACCGCTCGACAATCTGTCGCGCGAGGGTGGCCAGATGTTTGGCCTTGTTGTTGGGGTACGATATGCTCTTTATGTAGGCATATATCTCCTCCACCGAGGCCTTCGACATGGCCTCCGCCGTGGGGTAGGCCTCGAAGAGCGCGGGCGTAGTCATATTCACACGCTTATCGGTACACTGTGCCGACAATACGACGGCAACGAGCAACTCAAATGGATTGCGAAAGTTGAGCTCGCTCTCGGCCGTGGGCATAGCCACACTGAAGTACTCTACGACACGACGGTAACGCTCCTTTGTTGTCATCGCTTATCTGTTTTATGCCACATACGCCAAAATATCTTCTTCGCGAAGAGGCCGTACGAGGCTATGTTCCTTATTAGCGGGCGGTGCTCCCCGACATCGTGCCACCAGCGCGCGATATACTCGCCAATGCCACCATTGTACGACAGCACCCATAGTGCCGTGTTGTGCTTGGCACGTAGCAGTTCGTGACGCATACACCTATCATTGTAACGCTCGTCATACCAGAGGCTTATGTCGGCAAGCGAGTCTACGAAGGCTATCTTCTCCCTATACTTAGGGCTATGGCTCACGCTCTCTCGAAGCACGCGGTGCACGGCCGTCGGGCAGTCTATGGCGCGGTACTTCGATTTAGCCGCAAACCACAGCCACATGGGCAGGTCGTCCGTGCGCCACTCGGGGTGCTCCTCGGGGCGCACCTCCTCGTAATATTGCTCTACGAGGTTGCGGCGTGCCACGACGGTGCAGTTCTCCGCAGGGTTACGACGCAACATAGCCTCGAAGGTTGTCACGCACTCACCCTCGGGGTAGAGCGTGGCGTTACCCTCCTCGTCGACCCTCTCGGAGCGCGTATAACACATCCCCGCCTCGGGGTCGGACTCCAACATATCGACCTGCATCTGTAGCTTCTTGCGGTGGGTGAAGTAGTCGTCGCCATCGAGCAGGGCGATATACTTACCTCGCGCTGCGGCGATGGTGCGACGATAGTTCTTGCGCCAGCCCACGTTCTCTTCGGATGTGACGATGCGTATCGCCTCGGGGTACATACGCTCGTAGTCGCGGGCGATGTTCAGCGTGCGGTCGGTGCTACAATCCTCGCCGATGACTATCTCCACACGGAACGACGTCTGCTGCCGAAGCACACTCTCGATAGCCTCGGCAACATACCTCTCGTGGTTGTAGGTGGTCATTATGACCGAAAGCATCACCTCCTCCATGCTACGCCTTTGTTAGCTTTGCGAACTTCGCCAGCAGTGTCTTCGAGCCATACTCGGCAAACTGCACGACGACCTTATGGTCTGTCGCCAGGGGCTCGATGCGCTCAACGGTGCCGACACCGAACTTCGGATGCACGACACGCTCGCCAACGGCATACACACAGCCCCCAAGCGACGATGAGGCCTCGCCCTGGCGCACGCCCACCGAGCGCATGCCGGCACGGGTCGGGTCGATGGGTGGCGGTGTGTTGATAATCTCGGGGCGCGGGCGCTCCTGTCGCTCGGGGCGGTTGTTGGAGCCCCCCTGCGGCCTTGTGCCATAGCGGCTCTTGAGCGATGCAAACGCGGGGCGCTCGTCATCGTCACGTAGGTTACGCTCCCAGCGGTTACGGCCACTAAGCTCCTCGATATCGAAGTTGGCATCGAGGTACTCCTTGTCTATCTCCTTGAGGAAGCGGCTCGGCGAGGTGTTCTCGGTCTTACCCCACACGCGGCGCATCTCGGCAAAGGAGAGCATCGCCGCCTTCTTGGCACGTGTGATGGCCACGTACATAAGTCGTCGCTCCTCCTCCAACTCCGTGAGCGACTCTGCCGAGCGGCTTGAGGGGAAAAGACCCTCCTCCATGCCAACGATATATACGTAGTCGTACTCCAAGCCCTTGGCCGAGTGCACGGTCATAAGCGTGACCTTGTTGCCATCATCCTCGGTATCCTGGTCGGTCTGGAGCATCACATTCTGCATCCACTCGTCAATCGTTGGTATCATATCCACCTCGCGTAGACCCTCGTCCATCTCGCGGTTACACTCATCCTCGTACGAGCTCATCATCGCAAGCAGCTGGTCTAAGTAGTCCTTCGCCGTGTCGTTCTCGGGCTTCTTCTCCGCCTCCAACAGGTGAAGTATTCCCGAACGTGTCATCACCTCCTTCGCGAAGTCGCACACGCCCATCTCCACACGCATGGCCGAGAGCTCGTTTATGAGCTTCACAAAGTCGGCAACCTTGCGTACCACGACCCTCTCCACCTGATCCAACACCGCAGCCGAGGCAACAAGCTCATCCACAGCATGCCACATGGAGGTGCCCTTGCGGCGTGCTATCTCCTCGATACGCGCGATGGTCGTGTCGCCAATGCCACGTGCCGGGTAGTTGACGATGCGCTTGAACGACTCGTCGTCGTTGGGGTTGAGGATGACGCTGAGGTAGGCAATCATATTGCGCACATCCTTATGGTCCAAGAGCGACATGCCCTTATATACACGGTAGGGAATGCCGCGACGTGCCAAGGCCGCCTCGAAGAGGCCGTGCTGCTTGTTCGTGCGGTAGAGGATGGCAAAATCGCTCCAATCGGCACCCTCGCGTGCCCTATCCTTGATGTCCATGGCCACCTCCACGGGCTCGTAGCTATCCTCCAATACGCGCACAAGGCGTATCTTCTCACCACGCTCGGCAGCCGAGAAGCACTTCTTATCTAATCGGCGCGAGTTATTGACTATGAGCGAGTTGGCAGCCTCGACGATGGTCTGCGTGGAGCGATAGTTCTGCTCGAGCTTATATACGCGCGTGGTGGGATAATCCCGCTGGAACGAGAGGATATTCTCTATCTTAGCACCACGGAAGGCGTAGATACTCTGCGCATCGTCGCCCACGACACATACGTTAGAGTGCTTCAATGCCAGGCGACGCACGATGAGATACTGCGCCATGTTGGTATCCTGGTACTCATCCACGAGGATATATCGAAACTGCTCCTGGTAGCGCTCCGTGACATCGGGGGCATCGCGCAGGAGTATATTTGTCTGCAACAGCAGGTCGTCGAAGTCCATAGCGCCATTACGCTTACAACGCACGCAATACTCGTTGTATATGTCGCCTATCTCGGGCATCTTAGCCTCGCGATCCTCGCCCATGAGCACCGCATTGGCGATATACGCACCGGGCGTTATCAGGCAGTTCTTAGCCATAGATATGCGCGCTGCAACGGCCTGGGGCTTATAGCGCTCCTCGGGGAGGTTCTTATCCTTGATGATGCTCTTAATGAGGTTCTTAACATCGTTGGGCTCGTATATCGTATAGCTCTCGGGGAAGCCTATGCGCGCGGCATTCTCCCTAAGGATGCGGGCAAAGACCGAGTGGAACGTGCCCATGCGTATATATCGGGCACGGGGGCCAACGAGGCTCTCAATACGCTCACGCATCTCGCGCGCCGCCTTGTTGGTGAAGGTGAGGGCGAGAATCGAGGCGGGGTCTACGCCCTGCGATAACATATAGGCAATGCGTGTCGTGAGCACACGTGTCTTGCCCGAGCCTGCGCCCGCGATGATAAGCGAGGGGCCCTCATAATTAACCACAGCCTCGCGCTGTGCTGGGTTTAATTGTTGCAGTATATCTTCATTCATCATTCTACAAACCATAAATTAAGACTCCGGCGATGCCCGCCACGACAATAAGGAGTATCGGGTTAATCTTACGCCACGAGCCGAGGAGCGTGAGGCCAAATATAGCCCAGCTCCAACCATCTATAAAGCTACGCCCATCATCGCTCGCGGGGAAGATGAGCAACAGCGCCGCCGAGGCAATCATGCCCACAACCACGGGGCGCATGCCCTGCACCACGCCCTGAACATAGCGATTATCCCTCAGGCGCAGGAAGAAGCGCGTGAGGAGCATCATTATCGTGAGCGCCGGCAGACATACGGCCGTCGTCGCCACCACCGAGCCCCAGATGCCCGCAACCTCGTAGCCTATGTACGTTGCCGAGTTGATGGCTATAGGCCCGGGCGTCATCTGCGAGATAGCGACAATATCCGAGAACTCGCCATTGGTAAGCCAGCCGTTGCGCACCACCACCTCGCTATGTATGAGCGAGAGCATGGCATAGCCACCACCGAAGCCGAAGAAGCCTATCTTCAGGTAACTCACAAACAACTGCACCAACATCGCAATCATCGCTGCGCCTCCTTTCCACGTTTTGCAGCCCACAGCACGCCACCCACAGCCCCCGCCAAGAGGAACCATACGGGCGAAATACCAAAATACCAGACGACGAGTGCCGTGGTCGCAGCAACAGCCATGAGCCACACGTTCAAGCCTCGCGCGAGGCCTACAATCGGGGCCACGATGAGTGCCACGACCGCAGGGCGCATACCCCTAAAGGCTGCATCTACCCACACGTTGTCGCGTATGTCGGCAAAGAACATCGCCACCGCGAGGATGATCACAAACGAGGGTACGACGACGCCCATTACCGCCGCCAGAGCTCCGCTATAGCCGCGCAGCTTATACCCCACAAAGACCGCCGTATTGAGGGCTATGGGCCCCGGGGCTGCCTGCGCGATGGTCAGCAGCTCGACAAACTCGCCCTCGCGAAGCCAGCGACGATGGTTGATGACCTCATGCTGGATGAGGGGTATCATCGCATAGCCCCCACCAAAGGTGAAGGCCCCAATCTTAAGGAACGACCATAGTATCTCTGCCAACGCGCGCATCGCTATCTCTTAAATCGGTAATATGTACCAAAGGGTATCTGTTTCTTGCTCCTATCCTCGAAGTAGAGCTCACCCATCTGCTCGGCCCGAGGTGCGCCAAAGGCCTGATGTACCGCCGTGCGTGCCAACATAGCCGACAAACCCATCGAGTAGAGGTTGAAGACAAGGAAGGCACCCTCATCTTCGAGGAGCTTTGCGCAGCACTCCAGCATATTGGCAATGTCGTCCTCCAAGACCCACTTCTCGCCATTGGCACCACGGCCATAGGCGGGAGGGTCGAGGATGATGCCGTGATACTTATTCCCGCGGCGTATCTCGCGCTCGACAAACTTTGTCGCATCCTCCACAATCCAGCGTATGCCGTCAAGGTGCGACGACACCATATTCTCGCGCGACCACGTGACAACCTGCTTAACGGAGTCCACGTGCGTAACCTGCGCCCCCGCAGCACGTGCCGCCAACGACGCACCGCCCGTGTAGGCAAAGAGATTTAAGACCTTAGGCTCTGCTACTCCGGCACTTTGTAGCTCCTTGATGCTGTCGTATATAAACTCCCAGTTTGCCGCCTGCTCGGGGAAGATGCCCACATGCTTGAACGACGTGAGCGCAAGGCGCATCTTTAGGTGCATATCCTTGTAATCGAAGGCCACGCTCCAGCGCGACGGCATCTCGGGCTTCAGGCGCCACTCGCCACGCTCCTCGCTCTTCGTGTCGCGCAGGAACGAGGCATCGGCCTTGAGCCACGCCCTATCGTCGAGGCTCTTATGCCAGATGGCCTGAGGCTCGGGGCGGCGCACGACATAGCGGCCGAAGCGCTCCAATTTCTCGCCATCGCCCGTATCTATCAGTTCATAGTCGGGGATATGGGGTGTAAGTTGCTTTATCATCGGTGGTTACATTTTATCGTTGCTACAATCAATAAGCGACATGCGACACTGGGCGCAGTCGAAGTCGAGGCGGTAGCGATGTCTGCCGTGTTCCAAATAGAGCGTATCACGTAGCTTTGTCCCCTTTTTGAGGCACTCGCCAATCTCGCGACGCAGGCAGTAGCTCGACTCCATCACGCGCTCGCCCACGGTCGTAGCCCAGCTGTCCAAGCCCTCGACGATATGCTCCACGCCGTGGCGCTTATAGAAGGCTCGCGAGAGCGAGTTGACGACATTATGCTGTGGCGTGAGGCGCTTCACGGGGTAGGCCACGGTGCTATCCTCGCCACGCACATATTGCTGCGTATGCTCCGTTGCTACCCTCGTTGCAGCAAGGAGTGACAGCGCCTCGCGTCGTAGCTCCGCAAGGAGCTTGGCCGTAGCAAACCACTCAGCACCCGCGACACTGACATGCGTAACGCGGAAGATGCTATCGCCACTCTTTGCCATCTGCTCCTCGGCCACTGCGCGCATCTTATCGGCACTCTTCGACCCCTCAAGCGTAACGCTACGCTCAGCCCGCGCCGTGTGGCCCTCCTCATCGGTATATATTGCCGTGATGCCCTCGCCCGTGAGCGTGAGGCTACACGTGGCATCTATGGCGCGACGTATGCGGCTACGCTCGACCATCTGCGTGAAGCGGTGGTCGTAGTTGCGGTATATCTCCATGCCCGCCTTGATGCCATCCATGCGGTTAGGAACAATAATGTCGCCCTCAACGCGGTTGACATTCGTGCCTATGATACCCTCGCCCGAGGTGAAGCATAGGCCGTCACCCGCAGCCAGGGGCACGCGGCTCACGATGCGCAGGTCGCGACGACCCACAACAGCCACAGAGCCTATATACTCGCCCACGGCCTTAGGCGTATTGAACGAGGCGACACCCGCGCGCTTGCCCGAGAACATATACTCACCACCGTCGCGCGTAAAACTCTTCTTCCTATCGGGCGTGAACTCCACCTCCGAGCGTCCCACCGACGAGCGACGACAGTCGGGGCGCGTAGCAAGCGCCTCGTCGATCTTACGACGGTAGTAGCTCACGACATTCTTAATATAGTTGTCGTCCTTCAGGCGCCCCTCGATCTTAAACGACATGACACCCGCATCTATAAGGTCGCCGATACGCTCCGAGAGGTCGAAGTCCTTGACCGAAAGGAGGTGTTTTCCTCGGATAAGTTTCTCACCATTACCCGTAACCAAATCGTACGTGAGGCGGCAGGGCTGCGAGCACTCGCCCCTATTTCCCGAGCGCGATGACTGCGAGCGCGAGAGGTAGCAGCGGCCGCTATGACCCACACATATTGCGCCATGCACGAAGCACTCGAGGTCTACGGTCGTAGCCTGGCGTATGGCCCTAATCTCGTCGAGCGACAGGGCGCGCTCCAGGATAACGCGCTCGAAGCCACACTTCTCCAAAAAGTGAGCACCCTCCGCCGTCATGTTACACACCTGCGTCGAGGCGTGGAGCGCCACAGGAAGGCCCATCTCGTGGTAGGCCATATCCTGCACGATGAGTGCATCGACACCCACATCTATAAGCTCGCGCGCAAGCCTCTCGGCACGCTCCAACTCGCTCTCGTAGAGGATGGTGTTGAGCGTAACAAAGACCTTAACGCCAAAGAGATGTGCGTAGTCCACCACGCGGGCGATGTCGGCCGTAGTGTTCGTCGCAGCACGGCGCGCACCGAAGCCCTCAGCACCGATATACAAAGCATCGGCACCGCAGTCCACAGCAGCGATGGCGGCGTTGTAGTCACGCGCGGGCGACAGCAACTCGATATATCTCGTTTTTGCACTCATGACATACATATATATACAATCGTACAAAGGTACGAATTTTTAATTAGTATTTCGTAATTCGTGGAGAGAATTTCGTAATATTTGATAGGTTTCTATGGGTCATGATGAGTTACTATGAGTTACGATGTTTTTCTGTTGTCCGCGTTTCTATTAAATTAATAATTACTAATTACTCACTACTCATTACAAATTTGAAAAAAATTTGTATCTTTGTCAATCGAAATAGAAAAACACGAAGACTATGCTTACACTAAAGCAATTACGCGATAACCGCGAGGAGGCCATTCGCCGACTCGGGAAGAAGGGTGTGGATGCCGCGCCCATAATCGACCGTATTGAGGAGCTTGACGACCGTCGCAAGGCGTTACAGGCGGAGCTCGACGCCTGCCTCGCAGAGCAAAATCAGGCAGCGAAGCAGATTGGCGCCCTCATGGGCAAGGGCCTCAAGGAGGAGGCCGAGGCCAAGAAGCAAGAGGTAGCAGCACTCAAGGGTCGCTCGGCAGAACTCAAGGAGGAGTCGGACAAGGTTGCCGCAGAGCTCCAGAACGAGATAGTTAAGCTCCCCAACTTCCCCGCAGAGATTGTCCCCGAGGGTCGCACCGCCGAGGATAATGTCGTGGTGAAGCTCGTGGAGAACTACACCGAACTTCCAGGTGAGGCACTGCCCCACTGGGAGCTTGCCAAGAAGTACGACATCATAGACTTCGACCTCGGTGTGAAGCTCACAGGCGCGGGCTTCCCCGTATACAAGGGCAAGGGCGCACGTTTGCAACGTGCCCTCATAAACTACTTCCTCGACTGCAACACGAAGGCTGGCTATCAGGAGGTTGAGCCCCCCATCATGGTGAATGAGGCCTCGGGCTTCGGCACAGGACAGCTCCCCGACAAGGAGGGTCAGATGTACCACGCCACGGCCGACGGCTACTACCTCGTGCCCACGGCCGAGGTGCCCGTGACGAACATCTTCCGCGATGTCATCCTCGAGCAGAGCGAGTTGCCCGTGAGGATGACGGCCTACACCCCCTGCTTCCGTCGCGAGGCGGGCTCGTATGGCAAGGATGTGCGCGGACTGAACCGCCTGCACCAGTTCGACAAGGTGGAGATTGTGCAGGTGTCGCACCCCGACAAGTCGTACGAGGCACTCGATAGGATGGTTGCACACGTCGAGAGCATCGTGGCATCGCTCGGGCTACCCTACCGTATCTTGCGCCTCTGCGGTGGCGACATGTCGTTCACCTCGGCGCTCACATACGACTTCGAGGTCTACTCGGAGGCACAGAAGCGTTGGTTGGAGGTGTCGTCGGTGTCTAACTTCGAGTCGTTCCAGGCAAACCGTCTCAAACTGCGCTACCGCGACGATAACCGCAAAACACAGTTGTGTCACACGCTGAATGGCTCGTCTCTTGCACTGCCACGTATCGTAGCAGCATTGCTCGAAAACAACCAAACAGCCGACGGAATACGCATACCAGAAGTATTAATTCCGTATACAGGGTTTGATTTTATAAAATAATTACTATATTTGCGGAGGAAAACACTCATTAAAAAAACTATAAGTTATGGCTTACAAAATTTCAGATTCTTGCGTTGCATGTGGTACATGTATCGACGAGTGCCCCGTTGAGGCAATTTCAGCAGGTGATATCTATGTAATCGACCCCAGCAAGTGCATCGACTGCGGCACATGCGCAGGCGTATGTCCCTCAGAGGCTATCGCTCCCGAGGAGTAATCGTTACGTAGCAAAACGTAAGAGGCGAGTCATCGGACTCGCCTCTTGTTGTTTAGCGGGTAGTGGCAGTGTTGCACTATAGCCCGCTCTCTCACCCCGAGTGCGGGGCAACTACGGGCGGGTGTATCGGAGCAAAGACCCAACACTATCTGCCTGTGGCTGTTTATCACTCTCCTGTTTCATCTTTCTGCTTGTTGCACACGAACAAAAATATGCCAGCGATAGCAGTATTACTGCTACCGCCAACATATTGCGTGCTATTTGTCTCTTACTTTGCATCTTTCCACGATTTCTTTACGATTACAGGCGGATGCGTAGGCTTGTAGTTCGCAGGTTTATATACCATCGTACACGATACGGCAGTTGTCCTATTAGGAAGGGGCTATTTGCCGTACGGAATAATGATAGGAGACGATGTACGTTTAGAGAGCTGACTATCATGTGTTCGATATGGCACTCTCGACATCGGAGACATCTCGGCAATGGCAGTGCGGTTCCTCTCGTCCCACGCAACAAACTCCTCGTAGTCGTACTCCCAGTCTGCGCCGTATGCAAGTTTGTGTATGCGGTAGTAAATCGCCTCGCGCGAAGGGGCATTGAACCGACCTTCATCCCTCATTACACTATGTTCGGTGGCGCGATAGGCTCCATAGGAAAAGAGTAACGCGCCCTCAAAAACACCTATCCCCTCCGATGCATATCGCTCATCCGCAATGAAATGCGCCCACTTGACAGTAGTGGGGTTGCCATCCACACTCACATTTTTGCCCCAACCTTTCGACTCACGTTCTACGCTGCCAGTATAGGTCTTACCCACGCCATCCTCTATATATTCATCCAACAACTTAGCAAAGCCATGACCACACACCTCATGTTGCAAGGTTTCTAAAACCTCTCCATCCTCTCCATCCCTAAAACCGAGGAATGCGACTCCCAACCCTTCTCCGTAGTCGGTTTTTGAGTTGCTTTCATACATCCTACAATTGGCCCTCAGACCGAACCATGGTGTGGCACATATAACTACTGCATTAGCCATTCTATCCGAAGAGATTGCCTTCATAGCATATGTTTTAATGATCCCGTCATCATGCAACACATATTCGCCAGATAATGATTTCCCCACGCCAAGTGCAGTGTCAAGGCAGTACTCTTCGGACACAGCCGTAACCGCATACACATTAAACAAATGACGGAATGATTTGAATGGTTCCCATGCAAACAATTGTTCGGCAATGTAATTGGTTGTATTGTCGTAGTAACCACTTGCCACATCCTTGTCTACTAAGCCATTTAGCATAATCACAACATCTATTCCGTTGCCCTCCGTAGCAGTCTGAATGATCCTTACGGAGCCATCGGCAGAAAAATCGCTCGACACATAATCTTTGTAGGCACGTTCTATGGCATATGCGTTTGTGCTAGCGGCATAACAATCATCAGGAACATAGTAGCATTTCAAATTCCCACAATTATCGATAAACGCTTCTTCGAGAACTAAACACTCTGATAGATCCAAGTATGTTATGTGGTCACACCTATTTACCCATACATACGTAAGGGCAGTGCAGCCTTTGGGGGCAAATTGCGTAAAATCTCGACTTGCATAGTTGATGACTACTCTTGTGAGCGAAGTGCAATTGTCGACATTGAGCGATATTAGAGCACCTTTTTTATCCCATCCGAAGGACAAACCATTACCGTAATTATTCAACGAAGAGCATCCCTCGGCGTTGAAGTGTTCAATGGTCTCTTTTGGGAAGGCAACAGACTCCAAAGCCTCCAAGCCACTTACATCGAGCGAAGTGATTGCTGTTCCCTTAACACCCATCTCCTGCAACTTCTCACATCCTGACACATCTACCGAGGCGAGTGCGGAATTGTCGTTTAGCCATAGGTTTGTGAGCGATGGATGATTGGCACAGCTAACGCTTTTGAGAGTGGGGCTGTTGGTCACCAAGAAGTACTCCAACTGTCCATACTTCGAGAGGTCGATGTCGGTAATTGGCAGCGAGGTGGCATCCAACCTCACTTCTGCCAAAGAGTCGCACCCCTCCAAGTCGAGGTGGGAGAGTTGGTTGGTATATCCATTCAAATAAATATCCTTCAACCCTTTGCAATTGCGAGCCGTAAGTGACTGCAATTTATCCATATAGCATACATACTCAATGAATGGCAATTCGCTAATATCGAGTTTTACAACGGTTCTGGGAATATACAACGGATCGCCATATTTTACACAATTGACACATCCGCCCATATTCAGTTCCTCACAACAGTCGGGAACCGCAAGATAAACCAAGCCCTCGGTATCTGCAACATCTACTTTTGTGA
Source organism: Alistipes sp. (assembly GCA_017451685.1). GTDB lineage: Bacteria > Bacteroidota > Bacteroidia > Bacteroidales > Rikenellaceae > Alistipes. Next base: position 22,814 of record JAFTNV010000014.1, read on the forward strand.
TGCCGGTTCCGGAGAGTCCCAGGCCAAAGTTTTCCACACCCTCCAAATGTTTGGCATTAACCTCGCCCACAAGACCTTCTATGAAACTGAAATCGAAAAGCACATTCTTTGCACCACGAAATATGCCCTCAGGTAGCGAGCCACTAATGTTGGCCTGGCCAAGATCAACCTTCGTGATTTGCCCTGCGCCTTTCATATTATAACGCCAGCTGTCATCATCAAAAGAACGACTTACACCGTACCACTCATAAATGGATTTATCACTACACCAGTTGCCATCTGTTGGATTGCCGTCCCAATCCGTAAACCAATTCTCGCCACCCATCTCCTCGTAGAGCCTTACCAGTATAGCTCTCAATTCAGCCTCCTCCGCTGCAGCAACTTCAGGATGGGCTTCTTGTGCTACGAAGGTTGTCAAGAAGAGGTCGCTACCAATGGCTTTGATAGTTATTTTTGCCCTGCGATAGCCACCATAGTTCTCCTCCACACGCAGCCTTACACAGCGCTCCATCTGGCTACGAGTGCTATCCACACTAATCCAATCCTGGGCATCCTCAGGAATAATAACCTCATAGGGCATATTGGAGAAAAAATAGACTTCATAAATATAATACTCACCATACGGTATTTTGGAACCACTATGAGAATAGGATGCCATATACCCCTGCTCAAATGTCAGCGTTTTCATGGTGGCAGACACGCCATCTGTTGCAAGAATAACCACCTTGGCATAATCGTCGAGAGCCGCACCGACGGAGATATGTATTTTACCTGCTGCGGGATTCTCCTCATTAACAACGAGTTTTGCCCTAACATCGCCATCACTAAAAACCTCTACTAAAACATTCTCAGCAGGCTCCTGTGTTTGTATCTCATAGTCTAATACTATCTCTGAGCCCATTTCCACACCCATAGGCAGAGGGGCATCTATCACAATACTCAGCGGTAGCACCTTGGGCGACAGAGGAATCTCTACAACCCTACCATCGGTTAGCACAAAGGTTACGAACTCTTCGCCTATCGTCACAGACTCAATAAGCGTTTCACCATCTTTGCCATCTGCACCATCCTTACCGTCTTGGCCATCTTTGCCGTCCTTACCATTTTTGCCATCCGCACCATTCTTGCCATCTGCACCATCTTGGCCATTGGTAACAACAATGATCGAACCATCCGAGAATGTAATCATCCACCCTTGAGAAGTCTCTTTTGCCGAGGTGATTGATAGTTTATTCTCCAATGCATCAAGTAATCGTTCAACATCAGAGAGCCTTTCTTCTATACGATCAATATCGGCTCGAATCACAGAATCGTCATACGCCTCGCTACAACCTACCACAAGTAGTAGTGCTGCAACAATCCATAGTCTAAATAGCTTTTTCATAGTAGTATCATTTTATTTGGTTTATTCGAACATACTACCGCTCAACTCCTATTCGGTGGCTATAATATAAAGAAAGTGTGGAGTCGATTAGTCTATCTGCGTAGAGGTTCTGGAATACCTATGGAACAAATAAACAATACCCCACACTCGTATCGTAGTGTGAGGTAGAGCACCCCTAACTATACAATACGGAGTGACGAGTGTGTTGCCTTCCTTGTTCCATTGAAATTTTCCAGATTTCTACGCAAGGATAAAAGCTAATACACTTTCATCAAAATATGTAAGGCCGAGGGCATAAAATCCCACGACATCACAAAGTTAGTAAAAGTTTCGCAATTGACAACACTCTTTGAGGGTCTTGTTCGCACAATATACAAAAAACGCCTCTCGACATATAGCAAGAGGCGAGTCATCGGACTCGCCTCTTCTTTTTGAGCTCGATTCTTTCCAATCTTGCAAACACTGGAAAGAATCGATTTAATGTTTATTTACGATGCTTTCAAACTTATCGCTTCTAATATAGCCCCTCTTAACCCTATTGAAAGCAATCTCCGTTAGAATACCTCTTTCGACCAAGCCCATGATGTCGTGCTTTGCCGTAGTGGGAGATACATAGAATTTTAACTGCAAATCCTTAACGGTAACAACTATCTGCGGGTCATCACTAAACATCTGAATTATTTGAGTTTGGCGCTCATTGATATTGCCTATATGCAAGTATCGGGCAGCAGCATGGCGCTCATCCTGTTTTCGCTTTATATATTTTTGAAGAGCCTTGAAGGCCTTCTCCAACACCTTAAGGTTGTAATGTACGAAATACCCTATATCGTTACCATCAGCCTCGGTATACAAAAACGACTTCTCATACGCCTTTTTTGATGAGGCTATAATTCGCGACACCGAAAGATACTCCGTTAGCCAATATCCCTGCTTCAACATATACCAATAGAAGAGCGCTCGGGCGGTACGACCATTGCCATCAACAAAGGGGTGTACATAGGCAATCATAAAATGAACGATTATACCCCTTATGATTGGATGTATGAATGTCGTTGAATTTGTGTCATTGAAGAAGTGACAAAGGTCGGCAATAAACTCCGGAATCTCCTCGTGCGAGGGTGGCGTGTGTACGGTCTCGTGCGTTATCGCATTCTCCACGACAACATCATTATTCAACCTAAATCGACCGGCATCCGCTGGATTATCAAGCGTATTCTCGGTCATCAACCTATGTATCTCGCACAGCATCTCAACAGATAGCGGTTTATCCTTATTATCAACAATATAACGTATTGTTTGATAATTATTAAAGATCATCTGCTGCGACTTATCTTTGGGCGTAAGATTCTTATGGAGCATATCTTTTGCCACCTTGCGAGTGGTTGATGCCCCCTCCATCTGGCTGGACGATATAGCCTCCTCCATTATGGAGCTTACCAAATAATGCTTCCGATTATCATCCGCTATTATTGAATCTGCTCCCCACGAACCTCCAAAGTTCATGTCAAACTCGTGACACCACCTCTGCATCTGGTTTGTTAATGTCAGAGATATGCCGTATTTCATCCAGACAATCTTCTTAGACAATAGTCGTGAAGCCTTAACGCACGCCCATAAATCTGGGGCCGACATACCACTCGGTGTCGGAATATATTTTACTTTATCCCAATATGCGTATTCATCATTTATTTTATCAATAGTAGCTATTAAGTCAATACTAATATTTTTCGTAAAGACCGTTACTGCTTGCTCTTGATTAAGATGGGGCGGCATTTCAATCATAATCACACTTCTTTGATTAACTTGTACAAAGTTATACAATTCTTTCCAATTTTGCAAACACTGGAAAGAATTTGCAAGGTTACACTCATAAATAATGCCAATATTATAGCCAATAAATTATTGGGGTATTGGCGTTTACGCTTGAAGAAACTGTTATTTTATCTTCGCCTCTTCTTTTTGGGCTCAAACTCGATATACTCCGTATATACAAGCTCGGTGTGGGGGTTTGACGACCATATCTCCTGACGGATGCCCTTGGTGCCATACTTTATAAACAGGAACTTGCGGGGTACGCGGTGGATGACTTGGCGCAGCGTGTCGACAGCGTGCAGCGCAAAGTTCAGGCTATCGCCCCGCACTACGCCCTCGACCCTACTCCACTCGTCCTCGGAGGCAAACAGGCGCACAGTATCGCGCAGGATGATGGTGTCGCGCAGGGGTATCGTCGTCGCATAGTGGCTCTGCGTAGCACTCACAGCATAACTCTCGGCACGGCGCAGGCGTATGCCCAACGAGCGTATAGCCTCGGCATCACGCGCGCGGTACTCCTTAAACTCTGCCACGCTAAGCTCCAACGCCTCGACCCTCGCGGCCGACTCGTCGGCCTTAGTGCGATAGAGCTCAACACTCTGCAACAGAGCATGTTGGTTGCGCCTGAGGGTGTCGTTCTCGTCGGCAAGGCGACGAGCGACAACGAGCGACACGACAAGTGCCGCAAGGAGAGCAACGGCTCCCCAAAGGAAAAACTTCTTCATAGGTATAAAATAAAAGGATTTGTACCCCGCAAAGATATACTCTGCGGAGCCGAAATCCTTTCTATACTTTTTAGAAATTTTGATTAGTAATCCTTGGGGTCGCTCAGAACGAATGATTATAGAGAAACTAAGGAAACGCTATCATAATCCATCGCTAAATTCCTTAAACTCACTAATTTTCATAATCACAACCTCTGAGTTGTAAAACCAAAGCCCTCTTAGAAGAGATATTTCGACTTCGCTACGCTTCGCTCAATATGACAGAGAGAGGGTTGTAAGACTAATTTGTTGGGAGAAGGTAGTAGATACAACGCTCGGCAAAAATGCCGTCGATGGGATAGTACCTAAACGTACAGCCCATTGACGGCACTTTTTGTTAGCGGCAGTAGATGCTGCCTTATCACAACAAATTACTCTGTCTTGATGTCCTTATTTACGTTCTTCGAGCCTATAAGGGCGTAGTAGAGAAGGTAGGCAAGACCGGCGATGATTACCCAGTAGCTGGTGAGGTAGTTGCCCGTCCAGTCGACGATGCCGTTCTGCAAGAGAGGAAGGATACCACCACCGCAGACAAGAGCCATGAAGATACCCGAAGCCTTCTCGGTATACTTGCCCAAGCCCTCAACAGCGAGGTTGAAGATGCCGCCCCACATAACCGAGGTGCAGAGGCCACACAACACCAACAGCGCAGCGTTGATAGGCACATTGGCGATACCGAAGCCGTCGGTCTTCATAAAGACGGGGAGGTTAACGCTAATAGAGGGGTCGAGGAAGATGGCGCCGGCAACCAGGCCAAGGCCGAGGAGCGACACCGACGTAAGCATAGCCTTAGCCGACACCTTGGCACCAAGGGCTGCACCCGCCAATCGGCCGAAGAACATCAGCAACCAATAGGTAGCGGCAACAGTCGAGGCGATAGTCTCGGCATCGGGGTTCTCGCCAAGGCCGCCATTCTGCAACCACTTCTGCAACACATTGGGGATACCTACCTCAACACCTACATATATAAATATGGCGATGGCGCCCAAGACGAAGTGACGGAACGACATAGGGCCCACCTTCGAGTCGCTCTTCTCGACAGCGGCCGACGAGGTATTCTCGGGGATGTCGGTGAGGATGATGACAACAAAAGCCAACGCGAAGATAGCCAACGCGATGAACATCAACGGGAAGACCTGCTTAATCTGGGCATCGGCAATGCTCGGCACGAAGATACCCGACAGGAAGATAACGGCCGTACCCATGAACGAGTTAAAAGCACCGCCCACCTGCAAGAGCTGATTACCACGATTACCACCACCGGCAAGCTTATTAAGCATGGGGTTGACAACGATGTTAAGCATACACATCGAGAAGCCCGCAATAAAGGCACCGAGGAGGTATACGCCAAAGGCTACATTGCCCTGCAACAAGCCGGCGATAGTCTGCACGCCAACACCCGTGAAGCCCACGAGGACGGCAGCAAGGGCTGTAAACTTATAGCCACGCTTCTGGAGAAGGTTACCCGCAGGAATACCCATACATGCGTAGGCGATGAAGTTGGCGAAGACGCCGAGCGTACCCATCCAGTTGGCTACGTCGAACTGGTTCTTTAGCACATCACCCATGGGCGATGCGAGGTTGGTAACGAACGATATCATTCCGAACAGCAGAATCATAACGATGATAGCCAACAGATTACCTTTCTTTTGTGTACTCATAATGTTATAGTTTTAGATTGATTATTCACTACTTATCACGCTCGGCAATAAACGTGCAGAGGTTCATCATAGCCTCGCGGTAGGGCGACTCGGGATACTTCGCCAGGAGGTGCATGGCACGCGACAGGTAGGCGTGCATCGTCGCCGAGGCGAGCTCGGCGCCCTTACCCTCGTCGACAAAGCGCTGTATCGCATCCACAGCCTCGCCATCCTCGTCGCAGCGCTTGAGCTTCGCGATAATGTCGGCACGGCACTCCGTCGTGGCGCGCTCCATAACCTCGATAAGCGGCAGCGTAATCTTATGCTCGCGAAGGTCGTTATTCACGGGCTTGCCCGTATTGTTCTGGCGGTTATAGTCGAGAATGTCGTCCTGAATCTGGAAGGCCATGCCTATAGCCTCGCCAAACTTACGCATCCTATCGACCTCCTCGCGTGAGGCACCCACAGAGAGGGCTCCGAGCGCTGCGGCAACACCTAAGAGGCTCGCCGTCTTGCGGTAGATGATATCGAAGTAGTCGTCGCGCGTGGTGTCATAGCGGTCGGCATGCTGGCTCTGGAGCACCTCCCCCTCGCATAGTGTCGCCATGGCCGAGCCCACGTACGACACGAGGTCGTACTGCGCACTTGCCATGCCTAACGACATCGTGCGCGCAAGGATATAGTCACCAAGGATTACAGCCATGTCGCTCTGCCACTTGGCATTCACCGAGGGCTTACCTCTACGCTCCGCAGCAGCATCGAGGACATCGTCGTGTATGAGCGAGGCGGTGTGAATCATCTCCACAAGCATCGCCGCAAGATACGTGCGCTTCGAGCATACGCGCTCAGTGCCGGCCTCGGCATCGCTCTCCTGCCCCGAGCATATCGAGGCGGCAAGCATCGTGAGGATGGGACGTACTCCCTTACCTCGCGAGGAGAGAGCATAGGTGAGCATCTCGTGAAGGAGCTCGCCCTCAGCGCTGAAATTATCGGCAACAAACGCATCGAAAGCCTCCAAATCGGCAAGGATGGGTTTGCGTATAACGTCTATCGAAATCATAACACCTGCATTGAATAAGCAAAGGTAATACTTTTTTTCAAATTAGTAATGAGTAGTGAGTAATTAGTAATTATTAATTAGCTAATACTACTGGTTCGATAAAATTCGGACCATAGCGATTAAGGTATTAAGTATAAATTAGTTACAAGCGCTCTTTGATTTTTTGATTTGAAATTGTTGATGGTAACTTTGTGGCAAAACCTCTAAGTTATGCATTTCGGCAAG
>JAFTNV010000015.1 GCA_017451685.1 Alistipes sp.
AGGTCGCTCGCATTTTGGGCGTGTCAGTATTTGCAAAAACACCAATTCGTGAACTGCTTGCAGAAACGCAATCAACAATCGATAACCAAAATATCAAAGAACTAAAATTATTTTAATAAAATTTATCGAACCAGTACTATTAGGAAATAAAGAGAATCGGATAGGTAGCGCGAGACTAATTTAGCGTCAGAGTGGTGCCGTAGTGGCGCTGACATAAAAAAGCCATGGATGGATAGTACTTGGCGTACATTCCATTCATGGCTTTGATTGAAGCGCCGCTAATGCGCCGCTATCACGCTAAATTACTTGTTTAGTTTCGCCCACGTATCCTTCAACGTCACCGTGCGGTTGAAGACAAGATGCTCGGGCGTAGACTCCTTATCCACGTTGAAGTAGCCGATACGCTGGAACTGAAGGTAGTCGTAAGGCTTAGCATCGGCGAGATACTTCTCGACATAGCAGTTGGTGAGCACCTTGAGCGAGTCGTTGTTAATCATCTCCTTCATAGCCTCAAGAGCCTCACAGTTACGCTCCTTGCGGATGGCAGCCATCTCGTCGCGGGGGTTTTCCACCTTCCACAGACGGTCGTAGAGGCGCACCTCGGCCTTAAGGCAGTGGTTGCAGCTAACCCAGTGGAGCGTACCCTTAACCTTGCGGTTGCTGCCGGGCATGCCCGTCTTGGTGTCGGGGTCGTACTCGGCATATACGGTTGTCACGTTGCCATTATCATCCTTCTCACAGCCCGTACACTTCACGATATAGGCATTTTTAAGGCGCACCTCCTGACCCGGTGTCATGCGGAAGTACTTCTTCGGTGCATCCTCCATAAAGTCGTCGCGCTCCATCCACAGCTCACGGCTGAACTCGATGGTATGTGTGCCCGAGTTGGGGTCCTCGGGGTTGTTCACCGCCTCCATAGCCTCAACCTCGCCCTCGGGGTAGTTGGTAATGACGAGCTTCACGGGGTCGATAACGGCGCTCACACGCGTAGCACGCTTATTAAGGTCATCACGCACGGCACTCTCCAAGAGGGCCATGTCGTTCAGCGCATCGTAGGTCGTATAGCCAATCTTATCCACGAAGCTGCGGATAGACTCGGGCGAGTAGCCACGACGGCGGAAGCCACACAACGTCGGCATACGGGGGTCGTCCCAGCCATTGACCAAGCCCTCCTTAACAAGGATAAGGAGGTTGCGCTTGCTCATAAGCGTATAGTTGAGGTTCAGCTTGTTAAACTCATACTGGCGGGGGCGCTCATCCGTGGGGTCGACACCCTCCTTCACCCAGTCGACGAAGAGGTCGTACAAGGGGCGGTGGGGCACAAACTCGAGCGTACACAACGAGTGTGTCACACCCTCGAAGTAGTCGCTCTGGCCGTGGGCAAAGTCGTACATGGGGTATACCTTCCACTTATCGCCCGTGCGGTGGTGGGGGTGGTTGACAACGCGGTAGATGATGGGGTCGCGGAAATGCATATTCGAGCTCGCCATGTCTATCTTGGCACGGAGCACCATGCGGCCCTCCTCAATCTCGCCATTGGTCATCTGCATGAAGAGGTCGAGGTTCTCCTCGATGGGACGGTTGCGGAAGGGGCTCTCCGTGCCCGCCTGCGTGGGCGTGCCCTTCTGCGCAGCAATCTCCTCGGATGTCTGCTCGTCGACGTATGCCTTACCATCCTTGATGAGGCGTATGGCGAAGTCCCACAACTGCTGGAAGTAGTCCGAGGCGTAGTACTCGTTGCCCCACTTGAAGCCGAGCCACTCGATATCCTCCTTTATGGCATCAACATACTCCACATCCTCCTTCGTGGGGTTGGTGTCGTCGAAGCGTAGGTTACACACGCCACCATAGCGCTCGGCGATGCCGAAATCGAGGCATATAGCCTTGGCATGACCTATATGTAGGTAGCCGTTGGGCTCGGGCGGGAAGCGTGTCTGCACACGTGTCTTACCCTTGGCTATCGACTCCTCGACAGCCTCCTCGACGAAGTTCAACGACTTCTCCTTAACATCTGTAGTAGTCTCCATTGTCATAAACGTATAGTTTTTATCATTGTTACTCAATCACTTGCTTCTTACGCTTCAGGCCTATGCCATAGTCCAAGTCGACAGCCACCTGCAACCATTGGCGCGTGCCCCAATGCGTGCCGTCGTACTCTGCCGTGATGCCCGCCTCGACACTCACCGTGTCTGAGAAGAAGCTGTGGCTGTACGATGCCGTGATAGCATCGTATATATGCTCCGTAGTAGCATAGAAGGGTACGCCATGGTAGAGGTCGTCGCCATAACGACCATAGTAGGTGAAGAGGTCACCTCCCATATACAATCTGTTCGAGAGTGTCACACCCCAGCGGCTGATAGCGGCATATAGCTCACCGCCACATGGAGCCATCCACTCGTGTTCGTGTATACGGTCGCGCTGCAACGACTGCACAAAACTAAGGCGCACATCTATGTCGAAGCCACCGGCAGCAACAGCGACACCCACGTAGGGCGTAAGGAGGATGTTATCCACAACGCCATCCGCCGTCGCGGGGTTATAGTCCTTGGCATAGTGGCCCATCATAAAGTCGTAGCCGAAGTTAAACCACCCGATGGGCATACATCCCGACGACATAATCATAAAGGCCTCGCGCGTGTCGAAGTCGCGCATGCCCGTATAGTCCATCGCAAACTCGACATACGACCCCGCAAAGCGAGGATTCTCGTAGCGCGCGAGAACACCACCTATGCGGTTGTGGTAGTAGCGGTAGTCGCGGTCGAAGAAGAGGGGCGACGATAAGCCCCGCATCTCGCTGCGCGGGAAGATACCCGCCAATGCCGTAACGCGCGGAGCACGAAAGGCGTAGTATAGTTGTACGTTGACATCCGACAGAAACTTGGAGTTGTGGCCAAAATCTTGAACCATATCCGCAGCAAACATAAGCTCGTTGCGCTCGGCCCAGACGATACCCACCTTTGGTGTGAGGCGCGCACTAAAGAGCGTGCCCGACTCGTCGATGCTCATGCCGGCATACTCCCTATTGTCGAAGAGCGTGGTGAAGTCCGCACCTATGCGCAGCTCCTGCGCCGAGGCGCCAACGACACCTGCGATGAGAGCCACAACAGCCGTTAAATATGTTGAAATTCTACGCATAGGGATGACTTATAAAAACATTTCAGCGCAAAATTACTCAAAATATTTTATATTTTATTACTTTTGTGGTGGAATAATTAAAAAAACTTAAAAAAGCACTACTCTCACATGCGCAAACTACTCAACGACGAGCTCGGTCGTCCCACGTTCGAGGAGTACATCAGGAGCGAGAAGCTACCCATAACGCTCGTATTGGACAACGTGCGCTCGGCACAGAACGTGGGCTCGTTCTTCCGCACGGCCGATGCCTTCGGCTTTGAGCACATAGCCCTCGCGGGCATCACCTCGACACCCCCCAACCGCGAGATACACAAGACGGCCCTCGGCTCGGAGCTCAGCGTGGCATGGAGCTACCACCCCACGACCCTCGAGTGCATCGCGAAGCTGCGCGACGACGGCTACCGCATAATCGCCATAGAGCAGATTGAGGGTGCCGTGATGCTCAACGACTTCCGCGCGGAGCGTGACACGAAGTACGCCTTAGTCTTTGGCAACGAGGTCGAGGGTGTAGACCAGGCCGTGGCCGACATTGTCGATGGCGCGATAGAGATACCGCAGGTGGGCACGAAACACTCGCTCAACGTATCGGTATCCGCGGGCGTGGTCATGTGGGAGATATTCCGCCAACTGAGGTAGACATCTTGCTACGACCTACATCGCCTTACGAGCATCTTGAAAATTATTTTAGAGGAAAATTTTGCTAAAATAAAAATAAGTAGTATATTTGCACCGCTCTTTTACAAAGAAGTGGTTTAAGGAGGGTTGGGTGAGTGGCTTAAACCAGCAGTTTGCTAAACTGCCGATATCGTAAGGTATCCGCTGGTTCGAATCCAGTGCCCTCCGCTTGTAAAAGTTTTGTTGCGACCGAGTTAGTCTCTCGGTCGTTTTTTGTTCTATCTGCATCACCCTGTGCAAGCACGGTGTGCAGATAGAACAAAAACGGGGAGAAGCCCCGCAACAAAACTTACTACCGCACTGATTCTCTCTTATGGCTGGTTGCGGGGATAGAGTGGGATATAGTGCTCGGGGCAATGCCCCTGCGCTAAAAGGTATCCCCGCCAGCTTGGGTCTTCGACCCTGCGCTTCAAATCCAGTGCCCTCCGCTTGTAAAAGTTTTGTTGCGACCGAGTTAGTCTCTCGGTCGTTTTTTTGTTTTTAGGGATAATGGGTTAATATGATAGCAAAAATATATTCCCCATAGGAACTCATCAAAACCCATCAAAGCAATAATTTAGCGTCAGAGTGGTGCAGTAGTGGCGCTGACAAGAGCACAAATTTCTTGTCAGAAGGGTGCCGAGTGCAACACTCGGCAAAAATGCCACCGATGGGTAGTACTTGGGGTACGTCCCATTGGTGGCATTTTTTGTTAGGGGCCGCAATCGACCCCTTATCACAAGAAATTTACTTTTCGAATTTAGCCTTCGCCTTCTCCAACTGTCGCTTGATTATATCCATAGAGTTATCTATCGCCTCCTCAAAGGTAAATGCTCGCTCCTCAACGCGGATATCGCCACCCGGAACATGGAGCGACACTACTACTACTTTGTTGCCCTTCTCCGAGTCGGGCTCGAGGCGCAAGACTACCTCAACATCACCCGCTCTATCATCGACAAAGCGATCCAATCTATCCATCTTCTTCTGAATGAACTCAATGAGCTGCTTGCTCGCATCGAATTTTAGGGACTGAATCTGTACGTTCATAGGTCATAAAGTATTAAGTTTATATATAGTGTGGGGGCATCGCGCGACTCCCACTGTCCAAACATTATCATCAAGAACTACATCCCTTGCTCCCCTACTGCTCCTCACGCTCGCGGGGGTGGGCTGTGTGGTACACCTCCTTGAGGTGCTCGAAGTCGTTGTGCGTATATACCTGCGTAGCACGCAGCGAGCCGTGGCCGAGCAACTCCTGAATCTCGCGAAGGTCTGCGCCATCGTTAAGAAGCTGTGTTGCAAAGGTATGGCGCAGCACATGTGGCGAGGCCTTACCCTCAACGCCCACCATCTTGAGCTTGCGCTCGACGATGCGCTCCACGGTGCGACGATTCATACGCTCTCCTTTCTTCGATAAAATTAGTGCTTTTTTTTGACCTGTGCAAATATTTTGTGAAGAAATTAGACTAAAATACTTTTTTATCACCCCTTTGAGCGAGGCGACGAGGGGCTGCACGCGCATCTTGCGTCCCTTACCCATAACGCGCAGCGACGAGTAGTCCGCAGCGAGGTCATCACCATTTGCGGCGATGAGCTCCGCGAGGCGCAAGCCCCCGGTATATATGAGTAGTACGATAAGGGCATCGCGCACACGCTCGAAATCCTCCGAGGCGATATCCTCGCGCAGCTCCGCGACGACATCGTCCATGCGTGTCTCGGGGACAAAGACAGGGAGGCGCTTGGGCATCTTATAGCCACGCATACCCTGCATGATATCCTTCTCGACATGCTTGTGGCTGAGCATCCAGCGCCAGAGCGTGCGTAGCGAGGCGATGGTGCGGTTTACCGACGAGGTCTTCAGCTTCTGCTTCTCGAAGAGGCATGTCGCCCAGTCGGATATATCCTCACGGCGCACAACCGTAGGGTCGAACCTCTCGGGAGCAACGCCAAGCCATGCGACAAATGCCGACACATCACGGCGATAGTTACGCACCGTAAGTGGCGAGTAGCGACGCTCGGCCTCGAGCCATAGATAGAAATCATCAACGACACTCATACGACATACTACGGGCTGCATACTTCATACCATAGCCCGACAACTCTGATTATATATAATAGGTATGCTCCCTATTTGAAGAACTTATAGTGGAACAGCAGCAAGTAGACCACAGCCACCGAGATGTAGGCATCGGCGACATTGAACACGGCGCCGAAGAAGTAGCCGTCGCCACCTACAAGGAAGTCGAGCCACGAGGGGCAGTTCTCCCAGCGGAACAGAGGCAAGTGTATCATATCCACAACCTTACCCATGAGGAATCCCGCATCCTGCGTGTCGAGCATCATGCCGTAGAACATGCTGTCGACCATGTTGCCTATCGCGCCTGCGAGGATGAGGACAGCACCCACGACGACACCCTTGGGCACCTCCGCGCCCTTACGCAGGAGGTAGCGTATGCCGTAGATGAGGGCGCCAATCATGACGATGCGGAAGATGCTCAGGATGATCTTACCCCAGTCGATGCCGCCACCGCCACCACCGAGTTGCATGCCGAAGGCGAAGCCGTTATTCTCTACATAGCAGAGGTTGAACCACGAGAAGACCTCAATCTTATCGCCCACCTCGAGGTTGAAGTGCACAAGCATCTTAACAAGCTGGTCGATAGCGACAAGCAAGACGACCCACAGGGCGACCTTATATCCGCGCGATATGTTACATAGACCCATAATAATCAGCAATATATATGATTTACACTATATCAAAACTCAGCGTTATCAAATAAATTTTGCACAAATATACGAAAATTAAAAAAAATATACTACTTTTGCGCATCGAAACCGTTGCCCAGGTGGCGAAATGGTAGACGCGCTCGTTTCAGGTGCGAGTGCTTAGCGGCATGTAGGTTCGAGTCCTATCCTGGGCACAAAGGCTGACTTTCGGGTCGGCCTTTGTTTATTTTAGGCGTGAATAATATTGTGTTTACTCCCAGGAACTCATAGGAACCCATAGGAACTCATCGAAATCCTCCAAAAAAAATTACTCACTACTCATTACTAATTACTAATTTGAAAAAAAGTGTTATATTTGCGCATCAAATGTGTGTCCAACAAAAATTATTAACTATGAATCGTTTATTTAGATTACTAACATCGCTTTTCGCCATTGCGTTTATCGCGGCAGGCTGCGAGCAGGAGGGTGAAAATGGTGCCGTGCCGACAATAAAGATTGAGGCGGGCGAGGTGACAGCCACGACAATATCGTTCACGGTGACGGCGACGGGTGCCAAGGAGTGCGCATACTTCCTCTACGACGGCAACGACCTCACGGCCGAGCGTGTGCTCACCGAGGGTACAGCCATCAAGGGTGATGGCACGGCGACAACCGTCGAGGGTCTTCAGCCCGAGACAACATATATCGTTGTGGCAGCGGCGCGCAACGACTATGGCGCGAAGCTATCGTCGGTAGTGTCGATGAAGACATCAAAGGAGGGCAGCAGCCCAGAGAAGCCCAACGAGCCCAACGAGCCAGGCAAACCCGACGAGCCCAGCGACCCCAGCGACCCCGGATATAACCCCGACCCCGATGCACGACAGGTAGAGATAGCCTCGACACAGGGAAATTGGTACGACATCAACAACTACTACGTGACGCTCACAACAACACAGCAGGAGCGCATCATCCTCGATATCTACACCATCATGGATACGATGGGTAGCTACCTGCCCTACGGCAACTACTCGGTGCGCGACAGCGTAGATGCGTGGAGCGTATGTTCTCAGAGTTCGGGCATCATACTCCACCCCGAGGATGAGGCCACGGATGGCTTCCTCTTCACCGATGGCGTGGTGAGCGTAGATCTCAACAACGGTGCCTATGCTCTTTACTTCCACCTCACGTATGTTGCTGACGGCACAACAAACACCATCGAGGGATACTACAACGGCCCGCTGTCGGGTGCTACCGTACCCGAGGGCGACAATGATGGTGCCACGAAGCTTATCGAGGTGCACGAGGTGGGCTCTACGTCGTTTAAGTTTACGATACACGCCGAGGCGGGACAGTATTGGCGTTGCTCGGTTGTGGATAAGCGCGTCTACGATCAGTATCAGTCTAACCCTGGCGCGTGGGTTGTAACCCATGGCTTTATGCTCGATGGCACGCGTACGTTCAACTGGGAGGATGGCAAGGAGTGCGAGCACGTCCCTGGTCTTAAGATGTCGGTGACATCATCTACCGACTACCTCATCTTCGCAGCCCTGATGGACTATAGCGAGGGTAAGGAGAATGTATTGCTTGGCGGTGTCGAGGTGGCACAGATACGCACCGAGGCCCAAGAGGCCGGTACCGCTACGGTGGATATCGACATCAAGGAGATAAACGCCAACGATATCCTCTTCGACTGCACGTTTGGCGATGATGTATGGTGCTGCTATGTGGCGATGATGGAGACTGCCAACCTTCAGGAGATTAAGGATGGCAAGTATGCCATGGGTGGTTACTCGTCGTATGAGGAGTGCATGCTCTCGCTCATCTCGGGCCTCAGCTACGACTATATGCGACAGTTCATCGAGCCGCAGGTAGACTACCGATGGGAGTACCTCAAGTATGGCACATCGTATACCATATGTGTGAAGGTTGAGGATATGGACAAGCGCGTATCGTATATCGAACTGAAGCCCTTCACGACGAAGTAGCAGGGCTATACAGAGATTTAACAAATTGCGGCTTTTATTGAAATTTCAATATATTGTCAATAAATTATCGCGACAAAGAGGACAATGTTTGCGTAATTATATTATCTTTGTGACTGAAACAGACTAACAATTAATAACATTTTATTATGAAAAAGGTTTTACTCGCAGTTGTTGCTGTAATGTTTGCGACATGTGCTTTTGCACAGGATTGGTCAGTAGGTGGCCGCGTAGGTTCAGGTTTCCAGGCTGTAGGTCAGTATGGCTATAGCGCCGATAAGCAGATTGAGGCTCGCTTTGGTGCATCATGGGCCAACCATGGTGGTGGCGTTACCGCTGACTTCACCGTTCTTCACAACTGGAAGGTTTGCACCATGGACTGGACTCCCAGCGCTGGTGAGTGGTTCTTCGATGCAGGTGTTGGTATCAACGTCGGTGGTCGTGAGCACTACGCTTACGTAGGTGCTGCCGGTATGGCTCGCCTCGGTATCACGTTCAACGATGCTCCCGTAAGCCTCTCGCTCGACTACACTCCCGTAATCGGTCCCGAGATTGGCTACTACAAGGGTAACTCTGCCGCCGATTTCCGCGCAATGGGATTTGCTAACGTAGGCATTACTTGCACCTACAACTTCTAATTTCATGTGATAGCGGCGCTCTTGCGACGCTTCAGTCAAAATGGCGGATGGGAAATACGCAAGTATGTTCCATCCGCCATTTCTCATATCAGCGCCACATGAGCACCACTCTGATAAGAAATTAGGTCATACAACTCATAAGGTTGTTGTTAGGGAGATTAGTGAGTTTAATGAGGTTAGTGATTAATGATGATAGCGCACCTTAAACTCCCTAAAATCCCTAAAATCCCTAAACTCACTAAACTCACTAAATTCCTTAAACTCCTTAACCTCACTAAGCTCCTCTTTTGGACTGCGCTCCCTCCTGTCATGTTGAGCGAAACGAAGTGAAGTCGAAACATCTCAAACCCATTCTAACAACAAATACCCACAACCACGAAACACCCCCACGAAGATGAAATACTCGCTTGTTATCTTCGACCTCGACGGCACGCTGTTAAACACCATTGGCGACCTTGCAGCATCGGTCGATTATGTTATGCGCTCGCGCAACCTTCCCGAGCATACCGATGCCGAGTACCGGCAGATGGTTGGCGGTGGCATCAAGCGTCTTGTGGAGCGCGCCCTCCCCGCTGAACTTGCCGCAAACGAGGCATACGTCGAGGAGTGCGTAGCGCAGTTTCGTCGCTACTATGTCGACAACATCGACCGACACACCACGCCCTACGAGGGCATGCCCGAGTTATTGTGCAGCCTCACCGACAAGGGCGTGAAGGTTGCCGTGGCATCGAACAAGTTTCAGCACGGCACAGATAGGCTCGTTGCGAAGTTCTTCGGCGACATTGCCTTTGTAGCCATCGAGGGCAACCGTGAGGGGGCACCCCTGAAGCCCGACCCCGCAATCGTGCACAACATCCTCCGCATCGCCAACGTAGAGCCCTCGAAGGCCGTGATGGTGGGTGACTCGGGCATCGACATACGCACCGCCACGGCTGCGGGTATAGATTCCATAGGCGTAGCCTGGGGCTTCCGCTTTGCCGAGGAACTATACGCCGCAGGTGCCACACGAGTAGTGAGCACGGTGGCAGACCTCGAAGCCCTACTCTAACCTCGGCAATACAACCGCACGGCATCGGCCGTAATGCGCTCGTCGCTAAGGATTATAAGTCGCTCGACGACATTATGCAGTTCGCGGATGTTTCCCGTCCATGGGCGCGAGGCGAGGAGCTCGACGGCATCGCTATCAATACTCTTACTCTCAACACCTTGGCGTGAGCATATCTCCTCGATAAAGTGGTCGACAAGGAGGGCTATATCGTCGCGACGCTCGCGTAGCGGTGGCACGTCTATCTCGATGACACTCAGGCGGTGATACAAGTCCTCGCGAAAGTGACCGAGGCGTATCTCGTTGCGTATATCCTTATTCGTCGCCGCCACAACGCGCACATCTACTGCAATATCCCTATCGCCACCCACGCGCGTAATCTTATTCTCCTGCAAGGCACGTAGCACCTTAGCCTGTGCCGAGAGCGACATATCGCCAATCTCATCCATAAAGAGCGTGCCGCCATCGGCAAGCTCGAACTTACCCTTACGTTGCTTCACGGCCGAGGTGAACGACCCCTTCTCGTGACCAAAGAGCTCGCTCTCAATAAGCTCCGCGGGGATGGCGGCGCAGTTAACCTCCACGAAGGGTGCTGCCGAGCGTGCGCTTTTGAGGTGCAGCCAGCGCGCCACAAGCTCCTTGCCCGTGCCATTCTCGCCGAGCACTAACACGCGGGCATCCGAGGGTGCGACCCTACGTATCATCCTACGCACATGCTCGATAGCCTCGGAGCTGCCGATGATGGGCTGCGTGGCACAGTTCGTGCGACGTGAGGTGTGGCGCACGGTGCGCTGCGGCGCCTCCGCCTCCGTAGTGGCATCCTCGCCGAGGTTGCGCAGCGACATGAGTAGTCGGTTCATGTCTATCGGTGCGCTGAGGTAGTCGATGGCGCCATGGCGCAGAGCCTCGACGGCGGAGTTCACATCGGGATTGCGCGTGACGACGATGATGGGGAGCCCCATATCCGCAATCTCCATCTCGCCATCTACGATGGCAGCATCGAAGGTTGCCGTGCGGCACATCTCGCGCGCCGAGGGTAGACTCTCGGCCTCTGCCGTGGCGAAGTTCTCGAAGCGCAGGCGCTCGCCGAGCGAATTGAGCATGCTTTTCGAGGATGAAAGAATTAAAATTTTGGTCATAACTTGTTTATGTAAATAATTTTTAGTTACTTTGTGAGGTTAAACGCCGCCATTACGACGGATAAAGATGCACCCTTTAGTTCGATGGTGCAAACAACCACGCGGGGATGACCCTTACCCGACACAAGAATGGTCATAACGGACTATTTTCGGGGGTTTCAATTGGAAGTTTAATATCTTAGACGATGAGAAAAAACTATAATTACACACGACGAAAGTTATACCTGCCGGAGTACGGCCGACACATCCACGAGATGGTCGACTCGTTACTTGAGATTGAGGATAGACAGGAGCGCACGCGACAGGCTAAGGCTGTAATTGCCGTTATGGGTAACCTCAACACCACACTTCGCGATACCGAGGACTTCAAGCATAAGCTGTGGGACCACCTATTCATAATGTCGGATTTTCAGTTAGACGTCGACTCACCATACCCACAACCATCACGCCAAGATTTGGCTGTCGTACCACAAAAGTTACCATACCCGCAGTCGCGAATCACGTTTAAGCACTACGGCAAGTACGTACACCGTCTTGTACGCGCCATCGCCGCAGAGCAAAACACGGAGCTTAAGACCGACGAGATGATTAACGTAGCACGCTACATGCGCGCCAAGAGCTTCGAGTTCAACAACGAGCATCCGAACAACGGCTCCATCATCCGCGACATCAACATCATGGCCGGTGGCGAGGTGGATGTAGACCTCACGGCTGTGAGCGCCATGCGCAACGACTATCGCCAGGTGCCGCAGCACAACACAAGGCGCAACAAGCCACAGCAGGGACGCAACAACAATAATAACCGTAGTAAGACAGCAAAGAGCAATAAACCTGCACAGCGACACAATGCACATAAGTAGTCGCACGTTACTACTCAAAACATTAAGGATGAAGAGATTTTTATTTGGCACAATAGCCGCCCTGATGCTCCTATCGTGTAGCAGCGACAGGGCCACACACCAGACCATCGTCGAGGGTCGCTTCGTAGGTAGCAATGTCGACTCCGTATTTTTGGAGCGCGTGTCGGACACGTTCATCATGCCCGAGCGCATAGCCGCCACGGCCCTTGCCGACAATGGCGCCTTCCGCTTCGCCTTCGACATCGAGGAGGGCACCTCGCCACGCTTCTACAAGCTGTCGTTTACGGACAACACACGCCCCGTGACGTTGGTCATAGCCCCGGGTGACAACATACGCCTTGAGGCTGCGGGCGACATATTCCTCAACTATACGGTCGAGGGCTCCGATGAGTCGGCACTGATACGCGAGTTCAACCGCGAATACTTCGCTGCCTGTGACCGTCTGGCACTCATTGCCGAGAGCATAGCCAACACCTCCAAGGCGATACCCGAGCGCGAGGCATATCTCGCAGCGCGCAACGCCATACAGGCACAGGTACGCTTCGTAGGTACGCACCACGACAAGCTCGCGGCCTTCTACGCCATGCGCCACAATGTCGTGGAGCAGTATATCCCGCAACTCGAGGGCTACGGCATAACCTTAGCGCACTACAACACCGTGCTCGAGGGCATCACTAAGAGTTACCCCGACTCGCCATATATAGCCATCATCGAGCGCGAGATTGCCGACAGCGAGGCTATCATCAACCTCAACAATAGCATAACCCTCAGCTCGTACCCCGACATCGAACTCGAAGATATGTACAAGGCGAAGCACCGTCTATCATCGCTCGACGGCAAGGTCGTCATGCTCTACTTCTGGACGGCCGAGAGCGCCCTGTGTAACAACATAAATGCCGAGCTTAAGGCTCTCTACGCGCGCTACCACGATGCCGGCTTCGAGGTATATCAGGTGTCGGCAGACAGGGATGTGGCCATGTGGATCGAGGCCGTACGCCAGCAGCGCTTGCCGTGGCTGTCGCTCACTGCCGCGGAGAGGGACGATGTCTTTATGCTGTACAACGTGGCGCAGCTGCCCATGGCATACATTATCGACCGCGAGGGTAACATGAGCGTGGCACCTCTGGAGATGGCGGCACTCGAGGAGGAAATCAAGAAACACCTTTAGCCCGAATGATATACTTCGCATCGGACATACACCTCGGAGGAGGCACCATAGAGCAAGCGGAGCGCACCGAGCGCGCCTTCTGTCGTTGGTTGGATATGGTGGCGGAGGATGCCACGGAGATATACCTCTTAGGCGACATCTTCGACTTCTGGTTTGAGTATCTGAGGGTTGTGCCACAGGGCTTTGTGCGCACCCTTGGTCGCCTCGCTGCGCTCCACGACCGTGGCATACGTGTCGTTCTCTTTAGCGGCAACCACGACATGTGGACGTACGACTACCTCACGCGCGAGTGTGGCGTGGAGATTATACGCAAGCCCGAGGTGGTAAACATCAACGGCCTACGCATACACCTCGCTCATGGCGACAATATGAACATCCACGGCCAGCCCATGCTGCGGGCGATGAACGCCATCTTCCGCTCGGGCACGGCACGCTGGCTCTTCCGCTGGCTCATACACCCCGACATAGCGCTCAAGTTCGGCCGCTGGTGGAGCGGCAAGTCGCGTAAGTCGCACGGCACGGAGCAGATTACGGCCGACAGGCTCGGCTACCTCGTGGACTACGCCCGCGAGCACCACGCCACGCATGGCGACATAGGCCACTATATCTTCGGACACATGCACCTTGCGCATCGCACGACGGACGACGATGTCGACGTATTGTTCCTCAGCGACTGGTCGCAGACGAAGGCTACGTATGCCACGCTTGATGGTGATAACAACTTAGAACTTAAAACTTTCGATATAGATGAAACAGTACCTCGAGCTTCTCGATAAGATATGCCGTGAGGGTGTCGTGCGCGACGACCGCACGGGAACGGGCACGAAGGGCATCTTCGGCTATCAGATGCGTTTCAACCTCAGCGACGGCTTCCCGTTGCTCACCACGAAGAAGATATTTTTGAAGGGCGTCATCCACGAGCTGCTATGGTTCCTCAAGGGCGACACCAACATCAAGTATCTGGTCGAAAATGGTGTGCATATATGGGATAGCGATGCCTACCGCTACTATAACGAGCTGTGCGTGAAGCATGGCGTGCTGCCCGTGGATATGGACACATTCCTTGCGGCTGCGGGCGTGGAGTCACCCATCGAGGGCTACCGCTTTGGCGACCTCAACCACGTATACGGCTATCAGTGGCGTAGCTGGCCTAAGCCCGAGGGTGGTGTCATCGACCAGATAGCCAATGTCATAGATGCCATCAAGCGTAACCCCACGTCGCGAAGGATGATAGTCTCGGCATGGAACGTCGCCGATGTCGAGCATATGGCCCTACCACCCTGCCACACGATGTTTCAGTTCTTCGTTGCCGAGGGTAGGTTGTCGTGCCAGCTATACCAGCGTAGCGGCGATACGTTCCTTGGCGTGCCCTTCAATATCGCCTCGTATGCTCTGCTTACGATGATGGTGGCAAAGGAGTGTGGCCTTGAGGCGGGCGAGTTTATACATACGCTTGGCGATGCCCACCTATACCTCAACCATGCGGAGCAGGCTGCCGAGCAGCTTAGTCGTGAGCCACGCGCGCTGCCGAGGATGCACCTCAACCCCGCGGTACGAAGCATCTTCGACTACCGCTACGAGGACTTCACGCTCGAGGGCTACGACCCCCACCCCGCCATTAAGGCGCCGTTATCATTCTAAAACCTAACGTGTTATGGTAAGCATCATCGTTGCCATCGCCCAGAATGGCACCATCGGAGATAAGAACGCCCTCTTGTGGCATATTAAGGAGGACATGCGCTTCTTCCGCACGACGACATCGGGACATGCCGTTGTGATGGGTCGCAAGACCTTCGAGTCGTTAGGCTCGTGCCCCCTGCCGAAGCGCACCAATATCGTCATCACACGCGCCGAGCGTATGTTTGACGGGGCACTCACGGCACACTCGCTGGAGGAGGCCATAAGGCTTGCGGGCGATGACGAGGAGATATTCGTTATTGGCGGTGCACAGATATATGCCGAGGCACTTGGTGTGGCCGACAGGATGTATATCACGCATGTGGAGCACGACTACGCGGGCGACACGGCCTTTCCTGCGATAGACTTCAGCAAGTGGAGTCTTGTTGCCGAGGAGCGCCATGAGCGTGGCGAGGAGTACGAGTATCCCTTTGCGTTCCGCACATACGAGAGAAGGCATTAAGCCACGCAGCAAAGACTCCGCAACGGGTTATCTACGCCTGCTTCTTATATGTGAGGGCAGCGAGGGTGTTGAAGATAAGGGCGAAGCCTCCGAGGGCTGCGAAGTTAGTCCATAGTTCGGCAATGGTTGTCCCCTTAAGATATACCGAGCGCAGTATCTCAACGTAGTAGCGCGGAGGGAGTATGAGCGTAAAGCGTTGCGCCCACACGGGCATAGAGTCCACGGGGGTGAGCAGGCCGCTCATAAGCATAAATATCATTATAAAGAAGAACATCACGAACATCGCCTGCTGCATCGTCTCCGAGAAGTTGGCGATAGTAAGGCTGAAGCCAGAAATCGTGAGGATAAAGAGCAGTGCGCCAAGGTATATTGCTCCGATAGAACCTACGGGCACAAGGCCATAGACCAATCGTGCGACGAGCATGGCGATAGTCACCACAAAGAGGCCTATAATCCAATACGGCACAAGCTTCGACAGCGTGAACGTAAAGCGCGAAATGGGTGTTACGTTTATCTGCTCGATGGAGCCGCTCTCCTTCTCACCGACGATGCTCAACGCCGGAAGGAACCCACAAATAAGGATAAAGAGGATAATCATCAGCGCAGGAATCATATAGTGGCGATAGTTGAGCGTAGGATTGAAGCGGTTCTCTACGGTCACAAGCTCCGACATGTTTGCAGGGCTCTTCTCGCCGCGCAGCTCCGCGAGTGTCTTGGCTATTGTCTGCACCACGTACTGCATGCCCATGCCTCCCTTTGTGGCATTCACGGCATTAGCCGTGATGCTGATACGCTCAGGTGTTGCAACGGTCATGTCGCGCTCAAAATCCGCGGGTATCTGCACGATGACATCTACCGTGCCCTGCTCTAAGGCATCCATCGCAAGAGGATATTCGGCCGTGGTGTGTGCCAGCATAAGGTACTCCGAGGCCTCGATATGCGAGGCTATACGGCGCGAGGTTGTCGAGCGGTCGAGGTCGACGACAGCGACATTTACGTTACGCACATCCATGGTCATGATGAGCGGCATGAGCAACATCACGAGTATCGGGAAGGCGATGATTAGCTTCGGCAGGAACGAGTTACGCCTAATCTGCAAGAACTCCTTTTGTACGAGTACGATAAATGTTCTCATCGTTATTCCAATTTATCGTTAAACTTCTTTAATGACACACCGAGGAGTGCCACGGTCATGCCGAGGAGAATCACGCAATTCTCCCACACAGCGACAAGCGGAAGGCCCTGAATCATCATCTTACGCACAGCGTCTATATACCACCTCGCAGGTACAATGTTCGACACCACCTGGAAAAATTTCGGCAGATTCTCAATCGGGAACAACATGCCCGAGAGCATCAGGATGGGCATCATCATAACCATTGCCGAGATAAGCAGTGCTGCCATCTGTGTTGTGGCGATGGTCGACACCAAGAGGCCGAGCGATAGCGACAGCACTAAGTACAATAGTGACAGCGAGAATATACCCCCAACACCGCCCGTCATCGGCACGTCGAGGAGGTAGCGGGCAAGGAGCAGTATCATCACAAGCACGATGCACGAGATGGCGAAGTATGGTATCATCTTCGCGAAGATAATCTTCACGGGACGCACGGGTGACACCAGGAGCACCTCCATCGTGCCCACCTCCTTCTCGCGGACTATCGACACCGAAGTCATCATCGCACATACCAATATGAAGATAAGACCCATAATGCCTGGCACGAAGTTGTAGGCCGACTTCATCTGCGGGTTAAACAACATACGTGTCTCGAACATCGCCTGCTCGGATGCTGTGCCGAGAAGCACGCCTTGCAGGTATGCCGTAGCCGAGCCTGCGGTATTCACGTTCGAGGCATCGACAATGAGTTGAATGATAGGCTTCTCCTCAACACCTTGCTTGGCAAGTTCTGCGCATCTGTCGTAGTCCGCAGCGAAGACCACCACAGCACCCACCTTGCCCGAGCGCAAATAGGAGTCTATCTTATCCTGTGCGATATACCCCTTAAACGTAAAGTATTCGTTGTGCGAGAGGCGCTCAACAGCATCACGCACACCATCGCTACGCTCCGCGGCAACAACGGCGACATTTACGTTGTTCACCTCCGTAGATATAGCAAAGCCGAAGAGTATCATGAGCACCACGGGGATAAGCATCACAATGAGCATCGTGCGCTTATCGCGGAGTATATGCAACGACTCCTTTTTTACGAATGATAGAAAATTACCTCTCATCATAGTCCTACTCTCCTCTCTGTGCTCCACGTGCCAACGTGCGAAATACCTCGTCCATCGACTCTGCCGAGAATTGTTGTTTCAGGCGTGCCGGAGTATCGAGTGCCCGCACCTGGCCATCGACCATGATAGATACGCGCGAGCAGTACTCCGCCTCGTCCATATAGTGTGTCGTCACGAAGATGGTCGTGCCCGCCTCGGCAGCCTCGTATATCATCTCCCAAAACTGTCGGCGCGTAACGGGGTCGACACCTCCCGTGGGCTCATCCAAGAATACCACCTCGGGACGGTGTATCGTGGCAATGGCAAACGACAACTTCTGCTTCCAGCCCAGTGGCAGGGAGCCTACCAGAGTATTACGCTCGGACGAAAAGTTCAGGCGGTCGAGCAACTCCGCGGCACGCTCCTCGGTTTCGCGCTTCGTGAGGCCGTAGATGCCGGCAAAGAGGCGCATATTCTCCCACACCGTGAGGTCGTTATATAGCGAGAAGCGCTGACTCATATAACCGATATGGTGCTTAATCTTCTCGCCCTCGCGCATCACATCGTAGCCCGCAACGGTTCCACTACCCGATGTGGGGTAGCTCAAGCCGCAGAGCATACGCATAGCTGTGGTCTTACCCGCACCGTTAGCACCGAGGAAGCCGAAAATCTCGCCCCTAAGCACATCGAACGATATGCGGTCGACGGCCGTAAAGTCGCCAAAGCGCTTCGTGAGGTCGCGCACCGAGATTACTATATCTGTCATCGTTTCATCAGTTTAATAAACATATCCTCGATTGTGGGCTCAGCCTCAACAATCTCCAAACCCTCGACATCACTCAAAAGAGCCTTAAAACGCCCTTTATCGAATCCCTCGTCCGCAACTAAATGGTGCTTTTCGCCAAAGGGATAACAATCCTCCACACCATCCGCTCGGCGCGCTCGCTCCAACAGAGCATACATATTCTTGGCACCAATGCCGTAGAGCTTTTTGTCAAATCCGCGCACAATACCCTCGGGAGTATCAATACCCAGGATGTGCCCCTCGTTGCAGAGAGCAATACGGTCGCAACGGCTCGCCTCGTCCATATAGGGTGTCGAAACAAGGATTGTTATACCCCGCTTCTTCAACCCCGCGAGCATATCCCAAAACTCGCTACGCGACACAGCATCTACGCCCGTTGTCGGCTCGTCGAGGAACAAGACTGAGGGACGATGGATAAGAGCGCACGAGAGGGCAAGCTTCTGCTTCATGCCTCCCGACAGCTTTCCTGCGCGGCGTGTACGGAAAGGCTCTATCTGCTTGTAGATAGGCGCAATAAGGTCATACGACTCCTCTATGGTAACGCCAAATAGTGCGGCAAAAAACCGAAGATTCTCCTCGACCGACAGGTCGGGATATAGCGAGAAGCGCCCGGGCATATACCCCACACGCGAGCGAATGGCGCGATAGTCACTCTTAATATCGAAGCCATCCACCGTAGCGACACCCTCGTCGGCATTCAGAAGCGTAGCGAGGAGGCGAAAGAGCGTGGTCTTACCCGCACCATCAGGGCCTATAAGACCAAACAACTCGCCACGCTCGACCGCGAACGACACGCTGTCGAGGGCCCGCACCCCGCCGTAGCACTTCGATAGGTTATGTACCTCAATTGCAGCCATACTACAACACCACTGCGCCACTCAGTCCAATCTTCAGGCGACCATCATTCTCGACGGCAATCTTCACAGCGTATACCAAGTTGGCACGAGAATCCTTCGTCTGAATCGTCTTGGGCGTAAACTCGCTCTCCGACGATATCCACGCTACGTGACCTACGTAGTCGTAGCGCTCGTCGCCACCAAAGTCAGCGACGACCTTCACCTCGTCGCCCAGGTAAACCCTCGCGAGCTGGTCAGAGGTGAAGTAGGCACGCAGATATATGTTCTCAAGGTCTGCAACCTTCATTAGTGGCTTACCCACCGTGGCGAGCTCTCCCGCCTCGGCATACTTGACGAGCACCGTGCCACTCACGGGCGAGGTGATACGACACTTCGCGATGCGGTCATCGAGAGCCGCAATCTGAGCCTCAAGGGCTGCAGCATTATTGTTGATGGTCGTAGTGTTCTTGTCGAGGGTCGAGAGCGTAGCCTCCAGCTGTCCCTCCAGCACCTTTATATGCGCCTCGATGTCGTCACGCTGCTTGGTTGTTGCAGCACCATCCTTAAGCATATTTTCCACCCTCAGCAACTCACTCCTCTGCTTGGCAATCTGCTCCTTGAGCGATGCCACCTGCTTCTCCACATCTGGGCGTGAGCCGAGCAGGGCGGCCTGCTGGGCAACGAGTTGCTTGCGTTGCAAGTGTAGCTGCACGCTGTCTATTGTGCCAACCAACTCGTCGGCCTCGACCCTCACGCCCTCGACAACATCGAAGCTAAGAATCTTGCCGTTAGCCTCGGCCGACAGCACCACCTCGGTAGCCTCAAACGTACCCTCTGCATCATACTCCGCCTCGCTGCCACACGCGAGGGCTACGAGCACCACGGCAGCGTATAATATTCTCTTCATATCTTATTGATTTAGTGTTGTTTTAAGTCTATATATTGTTTGCAGCAGCTCTATCTCGTGGGTGCTACGCGCAAGCGCTGCGTTTGTCTCGTCCGTAATCTTACGCAATAGGTCGGTAGCATCAATAACGCCATTCTCCAACTGCGCCTCGGCAGCCATGCGCACCCTGCGACGAAGCTCTACGATGCGGTCATCATCCTCGATAGCCTTGCGCAGGCGCGCAATCTCACCATCCTGCTGCGTAGTTTGCATCTCGGTATTGAAGAGAAAGACATCGCGCTGCACGGCAATCTGCTGCTTTGCGGCGTTGAGCTTGTCGAGGTTATTCTTCTTGGTGTAGAAGGCGCCTATGTTCCACGACATGCGCACGCCCACGATGGCATTGAGCGACCACTCCGACGACACCATGCTCTTAAACATATCCATGCCAGGGTAGCCATAGTATCCCTCGGCAAAGGCCGTGAAGCGTGGCATTACGGAGGTATTTACAGCCCTGCGCTGCGCCTCGAGTTTACCCTCCTCCGCCTCGAACATCGCTAACTCGGGACGTGCCGAGGTGCGCGATGCTACTTCACACATAGCGGGTCGCTCGAGATTCTCGCAGGTAAGTTCTTGGCCTATGAACACCTCCAACATGCGACGATAGGATGCCCGCGACGACTCTACCTGACCGAGTGTTTGTCGTGCCGTAAGAAGCTCTGCCTCGACGGCATCGACATCGGCCGCGATGGCCACACCATTGTTGTAATATGTGCGCATGCGCGCGAGGTTACTCTCCAACACCGCAACGAGTGCCTCGGTCTGCGCCATGCGCTCGTCGAGGAGCAAGATGCCGAAATAGAGGTTGTCGATGCGCGATTGCAGGTCGTAGAGCGACACCTCCAGGCGACTACGCTGCTCCGCAGCCTCAGCCTCGGCAATAGCACGATTAGCACTCGACATGCCACCATCCCAGATATTCTGCGACACATTTAAGGCCACCTTGTACTGATCCTTACGTATGCCCGTCATCTCGATGCCATTGGCCTGCATTATCGAGCTAAAGGCCTCGGGATAGGTTGGCGTAGCAGACTGATATGTCGCCTGACCCGAGAGTGCCACCTGCGGAATCCACGCACGCGCAGCATTCGACAGATTATACTGCTCGGTTTGCGAGATTAGGTCGTACTGACGGATTTCGGGATAGTGCTCGCGCGCCAAGCGACGACACTCGTCGAGCGACTGCGCCGACACCACACCGACACCAACAATGGCGAGGATGGTTAATAATAGATACCTTCTCATATTCTGATTCTTTTCATTATTGTTTCGATATTCTCCGCCTTGCGAGCCGCCAGAAAGCGCTCACGGTCAGCCATCAACTCGCCCATCAACGGCTCCATGAAGGGGTATGCCACAAAGGTGAAGATGTTCATTGACATGATGGAGATAAGGAGCATCCTAACATCCACCCTCGCCATCTCGCCACGCTCGGCAGCACCATCGAGCTCCGTCTGCAAACCCCGAAAGATGTTATTCACGACGGGCTCCACACGCTTATATAACACCTCGTAACGCTCGGGGCGCGACACAATCTCGTTGATGACGAAGCGCGGCAACTCGGGATTCTCGGCCACAAAGTCGAAGTGCGCCGCGATGCCACACCTTAATCGCTCCACTATGGGCAACGATGGGTCGCCCATGATGGCAAACATCGAGTGCGACATCGTGCGGAACTTTTCATCCACGATGCGCTCAAAAAGCTGCTCCTTGGTGCGGAAATAGTAGTGTAACATGGCATGTGTCACCCCCGCAGCCTTGGCTATCGACGTCGTACGTGCCCCTTCATAACCCCGAGTAAGAAACTCTCGCTCGGCGGCCACAAGTATCTGCTGTTCTTTGGTTTGCGTGTTCTTATTATCCATACATCCAGCGTTTAACAATGCTGTTTAACAATTTTGTTAACGCAAAGGTATAAATTAAAATCAACATTACAAATAAATCGGGGCGATAATTTTCGGACTGCGAGATGTTTCGACTTCGCTTCGCTTAACGTGACAGAATGGAGCGCAGCCGAAAAGAGGAGTTTAGGGAGGTTAATGAGTTTAGTGGGTATAAGATAGCGCTGTCATCATTTATCGCTAACCGACCTAAAATCCTTAATCTCCCTAACCACAACCAGCAGAGTTATACGACCTGATTTGTTGTCAAGACGCAGGAGATACAACGCTCTGCAAAAAAGTGCCGTCAATGGGATAGTACTTAGACGTACAGCCCATTGACGGCACTTTTTGTTAGCGGCAGTAGATTCTACCTTTTCACAACAGATTAGTAGGATTTAGCAAACAACACACGATACTTCGACGGCTTGCCAGAGAATACGCAGGTACCCTCCTCCTCGACTACATCCATAGGGATGCAGCGGATGGTCGCCTTCGTGGCATCCTTGATGGCCTGCTCGGTCTCGGGAGTACCATCCCAGTGTGCGAGGATGAAGCCACCCTTATTGTTAAGCACATCCTTGAACTCCTCCCATGTGTCTACCTTCGTAATCATCGAGTTACGGTAGTCGAGAGCCTTATTAAAGATGTTCTGCTGTATCTCGTCGAGAAGGTTTACGATGCGGTCAGCGAGGCCCTCCTGAGAAACGACCTCCTTGGTGAGGGTGTCGCGACGCGCAAGCTCGATGGTGCCATTCTCAAGGTCGCGAGGGCCGAGAGCGAGGCGCACGGGCACTCCCTTAAGCTCGTACTCGGCAAACTTAAAGCCTGAGCGCACGTTATCTCTACCATCAATCTTAACCGACACGCCCTTAGCGCGCAGCTCCTTGGCAATCTCCTCGAAGCGCTCGACAGCCTGAACACGCTGCTCCTCACCGCGATAGATGGGAACCATGACAACCTGTATAGGTGCGAGCTTCGGAGGAAGAACAAGGCCGTTGTTATCCGAGTGAGCCATGATAAGAGCACCCATGAGGCGCGTAGATACACCCCACGATGTTGCCCACACGTACTCCTGCTTACCCTCCTTATTGGTATACTGCACACCGAAGGCCTTAGCGAAATTCTGACCGAGGAAGTGCGATGTGCCGCTCTGCAAGGCCTTACCGTCCTGCATCAACGCCTCGATGGTGAGGGTGTCGACAGCACCTGCAAAGCGCTCGTTGGGCGACTTATGACCCACAATGACGGGGACACCCATCCACTCCTCAGCAAAGGTCTTATATACATTAATCATACGCTCGGTCTCCTCCATAGCCTCCTCGGCTGTGGCGTGTGCCGTATGTCCCTCCTGCCACAAGAACTCGGCAGTACGTAAGAAGAGGCGCGTACGCATCTCCCAGCGAACGACATTAGCCCACTGGTTGCAGAGGATAGGTAGGTCGCGGTATGATGTAATCCAATTCTTATACGTATTCCAGATGATGGTCTCCGACGTGGGGCGCACGATGAGCTCCTCCTCGAGGCGCGCAGCGGGGTCAACAACAACACCGTTGCCGTCGGGGTCGTTCTTCAGGCGGTAGTGCGTAACCACGGCGCACTCCTTAGCAAAGCCCTCAACGTGGCTCGCCTCACGCGAGAAGAATGACTTGGGGATAAAGAGCGGGAAGTAGGCATTCTCGTGTCCCGTAGCCTTAAACATGCCATCCAAAACATCGTGCATCTTCTCCCAGATGGCATAGCCATAGGGCTTGATGACCATACAGCCACGCACTGCCGAGTTCTCGGCAAGGCCGGCCTTAATAACCAAATCGTTGTACCACTGCGAGTAGTTCTCGTCGCTCTTGGTCAAATCTTTGAGTTCAACTGCCATTGTATCTTATATTTTACAATTTCCGAATTTGTAGCGTATATCGAGGCAAAGGTATAAAAAAAAGTCGATACGTGCAACGCGCCATGGCGTTTTATCCTAACAGTCCCTTGCCACGAAAACTATAGTGGTCGCCACGCGCGATGATGACATGGTCCAGAAGGCGTATGTCGAAGAGGCGCGCAGCATCCTGAACACGCTCCGTGAGGCTCCTATCCTGCTCGCTCGGCACGGCACTACCCGAGGGGTGGTTGTGGACAAGGACTATCTGCACAGCAAGCAACTCCAACGCACGCTTAATGATGAGCTTACAGTCGACAACCGTAGACTGCACGCCACCCTGGCTTATGCGCATGCGCTCGAGCACCCTGCCCGACGATGCGAGATAGAGCGCCCAACACTCCTCGTGCTGAAGGTCGGCGAGCTGCGGCTCCATGATGCGGACAACATCGGCATCCGACGAGATGATGTCGTGGTGCTCGGCATCGGCAGCTGCAAGCCTGCGGCCACACTCCCTCACGGCCTTAAGCCTGAGAGCACGCATGCGGCCCAGGCCTCCGAGCATCCTAAGACGCGCAACATCGTAGTCCACAAGGCGCTGAACGGATTCCCCCGCCTCGGCCATAAGCTCCTCGGCAAGTGCCACAGCGCGCTCATCGCCAAGACTCTCGGCAAGGATAACGGCCAAGAGTTCCTTGTCCGTAAGACTCTCGGCACCTCGCGATTGCAGCCTATCTACTATCTCCCTCATCTTCTACAAGCGATACATTAGTTTGCCATGCGGTCAATCCTATCCAACAGCTGCGCGCTGGCCTCATCGCCGGGCGTTGCTGTTGCGGTCTGCGACACCGAGAAGGCAGCACGCTGCTCCGCCTCCTTCTTCGAGTCGCCCGTGCCGTGACCTACGGCAATGCCGTCGATATATACCGTAGAGTGAAACGCAGGATGCGAGGCATGTGTGCTACGACCACTCTCAGTACGGAACTCCACCGTGTATCTATTCTTCTGGCACCACTCGATAAGGCGGCTCTTAAAGTCGGTCTCGGACTGTAGAATGTCGTCGAGCGACATATAACGACCGAAGATGTCGTTTATAAGCAGGCGGTTGACGAAGTCGTAGCCCTGGTCGAGATATATCGCGCCCATCATCGCCTCGAAGGCATCGCCATAGATATGCTTCTGGCTATGGTTGCCCGCGGCGTGCGAGATGACATGCCTGTCGAGGCCTATCTCCGAGGCTATGCGGTTGAGCGACTGTCGCGACACCATCTTCGAGCGCAGCTGCGTCATGAAGCCCTCGTCGTGGTCGGGAAACTCTATGAATATGTAGTCCGAGGTGATGCTCTCGATGACGGCATCACCCAGGAACTCTAATCGTTCGTTGTTGATATGACGGCCATCGTCGAGCTCGACAGATGCCGACTTATGTATAAGGGCGAGCTTGTAGAGCTCGATATTGTGGGGTATAAACCCGAACATGTCGTCAATGGCGACATAGAACGCCTTGTCACGGCCAAAGTGGCGACGAAAGGGGCGCAATAAAAAGTCGAACATAGTTCGTAATAAATAAAGCAACAAATATGGACTAAACCGAGAGAGCGAGCCCCCTGGGTATAGTCCATACGATATTAGAAATAGATTTTTAGAACTAAAGCCCGCGTACAACTACAACACGTAGGCACGGCATGGCGATATATAGTGCAATCTATTACTTGTGAGACTCGATGTAGCTGATAGCATCGCCAACG
Organism: Alistipes sp.; assembly: GCA_017451685.1. Lineage (GTDB taxonomy): Bacteria > Bacteroidota > Bacteroidia > Bacteroidales > Rikenellaceae > Alistipes. Next base: position 25,768 of record JAFTNV010000015.1, read on the forward strand.
GTCTGAATCTTCTCAGCGTCGCCATCAGGAATCTGAAGGTCGAAAGCCTTCTCAAACTCCATAATAAGCTCTACCTGATCCAAAGAGTCGGCACCAAGATGTGCGGTGAAGCTTGCTTCGGGTACTACCTCTGACTCCTTAACACCCAACTTGTCAACGATGATCTCGACAACTTTTGACTGAATTTCTGACATAATAAATAAGTTTTAGTTAAACATTATTGTAGTAAATCTTTAGCTACTCCAATACGTCCGACAACATTTTTTTTCATCAGACGGTACAAAAATAACACATTTTTTCGTATCTTTGACATTATGACGCAAAAATTTTATTGGTGATTTTACTACAACATATATTAAATACCTAAAAATCAAAGTCTTATGAACCTATTATTAATTTCCAATTCCACCAATGCAGGTGAGCCTTATTTGCAATATCCGATACAGGAGATAGCAAAGACCCTCAAGGGCGTCACCGAGGTTGTATTCATCCCCTACGCTGCCGTCACCTTCTCGTACGACGAGTATGAGGCTAAGGTGCAGAACCGCTTCAACGAGATAGGCATCAAGGTACACTCCGTACATCGCGCCATAAACAAGCGTAACTTCATACGCCACGCCCAGGCCATTGTCATCGGTGGCGGCAACACCTTCGCTCTGCTGAAGAAGATGCAGGAGGAGGATCTTCTCGACATGATCTTCCGTCGCGTGAAGGCGGGCGTACCCTACGTCGGCTGGTCGGCAGGTAGCAACGTGACATGTCCCACGATATGCACGACAAACGACATGCCCATCGTGCAGCCCGACTCGTTCCGCGCCATAGGCCTCGTATCGTTCCAGATAAACCCCCACTATCTCGACGCTAACCCCGAGGGTCATGCCGGTGAGACACGCGAGCAGCGCATATTGGAGTACTTGGAGGCTAACCGTAGCCGCTATGTCGTAGGTCTGCGCGAGGGCTGCATGCTCCGCATCGACGACAACGGCATAGAGCTTATCGGCAACCGCCCCATGCGCATCTTCAAGAAGGGCATCGAGACCTACGAGGTGCTGCCGGGCGATAACATCGACTTCCTCATTCGTCGCACGAAGTAATTCACGATGCAGGAGCTGACGGCATTAGAGATAGGCTCACGCGGTGAGGAGGCTGCCGTGGCGTGGCTACGCGAGCGCGGCTACTACATCGTCGAGCGTAACTGGCGTATCGGGCACTACGAGATAGACATCATCGCGCAGCGCTTCGATACGCTGCACTTCGTCGAGGTTAAGACGCGCAAGCTCGGGGGTTGGCAGTCGGCATACGACAGCATCAACGACCAGAAGATACGCACGCTACGACGTGGCGCCATGGCCTACCGCACGATACACCGCACGCCGTTAGAGTTGCAATTCGACCTCATTGCCGTCACGGTCGACGACCATGGTAACGCATCAATAGAGCTCACCGAGAATATATTGTAGCGATGATACTGTACGACATCGGCATCTGGTTCTACGAAAAGGCCATACATCTCGCCACGCTGCGCAGTCGGAAGGCGCAGCTGTGGTGCGATGGTCGCAGGGGGCTCCTTCAAAGGATAGAACAGGACACGCTCGCATGCGAGCGCGTGGTATGGATACATGCCGCCTCGCTCGGTGAGTTCGAGCAGGGGCGCCCCATCATCGAGCGCCTCAAGGCCCTACGCCCCAAGGTAAGGGTCGTGCTCACCTTCTTCTCGCCCTCGGGCTTCGAGATACGCAAGAACTACCCCGCGGCCGACCGTATATACTATCTGCCAACGGACAAGCCCGACAACGTGCGACGCTTCCTCGATGCCGTGAGGCCCGAGGTGGCGATATTCATAAAGTATGAGTTCTGGCTCAACTACCTCGCCGAGCTACGTCGTCGCGGCATAGCGACAATCCTCGTGTCGGCAATCTTCCGTCGCAACTCCATCTTCTTCCGCCCGTGGGGCGGGGCATGGCGCAGGGCGATACGTGGCTACAGCCACCTCTACGTGCAAGACAGCGCCTCCGAGCAGCTACTGCGCACCATAGGGGTGGAGAATATCACCGTTGCGGGCGACACACGCTTCGACCGCGTTAGGGCGATAGCCGAGCAGGCGAAGCAACTACCCATCGTCGAGCGTTTCAGAGGCAACAGCCCCCTCTTTGTCGCAGGCTCAACATGGCAACGCGACGAGGAGCTGCTGCTCGACCTCATAAATCGCTACCCCACGGTACGCTTCCTCGTAGCACCCCACGAGATGGACGAACGACGTATTGCGTGGCTGATGCGCGGGGTGAGGGGTGGCGCCATGCGCTACACCGAGGCGACCACCGAGAGCGACTTTAGCCGCGTGCAGGTGCTCATCCTCGACACCATAGGCATCCTCTCGTCGGCATACGCCTATGCCCGCTGGGCATACATCGGCGGAGGCTTCGGTGCCGGCATACACAACACCCTCGAGGCGGCGACATACGGTCTGCCGATAGCCTTCGGCCCCAAGTATCACAAGTTCCGGGAGGCGAAGGATATGGTAGCCTTAGGCGTGGCAACGAGCGTGAAGAACAAAGAGCAATTATGCGCATGGTTTCAGCAGTTGCATAGCGACGAGGCATACTACGACGAGATATGCGCCAAAGCGCGCCATTACACGCACGAGCACTGTGGCGCCACCGCAATTATCGTCGACGACGTACTATCACGACTAAAATGAACAGATGGCGGACCCTCATAAGGTCAATAACAGAGGGCTGACTAAAAAGTTGCTTAGCCAGCCCTTGATACCTAAGAGAGTGAATAAAAAGATGTAGTTTTAGGCTTAAGTTCCTTTTCACCGCTCACGCTCGGCATAGTCTGCAAGCAGCCTCTGCTCTCACTTAATCGCGGCG
>JAFTNV010000002.1 GCA_017451685.1 Alistipes sp.
CGCCTATGCTCGTATATCGCGTGCTGCCGGCCACATCGTCGCGCTTAAGCATCTTGCTGTCGCTATACGCCTCGCGCTTAGCCCTATGTCGCGGGTCGTCGCCATCAACCCACGTGATGACTGCATCAATCTTGAAGTCCATATCTATGCTCGTTTATCTAAGCCTTTCAGGGTTATAATGTGCAAATGTAACTAAAAATTGCGCATATACCAAATGTTGTGCTATACAATAATACTATATATTACATCGTTAGCATCGAAAGCAAGCAGATGTAGGGTGGCGTTATCATGCGAAAAAATATTATCATGCCTCAAAAAAAGTGACCATAATCGTACTATTTTACGATAAAATATGTATCTTTGCTTGATAAACTGCGCGAAATGCAGTTAAGGAATGTGTAAAAGAAGAGAATATTGTTTATATAACTTATTAATTATCAAACCTATGAGAAAACTATTTTTCGCACTCGTAGCACTCATGATTGGTGTGACGAGTATCAGCGCTCAGGACCCCATGGCTCCGCTGCCTATGGATCCTGCTGTGCGTGTAGGTAAGCTCGACAATGGCCTTACCTATTACATTCGCCACAACGAGAAGCCTAAGGGTCAGGCGAGCTTCTACATCTACCACGATGTGGGTGCTGTGCAGGAGGAGGACGACCAGCAGGGTCTTGCTCACTTCCTCGAGCACATGGCCTTCAATGGCACGAAGAACCTCCCTGGCAAGCAGATGATCGAGTACCTCGAGACTATCGGCGTGCAGTTTGGCTACAACCTCAATGCCTTCACTTCGTGGGATTGCACCGAGTATATGATTAAGGACTGCCCCACGGCGCGTGAGGGTGTTGTTGATACGGCCCTTCTCGTGTTGCACGACTGGTCGCAGTTTATCGCCCTTCAGCCCGAGGAGATCGACTCGGAGCGTGGCGTAATCAAGGAGGAGCTTCGCACACGTGATGGTGCAGGCCTCCGTGCTCAGAACGACATGTTGCGCAACTTGTTCAAGGGCTCTATCTACGAGCAGCGTAACCTTATCGGCTACCTCGAGGGCTTGGAGTCGTTCGACCACACAGCGCTGGAGAACTTCTACCACAAGTGGTATCGCCCCGAGTATCAGGCTATCGTCATCGTAGGTGATGTAGATGTAGACCAGATTGAGGCTAAGATTAAGACCCTCATGGCTGATATCCCCGCATCGCCCGCAGATGCTGCGCAGAAGGAGGTTATCACCGTTCCCGCAACCGAGGAGCCCATTATCTCTATCTTCTCGGATCCCGAGCTTACGCAGTCGAGCGTGATGATGTTCGCACGTCGCGAGGCTCTGCCCAAGCAGCTTAAGGGTACCATGGTAGGCTACTCTACAAGCCTTATCTACAGCTTCGTTACGCAGATGATGAGCGAGCGTTTCGACGAGATCGCACAGAAGGCTGACGCCCCCATTCTCGGCGGAGGTATGTCGGAGGGTGGCATCGGTATCTGCCCCACGATGGAGTCTACGATGTTCAACGCTACGGCACACGAGGGCCGCATCCTCGATGCCGTCCGCACCATCTACACCGAGATGGAGCGCATGCGTCGCCACGGCTTCACGGCAGGAGAGTTCGAGCGTGCACAGCAGGAGATTTTGCGCCATGCCGAGCGTCAGTACACCAACCGCAACGACGTACATAACGACTCTTACGCACAGCGCTACCTCGACAACTACGCTGAGGGTACGCCCATGATGGATGCCGAGACGGAGTGGCAGCTCGACCAGATGCTTATCAACAGCGTCACGGTTGACGACATCAACGCAGCATACTCGCAGCTTGTGCAGCCTAATAAGGATATGGTAATCCTCGCCCGCTCACCCAAGAAGGAGGGTCTTGTGATTCCTACTGAGGAGGAGATTAAGGCCGTCATCGCTGAGGTTGAGGCTTCGGAGATTGCTCCCTACGCCGACAATACGGTTAAGAAGCCTTTGATTGACCCCGCATTGAAGCTTAAGGGCTCGGCAGTTAAGGCTACGACCGTGAATGAGTCGCTCGGCTTCACGGAGTGGACGTTGAAGAACGGCATCAAGGTTGTTGTTCGCCCCTCGACGTTGAAGGCTGACGAGGTTGTTATCAACGCTATGTCTAAGGGTGGTTGCTCGATGCTCACCGACGAGGAGTACTACAACGGTGCCTTCCTCGGCATGGTTATGGGCCAGTCGGGTATCTCGGAGTTCTCGGCTAACGAGCTCAACAAGCAGCTCGCCGGCAAGAGCGCCTACGCATCTGTTGGCGTTGACTCGTACGAGCACGCTGTGAACGCTGGTGGCTCGCCCAAGGATATTGAGACTATCCTCCAGCTCGTTTACCTCAACTTCACGGCTCCCCGCTTCGACGAGACCGACCTCGAGAATATGAAGAAGATGTACGTTCCCTACTTCAAGAATATGGAGTCGGATCCCAACTATATCGTAAGCAAGGAGTTCCAGAAGACGGTATATGGCGACCACGCACGCCGTCAGATTACCTCAGCAGAGCAGATTGAGGCTATCAACATCCCCGCATTGCAGGCTATCCACTCAAAGCTCTATGGCTATGCTGACGACTTCCGCTTCGTCATCGTAGGTAACGTAGACCTCAATACGTTGAAGCCTCTTGTAGAGAAGTATATCGGCTCGCTGCCCACATCTAAGAAGGTTAAGTACGCCGTTGTTGATGATGGTGTACGCTTTGCTCAGGGTGAGGTTACCAACGACTTCCGCACGGCTATGCAACAGCCTAAGGTATCTGTACGCCTTGTTTACTCGGGTGCTATGGAGGATAACGCTAAGAACCGCCTCATTGTAGACCTCTTGAGCCGTGCTCTCGACTCACGCTACATGGTATCTATCCGTGAGGAGAAGGGTGGTACGTATGGCGTATCTGTTCAGGGTGGCATCGACGAGTACCCCGTAGAGAACTACATGATGGCTATCGTCTTCGACACTAACGAGCAGCTTGCTGACGAGCTTGTAGACATCTGCTACAAGGAGATTGAGAAGATTGCCGAGGAGGGTCCTTTGGCAGACGATATCGCTAAGTCTAAGGAGTTCTTGCAGAAGAACTACGCCAATGTTCTTGAGAACAACGGTGGCTGGATGTCGGCTATCACTCGTTGGTACGAGGAGGGCTACAACTATAAGGATGAGTACCTCGGTATCCTTGAGTCGGTTACGGCTGACGATGTTAAGGCCTTTGCCCAGCAGATCCTTAAGGACAACAACCGCACATTGGTTATCATGCGCCCCGAGGCTCAGTAATCGGAGTGTGACGAAAGAGAAAGGAGTGCGCGAGCACTCCTTTCTCTTTTTAATTAGTATGAGGACGACAAAAACAGCGGGGACGACAACGACGTCGCTGGCAACACTGGCCGCATGGTCGTTTATCTCTTTGTTGTCTTTATCGTCCTTGTTGTCTTTTACATCTGGTTAACCTTCAGCGACTCGCTATGTATGGGGGCATCATCCTTGGGTGTGTTCGAGAAGGTGAATATACGATTTGCTGCCGTGGTGCCGGCATTTAACTCGCGCGTGATGACCTTGCTGCCATCGCTATTGTATGCCCAGCTCCAGTCCGTCTCGACAATCTTCCATGTGCCGTCGCTGTCGAGCGCTATCTGCTTCGAGCGCGTGAGGCCGTCGGGTTGTAGGTCTTGATCCGAGAGCAGGAGGGTCATATACTCGCGCTCCGAGCCATCCTCGACCTTATATATCTTAAATATGGCGCACTCGCCACTCTGCATGCCCGTCTTGGTGATGTAGTCCTCGCCCCAGAAGAGCTCGTGCATGAGAGCCGTTTCGTAGCCCTCGAGCGACATGTTTGTCACGTTGGGAAGCACGATATCCACATTGCGGTTGTAGCCAAAGAGGTCGTCGAAAAGGCGTGCTGCACGCTTCTCCGAGAGGCGTATGTTCATGGGTATGCTACCTTCGGGCGAGGCGCCACCGATGACATCAATCCTTTTGAGTTGGTATACCGAGTCGGCGAAGTCGTGCTCCAAGGAGCCCGTTATGCGCTCCAACGATTTGTGGTTGTCGCGTAGCGAGAGGTCGAGTGTTGAGTACGCCTGGCGGAAGTATATCTTCACAGAGTCGCGTGCACCATGTGCGGCTACATCGTAGCACACGACAAAGCACAACAATAGACATGCTATGTACCAACATCTACGTTTTATCTCAAATCTACGGACTGCCTTGTATTCGACTTTTTGGGAAAAAGGCATGCAAAGGCATGAATTTTTTTCTATAAAAACATGTGGTTTTTAAAATATTTTATTTATTGCGATAAAAGTATAATTTTTAGCACTTGAATGTCAAAAGGTTATGCTGATGCTTGGTAGTGTAAATTTTTACAATTATTTGTGGCAAATTAGGAAAATCGTAATATCTTTGCGCTCGATTTTCACCCGTAGGGTGAGGTGTGACCGGAGATTAATAGTTTTTTAGGCGAATGATAATGACGAAAACTAAGCGTGTGGCACGCTACGAGGAGCCACGATTAGATGTCGTAACAGTAACTGTCGAGTACGGCTTTAGCCTCTCTAACGTGTCGTTAGAGTCAATTGCGGGCGAGGCCGAGGAGACAGAGTGGTAGGAGGTGAAATTATGAGAAAGGTGTTTTACATATTACTCGTTGCTATGGCGCTGGTGGGCTGTAGCGACAAGATGGAGGAGGCTAAGAAGACTCCAGTGGCCGTTGTGCCTGAGTATGAGGATCTTGTGGCATCTGTCGATAGTGCCATGACACGTGTATATGCCGAGGAGGACTTGTCGTTGGCATGGCATAAGGATGATGCCCTCGCGGTGTTCTACGGCAACGACTACAACAACACCTTCACCTTCATGGGTGAGGACGGCGATAAGAGCGGTAGCTTTACGCTCACGGGCGAGGGTGGCGTGGGTGCCACAGCGCTCGATAGGATATACGCCCTATACCCCTATCAGCCTACGGCAACAATCTCTGCCACAGGCACTATCTCGTTGCATGTCCCCGCCGTTCAGAACTATGCCGAGGGGTCGTTCCCGCGTAACGGTAACATCATGGTTGCCGCTTCAAACAACGTAGAGGATGTTGTGCTTCCCTTTAGAAACGCTTTGGGATACCTCAAACTGAAACTCTATGGCGAGGGCACGGTGCAGAGCATCACGGTTAAGGGTAATGCCAAGGAGAAGATTTCGGGTAGCGCGACAATCGCCCCCTCGACGACCGACGCCCCCGAGATAGTTATGGGCGAGAGCGCCACCACGACGATAACGCTCGACTGTGGCGATGGCGTAGCCCTTGCGAGCGATAAGGGCGCAGCCACGGAGTTCTGGATTGCCATGCCCGCGACGACATTCTCGTCGGGTATCACCATCACCGTGACGGATGCCGAGGGCGCTGTCTTTAAGAAGAAGACCACTAACGAGGTTGTCGTCGAGCGTAACTACATCAAGCCTATGGCTGCACTCGCAGCAGCATTTGAGTTGGTGACGCCTCCCTCAAATCAGATGTGGTATACCACCACTGACGGAGAGCAACTTACGTTGGTTGAGGATAGGTTTGGCGCAGCCATCACCTCGCACCAGAAGAGTGGCGATAGGTGGGTTGTCACCTTCGATAGTAACCTTACGATGCTTGGTAAAGAGGGCCCGTGGAGTGGTGCTTTCGACAGTGCGAAAACCTTAAAAAGTGTTGTATTGCCTAATGGCATAACGAAGGTAAATGCAGGAGACTTTTTTAATTGTACAGCATTGGATAGCGTAATTTTACCTACTAATCTTCAAACAATAGGTTCTCAGGCATTTTTTGCTACAAAATTGGCAGAGGTAACTATTCCAGCAAATGTAACAACGATAGAGGGTGGAGCGTTCAGTAGTACCCCCTTAAAATCTGTTTATGTCTTTGCTACAACACCGCCAACCCTACATAATCAATATGTATTCCCTACGGGCATTACCGTATATGTTCCCGAGGAGTCTATTAAGACCTATGAGAAGCACGATGTATGGGGCCACTTCCTTATCAAGGCACTGCCCGATGATGTGTTGGAGGATAACGAGGGCAACGAAGGTGGCACCGGCAATGAGGGCGGCACAGGTAATGAAGGCAGCAACGAAGGCGGTGATAACACCGAGGGTGGCGAAGGAAACGAAGGTGGCAATGAAGGCGGTAACGAAGGTGGCACCGGCAATGAGGGCGAGGAGCCGGGTGGTAGCGACCCTGTGGTGCCTCCCACGACCGTAAGTGAGATATGCTACACAACGACGGACGGCAATGCCATTTTGGTAAGTGGGTACTTCTTCGATGCCACTATCGAATCACACCTACAGCGTGATAATGAGTGGGTGATAACATTCTCGGGTGCTGTCACATCGCTAAGGCCGGTATGTGGACGTGGAGCCTTCGATAGTAAGACGACGCTCTCGACCATCACTCTACCAAATAGTGTCGTTTCTATTGATGATTACACATTCTATGCTTGTAGCAACCTCCAGAGCGTTGAGCTCTCTAACAGTACGCAATATTTAGGGGGATATGCTTTCTATGGTTGTACCTCTCTCACGGAGGCAACGCTCCCCGCTACTATTACCGAGATTGAGGGTGCTGCGTTCTATGGTTGCACGAGCCTCGCTACGATAGACCTATTGGCTACAACACCCCCGACGCTTGGTGAAGTGGCATTCCCTGATGGTGTGACGATACGTGTGCCCGATGACTCAATATCGGCATACTTGATGGATAACACGTGGAATAAGTATACCATTAAGACGCTCTCGGGCAATGTCACCGGTGATGAGGAGATGTACGCGCCGAATGACCCCGATTATGTGTCGACGGACTTTAGCGCCAATGGCACGGTTACAACCTTGATGAGTGCAACGGAGGGTAACGGCATCGACATCGTGATTATGGGTGACGGCTACTCTGACCGTCAGGTAGCCTCGGGGCGCTATGAGGCCGATATGCGCCGTGCTGTAGAGCATATATTCAGCGAGGAGCCGTACAAGTCGTTCCGCAACCTCTTCAACGTATACATGGTGACGCTCGTGTCGAAGTTGGAGGGATGTAGCGATGACTATGCCTATGACAGCACAGCGCTCAACTGCAACCTAAAGAGCGACGGCATATCTATCGATGCCGACACGTGGAAGTCATACGAATACACGCAGAATATACTTGGGGCAACACGTGCCGATGAGGCTATGACCATTGTCATCATGAACTGGAATATCCATGCTGGAGTGTGCTATATGCGTGAGCCACAGGTTAATACCTCGGGCACCTATGGCAATGGCGACTCGCTCTCGTACATACCTCTTAGTGGCGATGATGAGTCGTTCCGTAAGCTCATCCTACACGAGGCTGCCGGCCACGGCTTTGCTAAGTTGGGTGACGAATACTTCTCGTCGGGCGCGGGTAAAATCACGGCAGAAGATTACGACCGCGACTTCAAATATTTCGAGACATGGGGCTGGTATAAGAATATCGACTGCACACGTGAGGGTACGCTCGATGCTACGACCGTGAAGTGGAAGCACTTCCTTGCCGACAGCCGCTATGCTAACGAGGGCCTTGGTGTATATTTAGGAGCCTTCACCTACTCAGATGGCGCCTACCGACCTACCGAGGATAGCCTTATGCACCACCGCAATGGGGGCTTCAATGCTCCGTCGCGCGAGGCTATATATATACGTATCCACAAACTCGCCTACGGCAGTAGTTGGCAGTACGACTATGAGGCGTTTGTTGCATGGGATGCGCTGTGATTGTAACCTTCTGCACGCCAGCATGTCCGATAGCATGCCTACTCGCGGCGTAGTTCGTCGGGGGTGAGGCGTACAACCTCACCGTCGCGCATGACGACAAGGTCGCCATTGTCCTTGCGTGTGCGCTCTATAAGGCGGCGCTGCGCAAGAAGAATACCTGCATCTATACGTTCCTGTAGCTCTCGTATCTCAAACTCACTCATAACTCAATATCTTCTCGTAAGCTAACGGGTCAACGACCTCTTTTATTTCGCTCTTCGAGCCGTATGCTATCTTTTTCACCCCCTCGGCGGTTGAGTTATCGTATATCACCCAGTAGTCGCATATCGGCATGTAGAGCTTCGTGAGATTACGCATGCTGCTCTCGTAGCGACGACAGATAGTATTTGTCGGTATGTTGTGACCTCCGAGGCTCACGCGCTTGGCTACGCGCTGTATTGCCTGCTCGGGTGTCGGCAGCCAGAAGTAGAGCAACGACACGAAGTAGCCACGCTCGTGTGCGCGGTCGATGAACTTCTGGTATGTGCGTGTCGATAGTGTCGTCTCGAAAGCGAAGTCGGAGCCCTCCTCGAGGAGGTCGTTTATGCGCTTGAGCATAAGACGTCCCGCCTCTATGGCCATGCTGTCGGGGTTGAAGGGCGAAAGACCACGAGCTATCTCGTCGGCATTGACAAACTCGTGGCAGTGCAACAACTCGGGCAACATGGTGTATGATGCCGTGGTCTTGCCTGCGCCGTTACAGCCAGCTATGATGTAGAGCTTCTGCATAATCTCCGTAGCCTCGTTTGGAAGCTACCGCAAAGATAGAGATTTTTAGAATAATAACCAAATAAATTGCAAAAATGGCTATCTCGCAAGCCATAGCATCGTGTCTATGCCGTCGGCATAGTCCGTGAGCGTGGGGCGCTGGGCCATGCCCAATGGAACAGCACCCTCGATGTCTACGTGCGTAGTGATGCACTGCAACGTGTCGCGGTGGATTGCTATCCACTCCTCGACATCCGCGAGGTTGTCATACTCGCTTACGGTGACGATGCCCAAGCGCGTGGGGAAGGCCTCGCCACGCTCCGTGATGAAGGCACCGAAGTCGTCGTGGGCGACACCCTGCATGGCGTAGAGCGCACGTATGGAGCGTAGGCCGCTGGTCATCTTCGGGTTTGCGGGTGCAGTGTGGGGTAGGCGTAGCGCCATGTCGCGGGGGATAAATATCTTAGATACCGAGCGGCATCCGAGGCCCGAGTATGCTGTGATATCGGCAATAAGGCCACGTAACTCATCCTCGCTCTCCGTGCCATCGAGGATGGCTATGGAGTGGCGGCTACCGCGCAGCAGTGCGCGTGTCGTGGCGAAGTGCTCGCGGAAGTAATGGTTGGCATCGTCGCCACCCGTGGCTATGGCCATGTCGTAGTGTGCCGTATTGTCGTAGGCGTAGATTGCTATGTCGGGCGCTATGGCCTTGAGGCGTTCCATGACATGCTCCATGAGGACTCTATCCTTCGACGATGGCTTCAGGTGGCACTCGTGGCCGCTGAGGACTACGCACAAGAGGTCGAAGAAGCCTACAAGAGGGATGTTGCCCGCCATGATGACGGCAACACGTTGCGGTGCTGTAGCCATAGGGTAGTGCTCCACCCATGCTCTCAGATGCTCGCCATCGAGCATGTCCGAGCAAATGGCATCCACCGCTTGGAGTATGTCTGCGCGTGTAAACCATGCGTTATCCTCCACCGCGCGGGCAATGATCGCCTCGCCCTCTGTCGTCGTGCCTATGGTGCGCAACTCCGTGCCCAAGCGCACGAATGTATCTATGAGCCTCTCCCGTGTCATCGTCGCTCGCCCTCCATTATTGCCACAATGTTCTCTATGTCGGCAACGCTCGTGCCATCTTTGATGACAACGCGCTTATCCCTATCGAGGAGGTATAGTGATGGTATTGCGTTGAGGTTGTACAGGCGCTCGGCGGTGAGCACCATACCCTTGTCGTAGGCGTTTATCCACCCTGCGGGGAGCTCCGACAGATGCTCGCGCCATGTGGCAATATCCGCATCGGGGTAGAGTGTGAGGATGGCTAAGGTGTTGCGCTCGCGAAGCTCGTTGATAAGGGGTGATGCCTCCATCTCACGACGTATATCGCGACACATGGGGCACCCCGGATTCGAGAACATCACGATGGTGTACTCTGCGACGATGTCGTGGAGCCTGCCCTGACGACCACTTGCCATCGTGTATACAAAGTCGGTAGCCATCGTGCCTATACGGTTTTTACGTGCCATGTCGAGGTCGTAGGCGGGGGCTATGCGGTCGTACTCGTCGTAGTGGGGTGTGGCGACCAGCACCTCCAATATGGGAATGTAGTACTCGTCGTTGCGTAGCGGTGAGTTGGGGTCGTGGAGCACAAGCTCCGTAATCGTTGCAAACATATCGAGTACGGGGCGGCTTGCCTCGGCGCGGTGCATAAGGCTGCGGAGCAACGTGTCGGCACCCTGTGGCGGTATGATGGCGACATAATCGGCCATAGCGTAGATGAGGTCTAAGGTGTCGTACTCCGCAACGCGCTCACCTATGGTAAAGTCGAAACCATCCCAATAGTGCTCCAGGGCGTGGCGATACTCCTCCTCGCTCGTTATGGCGCCTATGTCTATGCGACGCTCCAGGGAGCGTGTGCCCGGGGCGTAGTGGCGCTCTGTCGTAGCCTTATCCCGCTCCGTGGTGGTGGGGCGTGAGCCACAGCCTACCACCAAGAGCAGTGTGAGAACTATGTATAATACTCTTATTCTCATTATATACATTATACATCTACAACGAAGACCTCATACCTCCGTGTTGATGGCTATTGTACCTCTTCGCGTGCCTCGTTTTACATGCGCTCGGGGACATTTATGCCCAGGAGAGCCATTGCCGACTTGAGCGTGCGGGCCACGGCCTCGGCGAGCTTCAGACGCAGGGCGCGAGTGTCGCTGTCCTCCTCCTTGAGTATCGAGTGGTCGTGGTAGTAGCCGTTGAACTGCTTGGCGAGGTCGTAGGCGTAGGCCGCAACAACCGAAGGGGCAAATTGCTCGCCTGCCGTGCGTACCGTTGCGGGGTACTCCGTGAGCGCCTTGATAAGCTCCACCTCCTCCTGTAGGAGCGATGCGCGGTCGAAGCCATCCATAGATATGCCTCCATCCTCGGCCTTACGCATGATCGAGCGTATGCGGGCATGCGTATATTGTATGAATGGGCCCGTATTGCCGTTGAAGTCGATACTTTCGCGCGGGTCGAACAACATAGTCTTCTTGGGGTCGACCTTAAGGATAAAATATTTCAACGCTCCGAGACCTACCATCTCCGATATTGCGGCAGCCTCCTGCTCTGTAGCACCATCGAGTTTGCCGAGCTCGTCAGACATCTCGCGTGCGGTGCCTATCATTGCGGCTATGAGGTCATCAGCATCAACAACAGTACCCTCGCGCGACTTCATCTTACCCTCGGGTAGCTCAACCATGCCGTATGATAGGTGGAAGATGTTATCACTCCACTCGTAGCCGAGCTTCTTCAACACGAGCTTCAATACTTGGAAGTGGTAGTTCTGCTCGTTGCCGACAACATATATCATGTCGTCGAGTTTGTTCTCCTCGAAGCGGCTTAGTGCTGTGCCGAGGTCCTGAGTCATGTATACCGACGTGCCATCGCCACGCAAAAGGAGCTTCTGGTCGAGGCCGTCAGCCTCGAGGTCAATCCATACGGAGTTATCCTCCTTGCGGAAGAATACACCCTTCTTAAGGCCATCCTCCACGAGGCTCTTGCCGAGCAGGTATGTCTCCGACTCGTAGTATACCTTGTCGAAGTCCACGCCCATGGCCTTGTACGTCACGTCGAAACCCTCGTATACCCAGCCGTTCATCCTCTCCCAGAGGGCGTATACCTCGGCATCCTTAGCCTCCCACTTACGCAACATCTCCTGCGCCTGGAGCATGATGGGCGCCTGGCGCTTGGCATCCTCCTCGCTCATGCCCTCGGCAACTAGAGCCTTAATCTCCGCTTTGTAGTGCTTGTCGAACTCTACGTAATACTTACCTACGAGGTGGTCGCCCTTCATCCCCGACGACTCGGGAGTCTCGCCACCGCCGTAGAGCTGCCATGCGAGCATCGACTTGCAGATGTGTATACCGCGGTCGTTCACGAGGTTCACCTTTATTACGTTGTGGCCGTTAGCCTTGAGGATGGTGGCTACCGAGTAACCGAGGAGGTTGTTACGTATATGACCGAGGTGTAGCGGCTTGTTGGTGTTGGGCGACGAGTACTCGATCATTATCGTGCGTCCCGATGTGGGTGCCATGCCGTAGTTCTCCGCCTCGCTTATCTCCTTGAAGCGTGCTGCCCAGAATGAGGCATCCACGACGAGGTTGAGGAAGCCCTTAATTACGTTGTAGGCCTTAATCTCGGGTACCGATGCTACGATCTTCTCGCCGAGCTCCGTGGCTGTGGCCTCGGGCGACTTCTTCGATGCGCGGAGCAGGGGGAATACAACCACCGTGTAGTCGCCCTCGAACTCCTTGCGTGTCTTTTGTATCTGTATATTGTCGGATGTGCCGTACAACTCCTCGGTTGCACGCTTCACGACACTCAGGATGAACTCTTCGATGTTTACCATAATTACGTATCACTTATATATAATGGCGCAAAGATAACACTTTTTCACCAATAATTCACTATCTTTGCACCATAAATAAAATAAGGACTATGAAGATTGCCGATATAGAGCTGGGCGCGCAGCCCCTGTTTCTTGCCCCCATGGAGGATGTCACCGACCCCTCCTTCCGATATATGTGCAAGAAGTTTGGTGCCGATGTGGTATATACCGAGTTTATATCCTCCGACGGCCTTATTCGCGATGCGTGGAAGTCGCGCGCGAAGCTCAATATCGCTGACTATGAGCGCCCTGTGGGCATACAGATATACGGCCACCTCATAGAGCCCATGGTCGAGGCGGCACGCATAGCCGAGAGTGCCAACCCCGATATTATAGACATCAACTTCGGCTGCCCCGTGAAGAAGATAGCCTCGCGCGGGGCCGGCTCGGGCATGATGCGCGACCCCGACCTCATGGTCGAGATGACACGCCAGATTGTGCGCGCGGTGAATAAGCCCGTGACCGTTAAGACGCGCCTCGGCTGGAGCGACGAGATGAAGAACATCGAGGAGATAGCCCTGCGCCTCCAGGATGTGGGCATCGCCGCCCTCACGATACATGGTCGCACACGTGCACAGATGTACCGTGGCGAGGCCGACTGGACACTCATAGGTAAGATTAAGAACGACCCTCGCATCACCATCCCCATCATCGGCAATGGCGATGTCGATTCGGCTGCGAAGTGTAAGGATATGTTCGACCGCTATGGCGTTGATGGCGTGATGATTGGCCGTGCTACGTATGGCCGCCCGTGGATATTCAAGGAGTGCAAACACTACCTCGCTACGGGCGAACTCCTGCCGCAGCCATCGGTTGTTGAGCGCGTAGCCATCGCCAAGGAGCACCTTGCCAAGTCGCTCGAGATTAAGGGTGATAGGGTAGGTGTGTTGGAGATGCGTCGCCACCTGACGAACTACTTCAAGGGTCTCCCCGACTTCAAGCAGACACGCCTTAAGCTCGTCACCTCATTCGATATCGACGAGCTGTACGCCACGTTGGATTATGTTGCGGAGCGTTGGGGCGATTTTGATATGAGGGAGGCAGTGCCTGCCCCTCTATCTCATAACATCTAAATTTCTATTTGTTCTTCTCGATGAACACCTGGAAGATAAGCGGTGTGTACGACTGTATCTCGGTAGATGTAGTCGTCACGGTCGTTGACGACGAGTCGGTGTTTGCCGAGTAGTCGTAGCCGTAGTAGTAGGGGTTATAGCCGTAATAACCATTGTTATACATGCTACCATAACCATAGCCGTAGTAGCTATTCATGTAGTTCATGTAGTTGTAGTAGTTCATCGTGTCGTAGTAGGCGTCATCGTTGTTCGATGTCGTCGTGGAGGTGTGCGAGCCCACCTGTCCCTGAAGACCATAGGCGTATGTCGACACGGTGAGTATCGTAGCCCACTGACCGTAGCGTAGCGTGGGCAGTGAGTAGTTCCACGCAAGGATATAGCTGTTCTCCAATGGCTTGCGCGTGTCGAAGTCGAGGGCCGTGCCGGCACTCTCCACCTTGCCGTAGATAATCTCCTTCACCTCGTCGATGTTGGTGTCGAAGATATAACCATCGAGGAAGCGACCTATGTACCATACCTTCGCTGTGGCGTTGACCTTGAGTGAGTCTGCCGTGAGCACCTCATCGCGCGTGATGCCACGGCCGAAGCGCTCCACGAGGGCCTTGTTTATGCGGCTGTCGACATCGTCGAGCTGGCTAACATCGTTAGTGGTGCTGTATACCGTTCCGGCGTTGTAGCGACCCTCGTTGGGGTAGAGGGCATTCGTTGCGTTCTGGAAACTAAAGGCCACATCCGCGGGGCTGTAGGCGTAGTTTACGTATAGATGCTCGAGGGTGTCGATGGGCTGATGCCAACGGCCATCGAAAAACTCTAAGGGGCGTGTGTCCACCTTCTCTTCCTCCTCATTCCCGCCCTCGGCACGTGTCACATGACGGCGCTCGGCCTTCTCCTCCTTCACAACCTTATGGTCGGTGCATACGCCACCGTTATTCTCGGCAAAGAGGTCGACCCTCTCGCCCTCGTAGGCTACGGGATTCTCCACATGTCCATATACGGTCATCTCGACAATGAGGGGCTTATTCTCGTCGAGGGCATACTGACCCTCGTAGCCACCGTCGCTCGTCGAGCCTGCCGTGCTTGTTGTTATCGTCGAGGGCATATATAGGCGTAGGCGTGTGCCGTAGCGCACCTCCACATCCTCCATGGCGCCACTTTCAGCGTTGCGCACCTTGAGGGTGTTGAACGTGGCGAGATAGGTGCCCTCCATGAGCGTGTGGCTCGCCTTGCCGCTAAAACGAAAGACAGGGTTGTAGTGCGTATGGTCGGTGTATGTGCCAAGCTGATAGGCCGTATGCCAGCTGCGTGTCTCGCATACGTTGCCCTGGAAGTCGCGGTTGGTGAAGTCGTACCACACCCACACATCCTTGCCCGTCACGGCCGTGGAGTCCTGCACGCCATAGTCCAACACCTCGACATAGTAGCCGCCCTCCTCCTGGATGTTATCCTTCAACTCGGGGTGATGCTTCTCTATCCACGCTGCGAGCGAGCGGGCCTCGACCTCCTCGAGGGTCATCTTGGGCTCCTTGACACATGAGGTGATAAGAATGATGAGTGCTACGACCCATGTAAGTCTATATATGTACGCCATAATACGCTTTTCCGTTATGCTGTTACTCTACTGAAACAATATCTATGAACCACACTACGGCCGACTTGCTCGGCACCTCGCCGATGTAGTGCTTGCCGTATGCCGCCTCGTAGGTGAGGTATATCTCCACGCTGTCACCCTCGCGACAACCCTTCAATGCCGTCTCCAGCCCCTTGAGCAACTTCGACGACCCGATTTTTACCCTCATGGGCTCTGTCGTCCACTCGTACTCGGCATCGAGGCCTGCATCTACGAGTTTCTGTAGCGACTCGGCATCGTTCGTTGCGAACATGTCGTTGACGGTGGGGGCGCTGTTGTTGAAGAGGTATGCCGTGTATATCATCTCTATCGTCGAGCCGTTGCGCACCTCGTCCATGCCCTCGCGACCCTCGTCGTAGTAGGTGGCGATGTAGCGATATATGTTCTGCCCCCAGCGTGTGTAGAACTGCGGGTGCTCGTCGAGCGAGCTCCCTATCTCGTCCTCGACGATGAGGCGTGGCTGATGCGAGCCCGTGAGATACCTCTCTATGCCCGTCTGCTGCGATGTGAGCACCGTGTCGGTGTCGTTGTTACAGCCCACGGTGATGAGCGCCATGACGACGACAGTGATGGTTGCTATGTTACGTATCAACTTCATACCTTAGTATAATCGTGCAAAGGTAATAATTATTTTGCCACGCTCCACTTTTTTCGTTGAAAAACTCTCTATAGGCGTTTCAACGCTGCACGTATGGCATCCTCCACGCCGAGCGAGGGATTCTCCTTGAATATGGCTGTGAGAGCCTTCTCTGTTGCCGCCTTCTGGAAGCCGAGCATCGCAAGGGCCGCAAGGGCCTCGTCGTATACTACGTTGTTGCGCTCCCTCTTTACGACAAGCTCCGTGTCGCCCGCAAACTCAAGCATCTTGCCCGAGAGCTCGACGATAATCTTCTGCGCGGTCTTGAGGCCTAAGCCCTTGACGTTCTTGAGCAATACGGCATTCTCGGTGGCGATGATGTTTTGCAACTCGCGGGGTGAGTATGTCGATAGTATCATGCGTGCGGTGTTGCCACCCACGCCTGACACGCTTATGAGCTGACGGAAAAGCTCGCGCTCAATCTTCGTGGAGAAGCCAAAGAGCGTCTGCTGGTCTTCGCGCACGATGAAGTGAACGTAGAGTAGCGTATCCTCCGCATGCTCGATGTCGGAGAATGTCTTGAGCGATATATTAATCATATATCCCACGCCTGCGGCCTCGATAACGGCGTATGTGGGTGTAGCCTCGGCTACCTTACCTGTGATATACTCGTACATAACAACGTGCTGTTGAGTGAAAAATATTACAAATTTTCTACAAAAGTAAATAAATTTTCGTACCTTTGTATTTTGAATCGCGAAAATTCGCAGAAACAACGGATGAAAATTAACTAAAACATGGATATGATTATGAAAAAGACACTTTTGTTTGCTCTGGCGGTGGTAATGTGTGCTTGTGGTGCCGACAATAAGAGCAAGGCGGATGCTACGAAGAGCGATGCTACGGAGGTACGCACGGTAGAGTGCGTGGCAAGTGGCGATGTGGTATACGTAGACCTCGACTATATCATGGCATCGAGCGAGCTCTACGCCAAGGAGGGTAGCGCTCTCGAGACTAAGGTTAAGGCCTTCGAGGAGAAGTCTATCACCACGCAGGAGGGCTGGGCTAAGAAGGAGCAGGGCCTCGCTGCCGAGTACAATAAGCTCCAGGCCGATGCTGCGAAGCTCGAGCAGGACTACGCCAAGGGCTTGATTACCACGCTCAACGCACAGCAGAAGCAGGAGGAGTTGCAGAAGAAGGGTAACTCTATACAGTCGCGCATGAACGCACTCCAGAGCACCGTGCAGACCGAGGGTCAGAAGCTTCAGGAGGAGGAGCGCGCCTTGGGCGAGGAGCAGATGGTGCTTGTGAATAAGTTCCAGGATCTCACGCGCCGTGCTATCGACGAGGTTAACGCTGACCACCGTTATAAGATGATTCTTAACGCTGTGTCGGTCGTGGACTCAGACCCCACGCTCAACATCTCGGAGATTGTCTTGAAGAAGGTTGACGAGCTCTACGCTGCGGATAACAGCGCGGAGTAACGAATAATTACCCTAAAGATTAAAACTTTTGCCGACTTGCTATTGCATGTCGGCATTTTTTTGACTAATTTCGCGCCATAATTATAACTATATAGTCGCAGATAATGGGCTTCATACCTATCACCTTCGTCGATATTATAGATATCGTTCTCGTAGCATCGCTCCTCTATGGTGTGTACCGCGCCATGAAGGGCACGAGCGCACCATATATCATGGTGGGCATCTTCGTGATATACTTAGTGTGGATTCTTGTCACCACCTTCAACCTTGTGCTCTTCTCGAACATCCTCGGACAGATAATATCTATAGGTATGCTCGCCATCCTCGTTATCTTCCAACCCGAGATACGCCACTTCCTCCAGGTCATCGGCCGCCAGCGCGAGCGCTTCGAGTGGCTGACGAAGATATTCAACCTGCGCAGTCGTAAGGCCGAGGCCGATATCGACCTTCAGCCCATCGTCGCTGCGTGTCAGGATATGGGCGAGCAGAAGGTTGGTGCACTGATTATCATCAAGCAGTCTAACGACCTCGGCATTGTCGAGGAGAGCGGCATATCTATAGATGCTAAGGTGTCGACGTCGCTTATCGAGAATATATTCTTTAAGAACGCGCCACTGCACGATGGCGCCATGGTCATCAGTGGCGACCGTGTTGTTGCAGCAAAGTGTGTGCTCCCCGTCACGCGCCAGGAAGTGCCTAAGTCGTACGGCATGCGCCACCGTGCCGCCTTGGGTATGAGCGAGGTGTCGGATGCCATTATCATCGCCGTGTCGGAGGAGACCGGTGGCATATCGCTGGCTCACGACTCGGTCATCAAACGCAACGTAGACCCCCAGCGCCTCCAGCAGTCGATACGTAAGTTGATGCACATCAACAATAAGCGCCGCGAGGAGAAGGCCGAGTAGTTATTGCAAATGAGTAGTGAGTAATTATGGACTTATCTTAATTATTAATCTATTGGAGATTAGGGACTATGCCTTAATCTTCTTTTTTGTTACCTCTACCTCTCTAATACTTCCAATATTATACTGCCCAAAATTTTGCTGTTTCAAAACTTTACACTATCTTTGTCACCGCTTACGAGCAACGATTGAGCTATGGTGTAATGGTAACACAGCAGATTTTGGTTCTGTTATTCTGAGTTCGAATCTCGGTAGCTCAACCATAGAGGCGCCCACTTTGGACGCCTCTTTATTTGAATTATGTCGTTATGAAGAGATTTTTGGAGCGCATAAAATACTACTTGTCGAAGCTCTCGTTCCGCACAGGTGTCATCATTCTTGCGCTATGTGTGCTGTGCTATATCCTCTCCTTCGCGCAGATGCTGCTCCCCATCTCGGCCACGGCAAAGAGCGTGCTGTGGTTTGTGCTCTTTGGCATGGCTAAGACCACGCAATATGCAGGCTTGGCAATCATCGGTGTTGAGGGCTGGCGCCGAGTGAAAGGATGGTTTAAGAGAGTGAGTAATGAGGAGTGAGGAGTGAGGAGTGAGGAATGAGATTTA
>JAFTNV010000016.1 GCA_017451685.1 Alistipes sp.
CTCTACGAATGCTTTTGCTGAGAGTTTCAATGCCAAGATCAAGCAATTTAGAGCTATGCTCAGAGGTATATCCGATGTGAAATTCTTCTTCTTTAGATTAGCTAAACTTTATGCTTAGCCCCACCTCTTTTCGGGTGTCCCTGTTGTTTGCTACGCAAATTTTCGTGTTTTGTGCGATTGTGTCTGAAAATAGATTTTCGCCACATCGCCCATCAATCCCGACAATCTTCGATTGCAACAACCTCCCTTCGGTCTGCTCTCGGCTTCTGCCGCCGTTCGAGTCCCGCTGTTGCGAGTTCGATAATCTGTCACTATGTGGCACCTCATTTGAGACGAGCGACTTTTCAAGTCGTTCGTCTTTTTTTGTGAGGTGCAGATAAAGGGACTCGCGAAGCAGAGCTTCGCAACTCCTGTCATATTTACAATCCCTCCAAACCTCCCTTTGAAAAGGGAGACTTGTGGCAAGTGTTCCACTTGCTCACCTTCGGTGAACACATACTATCAACACCCTGCTCTCACTCTGCTGAACGCAGTTCGAGTCTGATCGTGCAACAATGACGGTTAGTGATATACCTTTTCTGTGTGAAATTTTTCGGTTTTTCCAGTACCTTTGCACTTGCTACATTTGCCAGATTGGTTGCCACCGTAACAATTAGGGCACGCAATTGGACCAGTTCCAAAGGGAGATTCATACCAACCTTTTCCATTGCAAGTACTACACTTACCAGAACCACCACAAAGATGACAGTCAACACTAACATAAGAACTTTCGTATGTGGTGTAACCTGAAGAATTTGTCGTCGTTGTGCTATTGCCACTCCCATAATTAGCAGGTGGATAGTAATTCTGAGGTTGAGCATAACCTGCCGCTGTTCCACCTCCAGAAGATTTTGACTTTATTAAGCTTGAAGTAGTAACCCCTGCGGGTGGTGTTGCTCGCTGATAAACATAAATAGTACCATCTTGCTTTATGACAGATAATTTATTAAAGTCACCTGAAAATTGGTATGTCACATTACCCCAATATGATAACCCTTTATATTGTACAGAGTTCGCAGATTTTGACTTTCTGTCCAAAGTACCATTGTTCACACTAACACCTTTACTGTTTGAGTCATAACAAATGTCATTGAAGAACGAAATAAATTGACCTCCATTGCCTTTCGCTATGACAGAATTACCATTAACAACATTTACTTGCTTATAGTAATATGTTTCTTGCGCAAAAACTCCGCTTATTGATAATAATCCGAGAATCAACGATGTTAATAAAAATATAATCTTATTAATGTAAAAAACCATACTCATCTACCAATTCTACTAATTCAGAAATAGAAATTCTTTTATAATGCTTGCGTTCTTTTGGTTCGGTGGAATTGTTTGTTGTGCGCCACCAAACAACCTCTTTCGCATCTGAGGTAATACCATAATAGCCTCGTCCATTATACACATTATTCCATGTTGTGCTCCAACCACTACCTGTCCATATACTCTGTGGTACAACATCAACAACATATTTATAACTATAAACTGTATACTTTGAAGAATCGATAGAATAATCTCTTTCCTCATTATGCTTTGCCTGTGCCAAGTAGCTATATAGAGTTCCATTATTATATTTTTCTATCACTTCCCTAGCCTTAAGTGTTCTAATAAATAAATCCCCACTACCATTATAGTCAAAAATAGCTATGCTAGTACTACTTTTTATCTCTACGCCTACCTGAACAAAAAAGAAAGTATCATCATAAAACTGAGCGTTGGCAGTTGTGCTAATACCACAAATAAGTAGTAGTGTAAATAATATCTTTTTCATAATATAGTAACTTTATTATTAAATGTTTGTGTCCACATACAAGATTTTGAGGTTAAAGGGGAAACAAATAAAAAGTGCGGACAATATTGCTGATATTGGAAATTGAGGTCTTCGACTACCTATACACCCAAATATACGGAATAAAGCCCACACTATACGCATAGTGTGAGCGTCAAACTTTATTCCTTGGGTGTAATGTTGAAAGTGTCGAAGTTTCAATTTCCCGAAATACAAGCTAACGCTTTTTATGTTTATATGTCCCTATTGTCTGTTATTTTACCATAGGCATTATATTTAACGTTATATTTGTTTCCACAAAATTAATAATAATTTCCGAAACGAACAACACTCTTCGGGGACATTGCAAGAAACATTAACACCATTTTTCTAATTTAGGGGGACTTTATCGGGATAATTTTCTCTGACCCACTGGGAGAACTCCACGAGTCTCAGAAAGTCTGTCTTAAAAGTTAGATAATCTGTCAGGTTGAGGCACCTCATTTGAGACGAGCGACTTTTCAAGTCGTTCGTCTTTTTTTTGTTCTCATATCTGAGCAAGCTCCGATGAGAACAAAAAAAAGACGAAGCCGTTGGCTATTCGTTTCAAATGAGCAATCTAAGGGACTCGCGAAGCAGAGCTTCGCACCTCCTATCATATTTACAATCCCTCCAAACCTCCCTTTGATAAGGGAGGCTTGTGGCAAGGCTTGCCTTGCGCCTACGGCAGAATAAGATAACATTTGCATTGTCGCATTACGATTGTAATTTGGTGGTTTGTTATAATTTTCCTATTTATATTTTGCTTTTCCGACCTATGGTCGTATGCTCACCTTGCCATTGCTCTCGCTCTGCTGAACGCAGTTCGAGTCTGGTGTGCTACCCGGCGTGTTGGGTTGGTGTTGAAGGTCGCTTTTCTGCGTATAAGGGCCCTCGCACTGACTGTGGCGGCTCGGCAGACTTGTCTGCGGTGATTGATTGTGCGAGTTGCTACGCAACAACGAATATAGGGTGAGTATTAGTAGCTCAAGTAAACTTGGCACTAATACTCACCCCATCTTCTATACCTTCAGTATTCCGCCCAATCAATCCACCTGTGGTCTGCTCTCGCTCTGCGGAACGCAGTTCGAGTCTGGTGTGCTACTCGGTTTGTTGGGGTGGTGGTGTGGGTTGCTATGCGTATGCGTGCATACCACCCAGGAAGAAGTTGACGCCGAAGTATGTGATAAGTACAGAGAGGAAGGCCGTGATCATATATATATGATAGGTGGTATCGTTGCGGAAGAGCGGTATCAAGTGGCTGTGCAGTGGTAGTGCATACGTAAGCATCGTGATGAGTGCCCACACCTCCTTAGGATCCCAGCCCCAGTACCTACCCCACGAGATATTTGCCCATACAGCGCCGATAAATATACCTATGGCAAGGAGAAATAGTGCGGGGTAGAGCATGATGCGGCTAATAATCGTATGGTACTCCATAACGGCGCTATCCCTGCGGCGTAGGAGTGCTGCGCAGGAGTTAAGCATTATGAAGGTCAATAGTATATATGCCAGCATAATAACGACGACGTGGATGCTAAGAAGTGGCGAGTGTAGCACGGGCGTAAGTTGCGTTATGCGCGGAGAGGATTCACCCATCATAGCCACCATCATCGCCGCACCTGCGATAAGAGCTCCGAAGATGGGGATAAGCGGCACCCTACGGCCGATAACAAGAGCCACAAGGAGTGTGCCCCAGGCCATAAACTGCATAGTCTCATAACCATTACTCAGTGGTGCATACCCCGTGATATACCAGCGCATAGCTATGCGATAGCTAAGGTAGACAAAGAGCACCACGAGCCACGCGACAACACCCCAGCGCACGTGGCGGCGCCACCCTCCCGTAGTGGCCATAAACAGTATGAAGCATATAGTGCCGATGGAGATAGAGGCTATGGCCAAGGGACGATTATAGTTGGTCGTGTTATAGCTAATCTCCGCCTTGAATTGCCTCTCGGTAGGCATAATGCATCCCGCCTTATTGCGTTGGTATGTCGCTATCTTCGAAAATATCTCCTCCACGCGCGCATAGTCGCGGCGCGCAACACTCTCGCCGACAATGTTGAGGCTCTGGTTGATGAATAGCCACTCGTCGTACTCCACCGTAGCTAAGGGGACCTCGCCAGGTGCGTACCATCCCATCGTGCCCGAGGCATCAGCAATGGGAAATATCTTAAACAGCTCGCCGTTGGCAAGGTGGAATATGAGGTCGAGCTTATCGTTAGCATCGGCAGCATCGCTACGTAGCTTACGATCTGTGGAGGTAAGTGCTCCGCTCAGCTTATTACCCATCGTGGGCGTCTGAAAATCTCGAAGCGAAGCATACGCGTCGTCGATACCGATAATCTCCTTCACGCCACCCTTAACCTTGATGATGGGCTCCTTGGCCCAGTCGTCGTAGTAGAAGTACCAACCTGCTACAACCTGCTCGGCACTAAATCCTCGGTACGTAGGCTTGCCGTAGAGCTTCGTCGTGAACTCGCGGGCGAAGGTCTGTGCCGGGCAGATGCGCTCGTTGTGGTATAGAGCTATGCGCCCAAAGGCCTTGGCAGCCTCTGGCGATATGGTGCGTGGCGTCGTATTTGCCGATGCCGAGAGTGCGACAGCAACAAAGGTAACAATGAGCGTACCGCGCTTGAGGGCAGGGTGGCTAAGGAGCTTGCGTAGATGCGTGGCACGACTAAAAAAGAAGGAGATGATGGTAAGTAGCA
Organism: Alistipes sp.; assembly: GCA_017451685.1. Classification (GTDB taxonomy): domain Bacteria; phylum Bacteroidota; class Bacteroidia; order Bacteroidales; family Rikenellaceae; genus Alistipes. The sequence continues at coordinate 4,567 of JAFTNV010000016.1, forward strand.
ACAGAGCATATGCCGTATATGTTATGCCGATACCCCAAACATCGAAAGCAAGGGCGAGCTCAACGCCCTCATTGGTAAAGCGCGACATATAGAAGCGATAGCCACCGTAGCGAAATATCTTGTTCATCGACACGCGCCCCTTGGTAACCTCGCCATCGTCGACTATCTGAAACGCTGCGACGTAGTCCATTGGCGCCGTGGAGCCTCGGTGGTTTACCTGCTCGAAGTGCGACAGCCGCACCGTAAAAGGCAGGGTGGTGCTATGGCCATCATCGAGAATATATATATTGGTATCAGCATTCTCGCTTAGCTGAATATGGCCGTGCTGCGACGTGGTGTGCGTGACGAAGGCACCGAGGAGTATCAGCACCAGCACGGCGTGCAGGGCAAAGACCACAAGGCGCTTATAGAGCTTCGTAGCAATGGCGTAGGCGAGTGCCGAAGTTGCCGAAAGAGCCCATAGCAACACCATCCACCACGCCGTGTAGATGTTGCTAATGGCGTAGTCGGTGCCGTGAGCCTTCTCAACAATGGTGGCTACAGCGAGGACTACAATAATAATACCCTGAAGCGCAAAGCTCGTGCGCTTCAGGGTGTTAAGTGATAATCTCATAGTTAGATGGCGTCGATAAAGGCGATCACGGCATCTCGCTCATCCTTGCTGAGGGCGCGGAAGTTCTCAACCGACACGCGCGCGTCGCTCTCGGCGCTACCGTGCCACATAATAGCCTCCATAGTGTTACGTGCACGGCAGTCGTGCAGACGATCGGCCGTGGGCGAGCCCGTAGCCTTCTGGTGCAGACCACGACCCCAGAGTGGTGTTGTGCGGCACCATCCCGTGCGTATGTCGTTGACCATACATAGCTTGTGCTGCACCATATCGGTGTAGGGCCAGATCTTCTGATTGGGGAAGCGTGGCAACTCCGTGCCGTCGAAGAAGCGTGCAGGGTCGCGCACAACATCATCACCCGTAGTCCACGAGGGACGGTGGCAGTAGGCGCAGCCTATCTCCTCGAAGAGCTCCTTGCCACGTACCACATCCTCATCCGTTGCGTTACGCGCTGCGGGCACAGCCAAGCCTCGGTGCCATACCATAAGGTCGGTGTACTCCTGGTCGCTAACCTCCACGGGGAGATTCTTCGACGTGAGGTATGCTGTGATGCGCTCCTCGAGAGTGCCCTCCCAGAACTCGGGATACTCCTTATCGGGGTCTACATTGGCGATGTATGCCTCGAATCCCGCTTGAACATCAGGGTCGGCAGCCGAGGCCTTTACCCACGAGCCTGCAGCATCGAGGTAGTGGAAACGGCGGTCGCTACGTGTGGCGTTGGTGATATTCCAGAAGGCGTTAGCACCAGCACCATCCTGCAATGGGCCACGGCTCATAGCGTATGTGTAGCGACGAACGTAGGGCGTGCCATCGCCACCCTGGGCGGTGTTCTTGTAGAAGTTCTTCCACTCGCCACCCTCGAAGTATGCGGTGTTAAGGCCATTCTTCATATAGCCATCCCTCTCCTGCTTTGCCCACTCGGCGATGATGTCCTCGTCGCTGATGGCATCGAGGAGGCCTGTGCCGTATACGCCAATTGTCGACTCGAGCTTCACGCCATAGTTGCCCATCTCCTCAGCCGTAAGTGCGCCCTCATTGTAAGCGTAGATGGCATCCATAGGCATAGTAACCTCGGGGTAGATAAGCTCGTAGGTTTCGCCATCGGGGAATGTATTACCCCACTCATCGGTGTACGTTAGCCACTGAATGTTGATCTTCGACTCGTCGACGGGAGCCTTGAAGGGGGCAATAGCGTGGCTCTGGGGCATACCTGCAAGCCACGAGACGTAGCCCTCGGTATCCTTGTTGTATACCACAAGGAGGTAGCCGTTACCCACCTCGTCGGTGCTGAACGATCCCGCCTCCATACGCTTACCGTGTCCGTAGCCAGGGTGGCAGTGTAAGCACGATGTACGGATATAGGCAGGGCCCAAGCCGCTACGTACACCCTCGTTATTCGACATAAAGGGGTTCTCGAAGAGTGCCTCACCGTTCTTAAACGACTGATACATACCCGCATTTATTACCGACGTTGCGGGCTGCTCGAAGGCGTGTGAGGTATGAACATATGCCGTGCCAAGCTCGCCACCGGTGTAGTACCACTCGGGGAGTTCGGCGATAGGCTCGTTGTTTGTGTTATTACCCTCATTCTCATCCTGTACGCACGCCACAAAGGCAAGGAGTGAGAGGGCAAATAATAGACTCTTTTTCATAATATTAGTGTTATTTATTGGGGTTTAGTTCTTCGACAGCTCGGCATATACGTTCTCGAGGGCAGCAACAAGCTCGTTGACCTTGTCGATGGCATCTGTTGCCTCCTTATCCGAGAGGTGCTGAGCAAAGGGTTCCTGAATGCGACCGATGTAGTCGTACGACTCGTTGATAAGGGTCATAACCTCGCTGTCGAGCTCTGCGTTTACGCTCTTGATATAATCCGAGATTGAGGCGTCGCCCTCTTTTGAACCGGCATAGGCATTCTTGATAGAGATGATGTTGCCCTGGAAGTCGACGATAGAGTTAAGCGAATAGGGACTCTCGATATAGTTGCGGTCGCCATTAGCATCGCCCTGAGCACCCTTTACAGGTGTACCCATCTTTGTGTTTGCCACCTCATCGGCGATGGTGATGCAACCATCTACAAGCTCCTCAGCAGCCTCCTGATAGGTCTTGTAGAGGCTGCCGCCCTGACCTGCTGTCTTCATACTCTGGCCATAGTTGATTGAGGGTTCAAGCTCCGCCTCCTCTAAGAGTGAGCGCTTCTCTGCCGATATGTTCTCGATGCCTGCCCATGCAGCCTCAAGGCGCACGCACTGCTGTGCAAGGTCGTCGGCTACGGCAACGAGGTATATAAGCTCTGCCTCGGTGTAGTTTACGTTGTGTGTGTGAGATGTTGTGCCATCCTCCGAAAGCTCGAAGAGCATATATTCCACGGCGTGGAAACCTAAGAGACCGTAGTTGATGTTGTTGTCTATAGACCACGACTTTCCGGCGTTGATGTCGGCCAAGAGGTCGTCCATAGCGTTCTTATCCAAGGGCCACGAGTCGATATGTGGGTCGATGTTGTAGTCGGCAGCGGCGCCATAGAGAAATGCCTCGCTCTCCTCCCAGTAGCGGCGGCTCTCTTTCCAGTAGTTTCCCGCCTCGGCGATAATGTCGGTACTGAGCGTGCCATCGGCGTGAGCCTGCTGAATCTTGGCACAAGCCTCGGCAAGGAGCAGGGCATTGTCTGCCATACCGCGGTAGGTGGGTACTACGGTGTTGTCGATATAGGGGATGATGGCGCTCTCAAAAGCCTTCTCCTTAGTGTCGCCATTTACGGCGGTGTTGTTGGTGTTTGTCTCGCAAGCCACCATCGCTGTCGATAGTGCGAGGAGTGCTAAAATGGTAGTTTTTACTCTCATAACTGTTTGTGTTTATGTTGTTTGTTGTACTATTTGTTGCGCTTAAAGTAGTTGTTGAACAGTCCTGCGTAGGCGATACCTACGGATATGTATGGCTCATTGTTGTACTGCTTCGAGAGGATGCCCACGCCATACTCGGCCTTCACGACGATGTCGCGCAGAGGACGGTAGTTGATGCCCACGACGAGGCGCTGGCGTGCACACCACTTGGTATCTTGGATTGTGCCTTCGGTCTTAAACATCGAGTCGTAGTACTCGTAGCGGCCAAAGAGCCAAAGCTCTTGATCGTCGGCGCTAAGTTTCGGGCTAAGACCAAAGAAGTTGTAGCCCACCTCTATGCCCGTTGCCAAGGCATCGGATGCCACCGACTGCTTAGGCGAAACGGAGTCGTTGCGCATCGACATATTGAACTTGGTGATAAGCTCCGAGTCGGTAAGATGACCATAGTCGATGTTGCCTCGAACGATGAGGTTGGATGTGCGGTAAGCGAAGTCAAACGCACCTATTGTCACCGTGCCCTTTACGTTACGATAGCGCTGGCTGTCGGTGGCCGAGAGGGTGTTCTTGAATGAGTTGCCCACATAGCCGCTAAGTGATAGTCTAAGACCCTTCACCGAGGTGTTATCTACGCGGAAGGCGCTGGCAAAGGTGTTGGCAATCTTAAACTCGTATGGCGAGCCAGCACCGCTACCCACCCAGTTCTGGCGATTAAAGCGATCCGAGTCGAGGCCGGGCAGCAGCTGTAGCTCGTAGCGCCAATCATTTTTTGAGCCCCAGAGTGCGATGCCTGTCTCGTGCCACGTGCAGGGCATAATGGTATTCTCGCCCTCGGGACGCATATTAGTGAAGAACTCTGTGGGCATATGGTACATATTTGTGGCACCCACAGGGACGATGATGTGTCCCATCTTGAGGTTGAGGGCGCCATCGAGCCACGCCTTGTTGATCCAGAACTGCTCGAGGACAACCTCGCCGCCACGCTCTACCTCCGACTCATATTCGCCGCCCTCCTCCTCTTCGATCTCTACGGCACTGCCTGTGCCCCCGTGCTCAAACTCGATCTCTGTGCCGAGTGTCCAGCCCTTGCCAAAGTCGTAGCCTATCCATAGCACGAGGTGGGGAATGTCGAAACGTCCGTGCCCCTTGTCTTTGGCATAGTTTGTGGCATCGGTATATCGGAGATACTTGTCGCTAAAAAAATTGTGTGTGTATACCACCTCGCCATAGCCACCAATCTGCAGGCGCGATCTGCGTGGCTCGATATGCGTAGTGTCGCTCTTTTGTGCTACCACAGCAAGTGGTAGGGTGAGCATAAATAGCATAAAAAATAGTAATCTCTTCATATTTGCACATTTTTACGATGCAAAATTATGCTAATATTTCGCAGTTGTCAATCCCCATTTTTGGGGATTTGTGCGGTATTATATCTATATGCTACATAATTATTATATGGTATGTACCTCGCGTTGTACCCATCGTCGAGGTGGAGTGTGAGGCGTATATTTATTGTCGGCATCATCGCTCTTACGGTGTGTATGACTATGCGCATCGTGGGTATGCCCGGCTATCAGCGCATAATATACATCCTTCTGCTCGGGGCGCTACCTATGCTCTCGGTGTTGGCGACCTTCATCGCTTGAGGGTTACAGAGGATTGGATGTGCGGGTGTTGTCGACTATCTCGGTAGGTGCTCGCTCGAGATATACCTATGGCACGGATTTGTGTTTCTCAACATCTCCACGCATCCGATGTTTGCCGAGCTAAGCTATGGCCTAAAATCCTCGTAGCCCTTGCCCTTTCTCTAACCTTTGCATTCGCTACGTACGCTATCTTTATAACGAAACGAGGATGACCAAAAAAGTATTGGTCACCCTCGTTAAGTAAAAATGTTGTATTAAGGTGTAGTATGCGCCTTATATATTGCTATACAACCTATTAGTAGTTCTCGATAACAGCCTCGAGGTGCTGCTTCCAGATAAGTGCAGCGCCACCGAGGATGGCTACATTCTTATCCTGGATACCGCTCATAAGGAGCTTCACCTTACCCTTGAATACCGAGAGTTGGTTCTCCTCCATATACTTATGTGTCGGGCGCATGATATAGTCGCCAGCTTTGGCTAAGCCACCAAAGAGGATGATAGCCTCGGGCGATGTTACGGCCGTGAGGTCGGCGAGAGCCAAACCGAGAACCTTACCCGTGCGCTCGAAGGCCTCGAGGGCGATGGGGTCGTTCTTAGCCGCAGCATCCGAGAGCATCTTAGCCTCGAACTTATCGTAGGGAACAGCGCGAAGCTCGCTGTCGCATGTCATCGTGGCCATAAGGTCGAAGGCCGTACGCTTGATGCCCGTAGCCGACACGTAGGCCTCGAGGCAGCCCTTGCGACCGCAGCCGCACTGGCGGCCCGTCTCGCGTGAGGCAACGGCGATATGTCCGTACTCACCGGCGAAGCCGTCATGGCCATAGACCATCTCGCCATTACATACTATGCCCGAGCCGAGGCCCGTGCCAAGCGTAATCATCGCGAAGTCCTTCATGCCACGGGCATTACCAAAGACCATCTCGCCGATAGCCGCAGCGTTAGCATCGTTGGTAATCATCACCTTGGTGCCACCGAAGTGCTTGCCGAGATCCTCGACAAAGTTGAAGATGCGGATAGAGTTGGGACGCGGGTCGGCGGGATCCTCGAACTTCCATAGGTTGGCGGGGGTCTCGATGCGGCCGGTGTGGATATTTGCGTTAGGAGCGCCCACGCCGATGCCTATAAGCTCGCACTCGGGCTGCGAGTTGATGAGCTCCTGCATAGCCGTGGCGAGGGTCTCGACGTAGGGTTTGTAGTCGTCGTAAAATCTGAACTTATCGGTCGATATCTTGCTTTCGGCAACGACGTTACCATCCTCATCTACAAGACCAAAGGCCGTGTTGGTACCGCCAATGTCGATACCCATTGCAAGTTTTTTCTTCATAGCGATTCTAAGGTTTTATAAAATTAATTGGTCAAAGTTACCAAAATTATTTTAATCTATGCAAAAAAATTACTAATTTTGAGCCATAATATGTGGATACCCGCGTGGGCAGCGTGCGCATAGGGCGTGTGCGCGTGCACAATGTGGGCGACAACAACGAACAATAGAACGATTATGATACACACAAACGACCAAGTGCTTGAGCTCTTCGAGGCGGCACTAAGCCAGATGCAGACTCCCGAGGAGCCGGAGCTCCTATATGCTCCGATAATCTATTCGATGTCGGGTGGCGGCAAGCGCCTGCGCCCCGTATTACTTCTGCTCTCGGCCGAGGCTTTCGGTGGTAACATCGACGAGGCGATGCCCGCGGCGATGGCCGTGGAGGTGTTCCACAACTTCACGCTGCTGCACGATGACATCATGGATAATGCCGACATGCGCCGTGGCAAGCCCTCGGTATTTGCCAAGTGGGGTGGTAATGTGGCACTCCTCTCGGGTGATGCCATGCTTATCACCGCCTACAAACACCTTGCCCGCATAGAGTCGGGCTGCCTGCCACGTGTCATGAGCCTCTTCAACGACATGGCGCTCGAGGTGTGCGAGGGTCAGCAGTACGACATGGACTTCGAGACCAAGACGCACGTGTCGGTCGTGGATTACATACAGATGATTGAGCGTAAGACCTCGGCACTACTCTCGGGCTCGGCGATGATAGGCGCCACGTTGGCGGGGGCTGCGGACGACGATGTCAAGAAGATATACCGCTTTGCTACGGAGCTTGGCCTTGCATTCCAGCTTCAGGACGACATGCTCGACAGCTATGGCGACGAGGCCTTGGGCAAGAAGATTGGAGGCGACATTCTCGAGGGTAAGCAGACATACCTCATGGTGCAGGCCATGAGCCGTGCTACGGACGTGGAGCGCGAGGTGTTGCGCACGACGCATACACGCACGGATATGGGCGATGCGGAGAAGATAGCCACCATCAGGGCGCTCTACGACAAGCTCGATGTTAAGCGTGCCACGGAGCAGCAGATAGAGCTGCGCTTCGAGCGAGCACTCGCGGTGTTGGAGAGCCTCTCAATCGGTGCTGCGAGGGCGGCACACCTCGCGGAGTTTGCACGTAACCTTATGGGAAGAAAGAAGTAGGCGATGATTAGACGACAGGATATAGAGATTATGGCCCCTGTGGGGTCGTACGAGGCGCTCAATGCTGCCATAGCAGCGGGTGCCGACTCGGTATATTTCGGTGTCGAGCAGCTCAACATGCGTGCTGCCTCGAGTGTTAACTTCACGCTCGACGACCTCGCCGAGATTGTTCGCACGGCACATGCTGCGGGCGTGAAGACATACCTCACGGTGAACATCGTCATCTACGACACGGAGATGGACATCATGCGCCGCATTATCGACAGGGCCAAGGCCGAGGGTATCGATGCCATCATCGCCACCGACCTTGCCGCCATCCTCTACGCCCGCGAGGTGGGCATGGAGGTGCACATATCTACGCAGAGTAACATATCGAACATCGAGGCGGTGAAGTTCTTCGCCCAGTGGGCCGATGTCGTGGTGCTGGCGCGTGAGTTGTCGCTGGAGCAGATAGCATACATCTCGCAGCGCATTGCCGAGGAGCGGATATGTGGCCCTGCGGGCGAACTCGTCAAGATAGAGATGTTTGCTCACGGTGCTATGTGTATGTCGATGTCGGGTAAGTGCTACCTCTCGGAGCATGAGTCGCACCACTCGGCAAATCGTGGCGCTTGTCGCCAGATATGCCGCCGTAAGTACACCATAACGGATAAGGAGAGTGGTCAGCAGCTCGACATTGATGGTCAATATGTGCTCTCGCCAAAGGACTTGTGTACGGTAGACTTCCTCGACACGTTTATCGAGGCGGGTGTTCGTGTCCTGAAGATTGAGGGCCGTGCCCGCGGTGGCGAGTACGTCAAGCGTGTTGTGGAGAGCTACGACGAGGCACTGCGCCTCATGGAGCGTGGCGAGTTTACGCCCGAGAGCGTTGCCCCCATTAAGGAGCGCCTGCGCACCGTCTTCAACCGCGACTTCTGGGGTGGCTACTACGCCGCAAAGACGATGGTTGAGCATAGCCAGCACTACGGCTCGTCGGCGACACTCAAGAAGGTATACATGGGCAAGGTCACCAACTACTTCAAGCGCATAGGCGTTGCCGAGGTGTTGGTCGAGGCGTGCGAGGTCATGGAGGGCGACGACCTCCTCTTTATGGGCGAGAAGACGGGCGTCGTGGAGCAGAAGGCCTTGGGTATCATGCTCAACGAGCAACCCGCGACAAGCGCCAAGCAGGGCGACTACATATCGCTTAAGACCGAGCAGGAGGTGCGACGAGGAGATAAGGTGTACAAAGAGGTGCCAAGATAATTTTCTTGTGATAATGGCGCATCTGTAGCATCGGGCTTGCTTGGCAAATGCTCATTTACATTCAGTAAACTCCGCTTTGCCAGCTACTACATATACACCACTCTGACAAGAAAATGGGGGATTAGAGAGATTAAGGAACTTAGGGAGATTAGGGAATTTAGGGAAAGCTTGGTAAGGCGCTAAATTCATTAAATTTACTAAACTCACTAAACAACCAACCAAAAACAAAAGAAATATATAACAACTAAAACTACAATAACTATGTTTGCAAAAGAGACTTACATTGGCCGTCGTGCCGAGTTGGCACGCCGTGTGGGTAAGGGCTTGATTCTTCTGCCCGGCAACCCCGAGGTGCCCAACAACTATCCGAACAACACCTACTACTTCCGTCAGGACTCTACGTTCCGCTACTACTTCGGTCTTGACGTGCCCTCGCTCATCGGCCTCATCGATGCCGAGACGGGCGAGGCGATGCTCTTTGGTGACGACTTCACCGTCGAGGACATCATCTGGACGGGCCCCATGCCTACGATTGCCGACCAGGCTGCCGAGGTGGGTGTGGCGAAGAGTTTTCCTCTTGCCGAGGTGCGTGGCATCCTGCGTAAGGCCATAGAGCAGAACCGCCCCGTGCACTACCTGCCCCCCTATCGTGCGGAGTTGAAGATTGGCGTTGCCGAGATGCTCGGCATACGTCTTGATATGTTGCACGAGCGTAAGTCGCTCGACCTCATGTTTGCCGTGGCGGAGATGCGCGAGAAGAAGTCGGCAGAGGAGATTGCGGCTTTGGAGCGCGCCTTCAAGATTGGCTACCAGATGCACATGACGGCCATGCGCATGTGTCGTCCGGGTGTTGTGGAGCGCGAGATTGCGGGTAAGGTTGAGGGTATCGCCAAGTCGTACGGCCAGGGCGTGTCGTTCCCCACAATCGTGACGCAGCATGGCGAGATTCTGCACAACCACAACCACGATGGCGTGTTGGAGGCGGGACGTCTGTTGCTCGTCGACGGTGGTGGTGAGTCGGTTGAGGGCTACTGCTCGGATCACACACGTACATACCCCGTGAGCGGTAAGTTTACCGACCGCCAGAAGGATATATACAACATCGTGCTTCGCGCTCATGGCGAGGTGAAGGCTATGATTAAGCCGGGCTTGCTCTACCCTGAGATTCACAAGGCGGCATACATGTCGTTGGCCGAGGGCTTGAAGGGCGTAGGTCTTATCAAGTCGACCGCCGAGGAGGCTGTCGAGGCGGGTGCTCTCTATATGTTCATGCCTCACGGCTTGGGTCACGGCATGGGTATGGATGTTCACGACTGCGAGAATATCGGCGAGCGCTCGTTCGACTTCTCTACCGTCTTGGAGCGTGCCACGAAGTCGGCAACATGCGTGCATCGTGCTACATGGCGCGTGGAGCCGGGCACGGTGATGTCTGACGAGCCGGGCATATACTTCATCCCCGCGCTTATCGACAAGATGCGCTCGGAGGGTAAGTTCAAGGGTATCGTCGACTACGACAAGCTCGACACGTACCGCGACTTCGGTGGCATACGTATCGAGGATGATGTCCTCGTGACGGAGACGGGTAGCCGCTTTATTGGCGACAAGCTTCTCCCGCTCACGGTCGAGGAGCTCGAGGCTGTCGTAGGTAAAGATTGTTAGACTACAACTATAGGTAACTTTTATTATAATTGAAACATAATACGTGATTAAATATACAAAATTATGAAGACAGATATTGAGATTGCTCGCGAAACAGAGCTCAAAAACATACGTGAGATTGCTGCTCAGGTGGGTTTCCCCGATGATGAGGTATTTAACTACGGTAAGTATATCGCTAAGGTGCCTTATAAGCTTATCGACGAGAAGAAGGTGGCGAAGAATCACCTCATCCTCGTTACGGCCATCACGGCAACGAAGGCAGGTGTGGGTAAGACCACGGTGAGCATCGGCCTCGGCATGGGTCTTAACCACATTGGCAAGAAGGCTATCATCGCGCTGCGTGAGCCCTCGTTGGGCCCCTGCTTCGGTATGAAGGGTGGTGCTACCGGTGGTGGCTATGCTCAGGTGCTCCCGTCGGAGGATATCAACCTACACTTCACGGGTGACTTCCACGCCATAACCTCGGCAAACAACCTTATCGCTGCGCTGCTGGACAACTACCTATACCACAACCGCTCGAAGCAGGTGGGCTTGAAGAAGGTGATGTGGCGCCGCGTGCTCGACATGAACGACCGCTCGTTGCGTAACATCGTATCGGGCTTGGGTGGCTCGACAAATGGCATACCCACGGAGACAGGCTTCGACATCACCCCCGCATCGGAGATTATGGCTATCTTGTGCCTCGCGCGTAATGTCGACGACCTCTACGCACGTATCGGCCGCATCGTCCTCGGTGTGCGCTATGACGACACCCCCTTCACGGTTAACGACCTCGGTGTTACGGGTGCCGTTGTTGCCCTCCTGAAGGATGCCATCAACCCCAACCTCGTGCAGACCACGGAGCACAACCCCGTAATCATCCACGGTGGCCCCTTCGCAAATATCGCGCACGGCTGTAACTCGGTTATCGCTACGCGCATGGCTATGACATACGCCGACTATACCGTCACGGAGGCAGGCTTCGGTGCCGACCTTGGTGCCGAGAAGTTCCTCGACATCAAGTGCCGCCAGGCAGGCCTCAAGCCCGACCTCACGGTGCTCGTAGCCTCGACCCTCGCGCTCAAGATGCACGGTGGCGTGCCCGAGACGGAGATTAAGCTCCCGAATCCCGAGGGCTTGCAGCAGGGCTTCGCCAACCTCGACCGTCATGTTGCCAACCTCAAGAAGTTTGGCCAGACGGTGCTCGTGTGCTTCAACCGCTTTGCCAGCGATACCGACGACGAGATTGCCATGGTCATGGCACACTGCGAGAAGCTCGGCGTGCGCTGCGTGATAAACAACGCCTATGCTGAGGGTGGCGCCGGTGCTGCAGAGTTGGCACAGGCTGCCGTGGAGCTTATCGAGACAGAGCCTTCGCAGCCTATCAAGTACGCCTACGACCTCGAGGATAGCCTCAAGGAGAAGATTACGAAGGTGGCGAAGAACATCTACGGTGCCGGCTCGGTAGTCTTTGGCCCCCGTGCACAGAAGGAGATTGCGCTCTTGGAGAAGTGGGGCATGGGCAACCTGCCCGTATGTATCGCTAAGACGCAGTTCTCGTTCTCGGCAGACGCTAAGCGCTACGGCTCGGTTGAGGGCTTCGAGATTAACATCAAGGATATCGAGCTTAACGCCGGCTCGGGCTTCGTCGTAGCCTTGGCGGGCGATATTATGCGTATGCCGGGCTTGAGCAAGACACCGCAGGCGGGTAACATACGCCTTGCCGAGGATGGTAACGTCGAGGGTATCGTATAAATGAACATATATCTCTTTCCCACGGAGCTGGAGGCCGCTCCGTTTAGAGCACTCAGACCCACAGCCCGTGTCGTTATCTCGGGCGTGGGTCTTGCGGCTACGGCGGCTACCCTTGCGATGCTTGGTCGCGAGGGTAGCCTCGTTGCGTCGCGCGTGGTGCTCGCAGGCTTGGCGGGTGCCTATGACGAGCGTATCGCTGTGGGCGATGTCGTCGAGGTTGTCGAGGAGCGCTGCGCCGAGCTCCCCGAGCGCTTTCGTCGCAGCTATAGCGTTACGCCACGCACGAAGCTTAGACACGTAGGCTCCAATAGCGTACACCTTGGTGCTGAGGGGGGAGAGGATGCTGTGATAGAGAATATGGAGGGTGCAACACTCTTTGCCGTGGCCGAGGCTCTGGGCTTCGAGGCATGCGAGGTGCGCGCCATATCTAACCGTGTGGGCGAGCCGTTTGAGCGGTGGAGAACGAAGGAGGCGTTGGAGGCCTTGGCTCACGCACTAATAGAGATTGACGATGGGGAGTAGAAGGGTGAGGCTGGCAATATCGCCATGCCCGAATGACACGTTTATGTTCGATGCGATAGTAAACCGTCGTATCGATGTTGGCGACTTCGACATTGAGGTGGAGTATCTCGATATAGAGCAGCTCAATGCCGCTGCCATAGAGCATCGCTACGATGTCACGAAGTGTAGCACGGCAATACTTCCCGCCATCGCGAAGGATTATGCGCTCTTGGATAGTGGCTCGGCCCTCGGCCGTGGCAATGGCCCGCTGCTCGTAAGGCGCAAGGGCGAGAGCGCGCCACTACGACATATAGCCGTCCCCGGGGAGCATACCACGGCAAATGCGTTGGTCGGGAGGCTCTTTCCGGAGATTGAGGAGCGTACCGCTGTGCTCTTCTCGGATATAGCCGCGGCTGTGGAGCGTGGTGAGTACGACGGTGGTGTCCTTATCCATGAGGGGCGCTTCGTATACCAAAAGCGCAACCTGGAGCTTGTTGCCGACCTCGGCTTGGAGTGGGAACAGCGTGTGGCGTTACCCCTGCCTTTAGGCTCTATCGTTGCTCGTAGGGATATGGATATAGTCGCGGAGTTCGAGGCGCTACTAAGACGAAGTATAGAGTACGCCTTTGCGCATCCCGAGGCTTCGCGCGACTATGTTAAGGCGCATGCTCAGGAGCTTGAGGATAGCGTCATAGATAACCACATAGCCCTCTTCGTTAATGACTTCTCGCTGTCGCTTGGCGACGAGGGACGACGTGCTGTGCGGGTGCTGTGCGGCTGCGAGGTGTAATATGTAGAGTAATATAACAGTAAAACATATCGAAAATGAACTATTTGATTCTTGTAGGCTCTCTCGCGCTTATTATCGTGGGAGCAATGTGGTTGACCGACGGCTCGGTGGCACTGGCTAAGCGCCTTCGTGTGCCTGAGTTCATCGTGGGTCTTACGATTGTGGCGGTGGGCACGTCGATGCCCGAGTTTGTGGTTAGCTTCTTGTCGGCCATAGGTGGTAAGGGCGATATGGCCATAGGTAACATCGTCGGCTCGAACATATTCAACATCTTCGCCAGCCTTGGTGCTTGCGCCTTGTGCTCACCCATTATCTTTACTAAGATGAACATCCGTCGCGATATACCAATTTGCATCATTGCTACGTTGGCACTCCTTGGCGTTACGGCTCTAAACCGCGACATTGCACGCTGGGAGGGTATCCTACTGTTGGTTGGCTATGCCGTGATGTTGTGGTATACGATACGTGCCGACCGTAAGGCTATGGCTGCGGGGGGTGACACTGCGGAGGAGGATACCACGCCCACGATGCCTATGTGGAGGGTGCCTATATGGATAATCCTCGGCCTTGCCGGCCTTATCTATGGCGGTCAGCTCTTTGTGGATAGCGCCTCGGAGATTGCTCGCCAGTGGGGCGTGTCGGAGGCGACCATCGCCATCACGCTGGTGGCGGGGGGTACATCGCTGCCGGAGTTGGCATCGAGCCTCGTGTCAATATTGAAGGGTAAGACCTCGTTGGCGTTGGGTAACGTGCTCGGCTCGAACATCGCCAACATACTCCTTATCCTGGGTACGTGCTCGACGGTGACACCGCTGACGATGGGTGGCGTGCAGATGTTCGATATATATGTAGCCGTGGCTGCGGTATTCGTAGTGATGGTGTCGGCACTTATCATCGGCCGCGATAAGCTCACGCGCATCGAGGGATTATTCTTCCTCCTATGCTATGGCGCGTATGTCTACACGCTCATCTAACATGAGTGATAGTAAAACAACATTTAGATAATGAAGGACAAGAACTATACGCCTCGCATGCTCTGGCTTACCGTGGCTGTTGTCGTGGGAACCATAGGCCTGGGCTTTATCCCTCCCTTCGAGTTGCAGGGCATGAGTTTCGCCAGAGTCGATATGCTGTCGTCGCTGCGTGCCGAGACGGGTGGCGATGATCTCCCCGTGGAGTATGAGGCCGACATTGAGCGCCTCGAGATGGAGCTTGCGGCGATGGAAATGGAGCCCACGGTAGAGGTTGTAGACACCCTGCCGGAGCCTGTGCCTGTGCGCTACGAGTGGATTGTGCAGGAGGAGCCCATGGTGAAGCGCCGTGTGCCCCTGAGCACGGAGGTGGCCCCCGCGGACGATATGCGCGTTGTGCCCATCGAGGATTTCGATACGCTTACGGTCACGCGCTATGAGCGCTTCATTGAGAAACTCGCCAATATGGAGGATGTGCGCATCGCCTTTATGGGTGACTCGTTTGTCGAGGGCGACATCCTTACCTCGGATTTGCGCCACGAGCTACAGTCACTGCTTGGTGGCCGCGGTGTGGGCTTTGTCGCCTGCGATATACCCTTCGCCACGGTGCGTAAGAGCGTTAAGCGCACATCGTCGGGGTGGACGGCATATAGCGTGATGAAACCCAAGGGCACGCCTGAGGCTCTGCGCGACAAATACTTTATCTCGGGATATATCGCCGAGGGAGGCAGTGGGGCTACGACACGCTGGGCATCGACCGATACCTTCGCAACCCTCGATAGCTGCTCGCGCGGTAGGGTCTTACTCTATAGCCGTGATACGAGCCGCGTATTGGTTGAGATAAACGATACGCTCAGTCGCGAGTTCGAGATTGCGGGCGATGACCACGTGCGCGAGATATACGTCGAAGCACCGATTGATGCCCTGCGCGTCAAAGTATTGGAGGGCTCGGTGGTGTGCTATGGCGCCTCGTTGGAGGGTGGCCGTGGCATCACGGTGGATAACTTCTCGGTGCGTTGTAACAACGGCCATGCCATCTTCGGCACGGGCGCTACCGTCAACCGCCAGATTGACGAGATGCTTGGCTACGACCTCGTGGTGTTGCAGTATGGCCTAAACATCATGCAGCCCGGACAGCGTGTCTTTGCGCGCTACCGCGACCAGCTGCGCGACATGATTGCCTATGCCGAGCGATGCTTCCCCGATGCCGCTATCGTGGTGCTGGGCGTGAGCGACCGCTGGGTGAAGAACGAGGAGTCGGGCGCGTATGAGCCTATAGGCTCGGTCGATGCCCTTACATCGTATCAGCGTGCTGCGGCAGATAGTACACATGTGGCGTTCTGGAACACATCGGAGGCCATGGCTATATATGGCGGCATGCCACGCTTTGTGGCTAACGGCTGGGCAGCGAAGGATTATACGCATATCAACTTTGCCGGTGGTAGGCGTGTTGCCGAGGCGTTGGCACGTGCGCTGCGCTCGTCGCTCGCGGAGGAACTCTCGGAGCGCGAGGCCGAGGCACAACGTGTCGCCGAGGAGGCCGAGCGTCGGGCCCTGGAGCACCAGATGCTCATAGATAGAAACCTTAGCGCCACGACGATATTGTTGGATACGCTTGCGGAGGATGATGCTTCGATGGTAAAGGGTGACGAGTAGTATGGAGCATCTGAAGTTCGATAATGGCGTGTTGGAACGTGTGGCATCGCTCTTGGAGTACGATGCTGCGGTACCCCTTACGCTCACCACGGGATTTTTCCTCTTCGCCTTCCTTCTCTTTGGCGTGGGGTATGTGGCGCTGCGCAGGCGCGTGAACATTCGAAACATATATGTCGTACTCTTCTCTTTGTACTTCTACTATAAGCTCTCGGGCATATATGTACTCTTGCTCGTTGCTGTGGCCCTCAGCGACTACCTCATTGGTAGGCGCGTGGCACGACGCAGGGAGCGCGGACATGGCACACGTGGATGGGTGGCGCTCAGCGTCACGATAAACATCGCCATCCTCGCCTACTTCAAGGCTACGGACTTCTTCGTGGGCGTTGTCAACGACCTCTATGGGTCGGGTACACTCGATTGGGAGAGTGTCGTTGTGCCCGCGGGCGTGTCGTTCTTCGTGTTTCAGTCTATCGCCTATGTTGTCGATATATCGCGTGGTGTTATCTCTCCCCTTAGTCGATTTACCGATTACCTCTTTTTGTTATCCTTCTTCCCGAAGATGTTCCTCGGCCCCTTGGTGCGGGCTAAGGATTTCATTCCGCAGATTGAGGCTCGCGATGTCGTTGTCACGCGCGAGGATTTCGGCCGTGGCGTGACGCTTATTGCGGGTGGCCTCGTTAAGTATGCTATCATCGCCAAGGCTTTAGGTTTGTTATTCGTAGCCCCCGCCTTCGATGGTGAGCTTGGCGACGGTGGCCTTGTGGCTCTTATGGCTATCTATGGCTTCACGTTGCAGATATATTGCGACTTCTCGGGCTACTCGGATATAGCCGTTGGCGTAGCACTCATTATGGGCTTCCGATTGCCCGATAACTTCGATGCGCCGTATAAGTCGGCTACGATTACGGAGTTCTGGCGCCGCTGGCATATATCGCTCTCGTCGTGGCTGCGCGACTACCTCTATATATCGCTTGGCGGTAATCGTAAGGGGCGCCTGAGAACATACCTTAACCTTATCCTCACGATGTTCCTCGGTGGCCTGTGGCATGGCGTAGGCATGACGTTTATCGCGTGGGGTATGCTGCATGGCGTAGCCCTGGCACTGCATAAGATGTGGCTCGAGGTTGTGCCCGGCGCTAAGCGCTTTGGCGCGGAGATGAAGCCCGTGTGGAGGGCTGTGGCCACGACCTTTACCTTTAATCTTGTAGCCTTTGGGTGGCTGCTCTTCACGGCCAACGACATGGCGCAGGTGGGCGATATCGTCGGGCGTATAGTCGAAAACTTCTCTTTCGCGGAGGTTGATACTCTCGTTGCGGGCTCGGGTGTGGCGATGACGCTTATGGCTGTGGGTTATGCGATGCACGCGCTGCCCAAGAGCTTCGACCTTGGCGTGCAGAGGATGGTTACGCGCCTCGGCTTTGTGGGTCAGTGGCTCCTCGTTGTTGTGGTCGTATGGATGGTCATGCAGTGCGACATGATGCTTGCTGCCGATAGTGGTGGCGCTGCGGGGCTACCGATGTATGCCGCCTTCTAATATTTTGGTGATATGAATAATGTAACATGGGACTGGGCGCTGTTCGAGTTGCTTAACTTCGATGGCCCCACATGGTTGGATAGCGTGATGGTCGCTATCTCGGGTGTAGCGATGTGGATACCGTTGTACCTCCTTATTATATATATGGTATGGCGCCGTTACTCGTGGCGCGGTGTTGTAGCACTCCTTGTGGCCGTAGGCTTGGCTATGGGTGCTGCGGATATGATTGCGGGCATCTTCAAGCACTCGGGCCCACTGAAGCATGTGTGGGAGTCGTTCCCCGTGCGCCTAAGACCGATGTTTACCGAGGGGCTCACGGATGTCAGCGTGGTGTCTACGAAGCACGGCCTCTATGGCACGGTGTCGGCACATGCCGCGACGATAGTGTCGCTGGCACTGCTCTGCTCGGTTGTCGTTCAGCGTAAGTGGTTTACGGTGCTGATGACTGTGGTGGCCATCGCGGTGTGCTACTCGCGCATATATCTTGCCTGCCACTTCCCGCAAGATATACTCCTCGGCACAGCTGTCGGCATAGTTGCGGGACTTACCGGAGTTTGGCTCTTTAGGAGGGTCGTTGGGGAGAAATCGAGAGGATAAAAACAAAAGATGCGCTACAGATATGTGTGGCGCATCTTTTTGTTTTTTGTGAATAAAGTGTCGAAAAATTAGAGTTGATAGGGTAGAGTTTCCCGCGAAAAATCACGAATTTTGTATGCTCGCATTACGCCCCAAAGTTGATGTGAGTAGCCGTGTCAGGGCTTTGGTGATGAAGAAATATAATGACAAAAACATAACAATTATGACTCAAAAACCTAACAATGAACATCTTACAACGGTGAAGTACGAGGATGCCGTTGCTGCCTCGAAGGAGTACTTCGCCGGTGACGACCTTGCTGCGCAGGTCTGGGTGAGCAAGTATGCTCTGAAGGACTCGTTTGGTAACATCTACGAGACCACACCCGTGGATATGCACAATCGTATCGCCAAGGAGCTGGCGCGCATCGAGAGTAACTATCCCAACGCCTTGACACAAGAGGAGATATTCGAGCTCCTCGACCACTTCCGCTATGTCATCCCTCAGGGTGGCCCGATGACGGGTATCGGCAACAACCTCCAGGTGGCATCGTTGTCGAACTGCTTCGTTATCGGACATAAGAACCCCGCCGACTCGTATGGCGGTATCTTCCGCATGGACGAGGAGCAGGTGCAGCTGATGAAGCGCCGCGGTGGTGTGGGTCACGACCTCTCGCACATACGCCCCACGGGTAGCCCCGTGTTGAACTCGGCACTCACATCTACGGGTATCGTGCCCTTCATGGAGCGTTACTCAAACTCTACGCGCGAGGTGGCACAGGATGGCCGTCGTGGTGCGCTGATGCTCTCACTGCTTATCAAGCACCCCGATGCCGAGCGTTTCATCGATGCCAAGGTAGATACGGGTAAGGTTACGGGCGCTAACGTGTCGATAAAGATCGACGACGAGTTTATGCGTGCAGCGCTGGCGGGCGAGTCATACCGTCAGCAGTTCCCCATCGCCGCCGAGAAGCCCTCGTATGTGCAGGATATTGATGCCAAGAAGCTGTGGAACAAGATTATACATAACGCCTGGAAGTCGGCAGAGCCCGGCGTGCTGTTCTGGGATACGATTATTAGGGAGAGTGTGCCCGACTGCTACGCTGATGAGGGCTTCCGCACGGTGTCTACGAACCCCTGTGGCGAGATTCCCTTGTGCCCCTACGATAGTTGCCGCCTCTTGGCGCTGAACCTCCTGAGCTATGTTGAGAACCCCTTCACCAAGAAGGCGGTGTTCAACTTCGATAAGTTCAAGGCCCACGTGGCTAAGGCTATGCACCTCATGGACGACATCATCGATCTGGAGTTGGAGAAGGTGGAGCTCATCATCAATAAGATTGCCTCGGATCCCGAGGATGACGATGTTCGTCGCGTGGAGCTCGAGCTCTGGAAGAAGATTAAGGATATGGCGCTCAAGGGCCGCCGCACGGGTCTCGGCATCACCGCTGAGGGCGATATGCTCGCAGCCCTCGGCCTACGCTACGGCTCGGAGGAGGCTATCGACTTTGCCGTGAACGTACATAAGACCCTCGCTGTGGAGGCCTACCGTGCCTCGGTAGCCATGGCTAAGGATCGTGGTGCCTTTGGTGTATACAACTTCGAGAAGGAGCAGGGCAACCCCATGGTTGAGCGTATCCTCGAGGCTGCGCCCGAGTTGCGCGAGGAGATGAAGAAGTATGGCCGTCGTAACATCGCCATGCTCACCATCGCACCTACGGGTACCACGTCGCTCATGTCGCAGACGACATCGGGTATCGAGCCCGTCTTCCGTCCCGTATATAAGCGCCGTCGTAAGATTAACCCCTCGGATAAGGATCAGCAGGCATCGTTCGTTGACGAGACGGGCGAGAAGTTCATCGAGTACTATGTCTTCCACCACCAGTTTGTTAAGTGGATGGAGATTAACGGCTACGACACCTCGCGCTTGCAGTCTATCAGCGATGCAGAGCTCGACAAGTGCCTCAAGGCCTCGCCCTACTATAAGGCTACGGCAAACGACATCGACTGGGTTGCGAAGGTTAAGATGCAGGGTGCCATTCAGAAGTGGGTCGACCACTCTATCTCTGTCACCGTGAACCTCCCCAACGAGGTTACGGAGGAGCTTGTTGCCGATGTTTACCGCACGGCTTGGGAGTCGGGATGTAAGGGTATCACCGTATACCGCGACGGCTGCCGTGATGGTGTGTTGCTCGATGTTAAGAGCTCGTCGAAGGATACGAAGAAGTGCTCGGATGGCTCGACGATACGTCGTCCCGAGTCTATCCCTGCCGACATCGTGCGCTTCAAGAACGGCTCGGAGGATTGGATTGCCTTCGTGGGTAAGCAGGATGACCGCCCCTACGAGATCTTCACCGGTAAGATTGAGGAGGATGCCATGTATATCCCCAAGACCATCAAGCAGGGTCACATCCTCAAGGTGTGCGAGGCCGACGGCTCTAAGCGTTACGACTTCCAGTATCAGGATCGCTACGGCTATATCAACACCATCGGTGGTATCTCGCGCCTCTTCGACGAGGAGTTCTGGAACTATGCTAAGCTTATCTCGGGTGTCCTTCGCTACGGCATGCCTATTGACAAGGTTGTGCAGCTTGTCGACGGCCTCCACCTCGACTCGGAGACCATCAACACGTGGAAGAATGGTGTTGAGCGTGCCCTCAAGCAGTACATCAAGGATGGTACACGTGGTAAGGGTCGCTGCCCCCAGTGTGGTCAGGAGAATATGGCCTACCAGAATGGCTGTCTTACATGTATGGCATGTGGTTACTCAAAATGCAGCTAATTTAATTTGTTGAGATAAGGCAGCATCTACTGCCGCTAACAAAAAGTGCCGTCAATGGGACGTACATCCAAGTACTACCCATCGACGGCATTTTTGCCGAGCGTTGTATCTGCCCCTTTCTCTCAACAAATTTGCCGTGATAAGGGGTCATCTTCGACCTATCTAAAAAGTAAGACTCCTCGGGCTGTACTTTACGGTACTATCCCGAGGAGATCTTCTTTTCAGATTATTACTGTCCGCTAAACTTTCGTCATTAGAATAAATAAGGGCTGATACCAGATTCGGTGTCAGCCCTTATGGTTACCTTTGTAGTCGCAAAACAAAATCAAATGTAACCATGGGCAAAAGTACACATTTTTTCGGACA
>JAFTNV010000017.1 GCA_017451685.1 Alistipes sp.
GCCACGAACCATCTGATTAGCCTTACGAGGATCCACGCCCAAACGGACGTCAATGTCTACCGAGGCATCAAATTTCGTAAAGGTAATTTCCTTCAGAAGAGCTGCAGCCTCAGAAAGCTTGTACGCCTTGTCCTCGACTTTAGCGTAGGCAATCTTTTGATTTTTTGTCAACTTACTCATTCTCGTAATTTTCGTTACTCGTTAGGAAATTCACCAACTACGTTGATACCCATACTGCGAGCAGTACCGGCGACCATACGCATAGCAGCCTCAATTGTGAAGCAGTTCATATCGGGCATCTTACCCTCAGCAATCTCCTTAACCTGGTCCCATGTTACCTGGCCTACCTTCTGACGGTTAGGCTGAGCCGAACCGGTCTGGATCTTAGCTGCTTCCTTGAGCTGAATGGCTACCGGTGGCTGTTTAACTACAAAGTCAAACGACTTATCGCTGTAAACAGTGATGATGACCGGAAGAACCTTACCCGCCTTATCCTGCGTACGTGCATTGAACTGCTTGCAGAAGTCCATGATGTTGACTCCCTTTGAACCCAATGCAGGACCTACTGGAGGTGAGGGGTTTGCGGCACCACCTTTAATCTGCAATTTAATAAATGCAGCAACCTCTTTTGCCATAATTTTCCTTGGTTAATTATTCTTTTTCAACTTGTGTAAAGCTCAGCTCCATAGGAGCCTTGCGGCCAAAAATCTTCACACTCACGGTGAGCTTACGGTGTTCGTTGTCGACACTCTCAATGGTACCTTGGAAGCTTGAGAATGGGCCGTCTGTAACCTTGACGGTCTCGCCGACGAAGAACGGAACCTCGTTCTCCTCGTCCTTCTGGCTCAGCTCATCGACAAGGCCGAGAATACGACTTACCTCATGTGGACGTAGAGGTGTCGGATTCATCTTGCGACTGTCTTCCTTGGTGTCACCCAAGAAGCCAAGCACATTAGGTATGTTGCGAATGATAATTGGTATTTGACCTACGAAGGCGGCCTCAATCAGGACATAGCCCGGATACGAAACCTTCTCCTTAGATACTTTCTTTCCGTTACGAATTGTATAGACCTTCTCCGTTGGAATAAGCACCTGAGATATATAATCCTCAAGGTGGCTATGACGAATCTCGGCCTCGATGTACTCCTTGACCTTCTTCTCCTTGCCACCAATCGCGCGGACTACATACCACTCCTTAGAAATCTCTCCCATAGCCTTCAGCCAATGCTTATTATCCCAACAAAGAGTATATGCCGTTCATCATGGTCTCGAATACGAGATCCATGGCCAATACTACTAACGAGAAGATAACCGAGGCAACCAATACAACCTTCGTAGAGCCTGTAAGCTGCTCGAACGAAGGCCACGTCACCTTGTGAACCAACTCGTTGTACGAATTCTTAAAATACTGAAACATAATAGTCTACTTTTTAATTAGCAGGAGCAGAGAGATTCGAACTCCCATCAACGGTTTTGGAGACCGCTATTCTACCCTTGAACTATGCTCCTAAGTAAGAGGCAGGCATTACCTGCCTCTTTGGATATTCTGTGGTGATTGATTACTCAAGAACCTTCAATACCTGACCTGCACCTACCGTACGGCCACCCTCACGGATTGCGAAACGGAGACCCTCGTTCAAAGCTACGGGGTAGATCAAAGTAACGGTGATAGTAACGTGGTCACCGGGCATAACCATGTCAACGCCCTCGGGGAGAGATACCTCACCAGTTACGTCCATAGTACGGAGGTAGAACTGGGGACGGTACTTGTTGTGGAAAGGTGTGTGACGGCCACCCTCCTCCTTCTTCAAGATATACACCTCAGCGGTGAACTTGGTGTGGGGAGTGATTGAACCGGGCTTAGCAACAACCATACCACGCTTTACCTCCTTCTTGTCGATACCACGCATCAAGAGACCTACGTTATCACCAGCCTCACCCTCATCGAGGAGCTTGCGGAACATCTCAACGCCAGTACATGTAGAAGTACGGATCTTCTCATCCAAACCGATGATCTCAACAGGGTCACCTACGTGGATGATACCAGTCTCGATACGACCAGTTACAACGGTACCACGGCCAGTGATTGAGAATACGTCCTCAACAGGCATCAAGAAAGGCTTCTCGTTGTCACGGGGAGGAATCTGGATGTAGTTATCAACATTCTCCATGAGCTCGAGAACCTTCTGCTCCCACTGGGGCTCGCCGTTCAAGCCACCAAGAGCCGAACCACGGATAACGGGTGCGTTATCGCCGTCGAAGTCATACTTAGAAAGAAGGTCACGAACCTCCATCTCAACGAGGTCAAGCATCTCGGGATCGTCAACCATATCGCACTTGTTCAAGAAAACAACGATGCGGGGAACGTTCACCTGCTTAGCCAAAAGTACGTGCTCGTTAGTCTGGGGCATAGGACCATCCGTAGCAGCAACTACGAGGATAGCACCGTCCATCTGAGCAGCACCAGTTACCATGTTCTTAACGTAGTCGGCGTGACCGGGGCAGTCTACGTGAGCGTAGTGACGACCTGCAGTCTGGTACTCTACGTGTGAAGTGTTGATGGTGATACCACGCTCCTTCTCCTCGGGTGCGTTGTCAATAGAGTCGAATGAACGAACCTCAGAGAAACCTGCCTTACCAAGAACAGTAGTGATAGCCGCAGTAAGAGTAGTCTTACCGTGGTCAACGTGTCCGATCGTACCGATGTTTACGTGCGGTTTCGAACGATCAAATTTTTCTTTTGCCATAGTACTATAAGTATTTAAGTTTTATAAAGTTACTTACTTTCTCTTTACATGTCAATCGCGTGACACCGACATCCACCCCTCATTTAGGAGCGACATCGCATCACACGCTGTTTGTGAGCGGAAGACGAGGCTCAAACTCGCGACCCATAGCTTGGAAGGCTATTGCTCTATCAACTGAGCTACTTCCGCAAAAATACACCGTTCGGAGGCTGCCCTTCCGCCCTTGCTTGACGCTTTCACATCTTACTCAGGCACCTGCAACTCCAACCGGCGTCGTAGTGGGAAGAGATGGATTCGAACCACCGAAGGCGTGCGCCAGCAGATTTACAGTCTGCCCCATTTGGCCACTCTGGTATCTTCCCAATATTTTAAGGTCATCGGCAGAACTATCGCCCGCCCCTTTAAGAGCCGATGGAGGGATTCGAACCCCCGACCAGCTGATTACAAATCAGCTGCTCTGGCCAACTGAGCTACATCGGCATTGACCTTATCGAGTTGCAAAGGTACGAACAATTTTCATATTTCCAAATTTTTCGGAAACTTTTTTGTAAAAAAGTGTTTCGTCCCTGCCTCCTACTTTCAAAGAACTATCCGCCAGTGGTTTTCAAAACACTAAACGGAAAATCGAGTGCAAATATACAACTTATTTTTTAATCGAGAAACACTACGCCTATTTTTTTTACTTTGCCGCTTGTTTTTTTATGTTTACCCTTCGTCGCGTGGCTATACCTATATTATATATATACATACGTTGCTCAAAATGTGGGCTGCGATTGTAAAAGAGATAAAAAATTAATACCTTTGCACCACGTACAACACACACAACTATTCGACATGAGACACCTAATCTACATCGTAGCCCTCGCTATGGCAACCACCTTCGCGGCATGCGAGAGTAACACCACGGACGATAACACGAACAACGTGGCGAGCATCACCCTCACATCGAACCACGAGATAAACATCTCGATGAGTGGTGGCGCGGCAACCATCACCTACACCACTACGGGGGATGTTGCTCCCGAAGCACTCGATATCACCACCACGGCCACATGGCTCGAGGTCACCGATGCCACGACGCTCGGTGAGATTATCGTCGAGGCGGCAACAAACCCGACGGGGGGCACGCGCATGGCTGCCGTGACGATAACCTTCAACGAGCAGGTCGAGACCGTCATCATCAATCAGTCGGGCACACCCGACGAGGCTGTCATCACACCCACATCGCCCGCGACGGTGGATATAGATGCCGCAGGACAGAGCGTAGCCATCACCTACACGCTGCAACACGCTACGGACGAGGGCCAGACCTACGCCAAGTTCGATGCCGGATGGATATACCGCGTTGACACCTCCGCAGACGGTGTCGTCACGCTCCACATCGCGACGAACGACAGCCAGAAGAGCCGCAGCGCAACTATCGAGATAGGCTACGAGCGCTCGTCGTTCAATGTCGAGCTCACACAATCGGGTGCGGGCGACCGCAGCTTTAAGGCCAACTACCTCACGGGCTACTACTACGGTGAAGCATACGCCTCGGGTGCGGGCAACTACTACCTCATATTCTCGGATCGCGGTCTTTCCGACGACGACAAGTGCACCATACCCTATGGCACGTACTACCGCATCGACGCCTATGGCCCCGTCTTCACCGACGAGGCGAGCGCTATAACCCTTCCCGAGGGCGATTACACGTTTGAGGCCGAGCCCACATATAGTACATGGACCTTCGTGACAGACTATACCGACTTCTTTGTCAACAGCCCCAGTGGCAAGTACGAAGAGAAGCATGCCGTGGAGAGTGGCACGATGCGTGTTCGCCACGACAGCATAACACTCGAGCTCGTCATCGAGAGCAAGAGGCATAACATAACATATACGGGCGATACGGAGATGATAGACCTGCGTGGCGATGCCAACGTACTCTCGACCCTCGACGACGACTACGCCCTCGACCTGTCGCACCACTCGATGATATATGCCTGTCAGGGTGACTGGTACGACTTTGGCTATATGAACTGGGTGTTCCAGATTAAGCCCGAGAATGGCGTTGGCGACTGCTTGCAGATAGACATCATCACCGAGCATAGCGACGAGGCGGGCGGCTTCGCAGGCACATATACTGCCTCTGATGTGCGTGCCACGAATGCCTTCATGTTGGGCTGGGTATATGGCGGATATATGGAGTGCAGCTGGTTCTATACGGCCAACCAGAGCGAGATGGCGCCATTGCGCGGTGGCACGGTGACGGTCGCGCATAACGACGACGGCACCTACACCGTAGACATCGATGTCACGGACGACATCCGCAACCGCATCCATGGCACGTGGACAGGCGTAGGTATAGAACAGGAGAAATAGCCGATGTCTATCGCGCGATAAGAAATAATAATACAAATTTATGGGGCTTAAATTTGGCATATCCGCCATAAGCCCCTATATTTGCACTCGCATTATAAGGAGTATTAACCGAATAACTAACATAAAACACAGATTACTATGAAGGTAGAGATGAATAAGATGATCGCCGTAGACTATAAGCTCACGGTAGATGGTGCTATTGCCGACCAGTCGCAGCCCGGTCAGCCCCTGGAGTTTATCGCAGGCATGGGCATGTTGTTGCCTAAGTTCGAGGAGGCTATCATGGGTAAGGAGCCCGGCGAGAGCGTGTCGTTCACGCTTGAGGCTAAGGATGGCTATGGTGAGGTTATCGCCGAGGCTATCGTTGAGTTGCCCAAGACCGTGTTTATGATGGACGGCAAGGTTGCTGAGGACATCCTCTTTGTTGGCAGCCAGATACCTATGTCGACGGCCGATGGTCAGCACATGATGGGCATCGTCAAGGAGGTTAAGGATGAGAGCGTCATGATGGATTTCAACCACCCCATGGCCGGTAAGACCTTGAACTTCGACGTTACGGTTGTATCGGTACGCGACACCGAGCCCGAGGACCTCGCCAAGTTTATGGGCGGTGGTTGCAGCTGTGGTGACTGCGGTGGCGGTTGTGGCGACCACGAGTGTGGCGAGGGCTGCGACTGCGGTGGCTGCAACTAAGCGATTGATTGCAATACATATAAAAACAGGGAAATCATTTAACGAGATTTCCCTGTTTTTATATATGTCGCGAAATCACATAGTTAACATCATTATTATGGCCCATACACAGCAAAACACCTCGACCATAGCAAACAACGAATGATGAAAATTTAATTTTTTATTCCTATATTTGCATTACAATCAACAATAGCCTTAATGAGGTTCGGACTACTTATTGATTGATCCATAATCAAGTGAACCTCACCTAAACAACTTATAGTTATGAAACTTTACCAGAAGATGATGTTGGCCATCGCAGCCATCCTATTCACCTCAACACTCGTATCGGCACAGAGCACCGTATACGTAATCCTCAGCGAAGTAACAAATACAGAGTGCCAAATTAGCATCAACGGAGAGCCCTGCTTCGAGATGTGCGGTAGCATCAAGAAGATATACGACTCAATACCTCCATATACTGTTAGCGATACGGTCGTTAAACACCCTTGCGTAACGAAGTGTACAATAAACGAGGAGGGCAAGGTTTTGTTTGCCGCAGATTTAGATTTTACTAATGTCGGCAATGGCGATGTATACAAGTATGCCGCCGAGACACAACTCAACCTGGTAGACGGTGCAACCTACTACATCAAGATACTCCCCAAAATCTCAAATGACTTTGTTATAGAGGTAATCACCCAAAAGGAGGCCGAGAAGATATTTAAGAAGAAGGGCGTTAAGTTCCTCCCCGAATACACGTTATAACCCACAGGCATAGAATAGACACCGAATATGAGAAGATTGTTCTTATGTCTTACCCTCACTATGCTATCTCTTGCTCCAAGCATAACAGCGCAGGAGTATAACGAGCTCTACCTCGTGCGTAAGCCCTTCGAGCAGTGTCACGAGAAGAGCAGTCGCGAGAGCTTCAAAGGGCAGATTCTGAAGGGTAAGCGCAACGGCATGGGCTACCTTGTATCGCGCAACGAGACCCTCTACGTTGGTGACTTTGCGAACAATGCCATCAGTGGCTACGGCCTACAGATTGCTACCAACGGCATCAGCAATTGCGCAGATGCCCGCTACTACGTAGGAGGTTGGCAGGGAGGCCGAAAGAGCGGCTTTGGCGTATGCTACACAACAACAGGAGATATAATCTACGCGGGTAACTTTGCAAACGACAAGCCCACAGACAGCTACCCCTCTGCATCGAAGAGCACACGTCGCTTCGCCATCATTAACTTCTCGAAATACTCGTGCTACATAGGCGAAATCAAGGAGGGCGTTCCCGATGGTTTTGGCACGCTTGTTCTTGACAACGGAGACCTATGGCAGGGCAGTTTCAAGAATGGACGACGTAGCGGCATAGGCCTCTACCTGTGCTATGATGGCGAGTGGGAGACGATTAACATCAAGGGTGAAGAGGCTACGATGGTAAGCTCCTCGGTGGAGTATCGCGCGATAGACGATGCACGCAAGGCAGCACTTCGCGCCTATCGCCAGTCTATACGCGAGGAGTTCAGCACATGGCTCGGTGAGATATCAACGCTGATGCTCGAATACCAAGCGATGTACAATGCTAAGTATGCGACAGCCAACGGTAGCACGGCGGACTCTACCTCGGGTAATTACGACAGCGACGACACATCCTCGAGCAACAAATCCGAGGGCACGACATGTCCCGACTGCAATGGGTGCAAGTATGACAGCAAGGCCTACACATACGCTGCGGGCTCGGCAGGAGGCGTGCGACAGCCCTACCACCATACGGGTGGCTCGGGATGTCCATATTGCAGCTCTACATCCGACCATTACCACTACCCCTGTGCAGAGTGTATGGGCAAGGGTAAGGTATATTGGTAATGGCGAGTCGAAACAACGTCTAACAAAGTAATAGCGAGCAACCCGTGGGCTGCTCGCTATTACTTTATATGTCAATCAAGCTACTCGATAACCACCAGAGGCTGGTCAGCCTGAACGGTGTCACCCTCCGCTACGAGGAAGCCGAGAATCTTACCCGCATAGTCCGACGAGATAGAGTTCTCCATCTTCATAGCCTCGAGGATAAGCAACTCCTGACCCACAGTCACGGTGTCACCCACCTTAGCCTTGAACTCGATAACGCGACCGGGAAGCGGAGCGTTGACGGTCTTACCATCGGCAGCCGTAACCTTACGCTCAGCACCAGCCTCCTCTGCCGTATCCTCCATAGAGTCAGCAACCTCGATAAGGATAGCATCCGCAGCTACGGTGTCACCCTCGGCTACCAATATCTGCTTAACGAAGCCAGCATAGTCAGTGGTGATAGAGTTCTCCATCTTCATGGCCTCGAGAATCATAACCTCCTGGCCCGAAGCTACCTTATCGCCAACCTTAACCTTAAGCTCGATAACGCGACCGGGCAGCGGTGCACATACCGTCTTACCCGTCACGGGGCGCTTTGCCGCAGCACCGGCACCAGCCTTGGCGCTCTCAATCTCGATGATTACGCCCTCGGCCTGAACCGTGTCACCCTCCTTAACGATAATCTGCTTAACCTTACCTGCGAAGTCCGAGGTGATAGAGTTCTCCATCTTCATAGCCTCGAGGATGGCAACCTCCTGACCCACGGTCACCGTATCGCCAACCTTAACCTTAAGCTCGATAACGCGACCAGGCAGCGGTGCGCAGATGGTGTCACCCGTGATAGGCTGAAGCTCAACCTTCTCCTCCTTCTTCAACGAGGGATCGGCCGCTACCTTCTCAGCGTAGGCAGCCTTCTTGATGCCCGTGAGGTAAGCCTTGGCAACCAAGGGGAACAACTCGAGCAGAAGCTCCTCCTTCTCGTTCTCCGCCAAGAGTACGCCACCGGCCTCCTCCAATGCGGGGTTGGGCTGCTTCTGGTACTTCGACGTATCGTAGGGGCGCTCCTCGCGGAAGCCACAAATCTTCTCACGGAAGTCTTCGCTAATCTTCACTGGTGTGCGACCGTAGTCACCCTTAACGAGGCCCACAAACTGAGCACTCTTATTCGTATACATAGCACGGCCGGCCTTCTCGTCCATAGCGCAGTTTACGGCCTGAGCACCTACGATCTGCGATGTGGGCGTCACGAGAGGGGGAAGACCCGCAGCCAAGCGCACGGGAGGAATAAGCTCCATAGCGCGGGGAAGGATATCCTCAGCGCCGAGCTGCTTGAGCTGAGCAACCATGTTAGAGTACATACCACCGGGAATCTCGGCATCCTGAACGAGCTTGTTGGGCGCGGGGAAGCCAAAGTAAGCCTCTATAGCCTGTGATGCCTCGAGAAGCTCATCCCAGTTCTCCTCCTGTGCAGCCTTCACGCAGCGGTCGAGCAGAGCGTCAACCTCCGCGGGAGTCTCATCCGTGAGGGGATTGAAGGCCTTGGGCAGGGGCTTCTCGGCACCGAATACCGACAACTCGAGCTCCTTGCGGATGTCCTTCAACTCGACGTTAATCTTAGCCACAGCCTCCATGTTGGCGCCGAGCTCGATGCCCAACTTCTTACAGAAGAGGTATACCAACTCAACGGCAGGAGCACCTGTGCCACCGCCAAACCACCAGCAGTTCGTGTCGACGATGTCGACACCCGCAACGATAGCTGCGTATACCGAGCCGAGGCCATAACCGGGAGTACAGTGTGTGTGGAAGTCTACCGTCACACCGAGCTCCTTCTTCAACAACTTAATCAGGCCGGCAACACGTGCGGGAGGAATCAATCCCGACATATCCTTGATCGTAATCATGTCGGCACCGAGCTCTGCCATCTGGCGAGCCTTGTCGAGGAAGTAGGCGTCGGTAAACACCTTCTCGTGCTCCTCGCCATCCGAATACTTAGGATCTACGGTGTAACATACTGCGCAGTCAGCGATACCGCCATACTGCTTGATATACTTGATTGTCGACTTAACATTATCCACGTCGTTCAGGGCGTCGAAGATACGCATGATACCCAAGCCGCTCTCGATGGCATTGCGCGAGAAGCCGTCGATAATCTCGTCGGTATAGGGAGCATAGCCGAAGAGGTTACGGCCACGCGACAGAGCCGTCAACTTTGACACATCGCCCACAGCCTTCTTGATAGTCTCGAGGCGTGTCCAGGGGTTCTCGTTGAGGTAGCGCATCACCGAGTCGGGCACGGCACCGCCCCATACCTCCATAGCATAGAAACCGGCATCCTTGTAGTAAGGAAGGCAGCGGTCCACCTGCTGCTGAGTCATTCGTGTTGCAAACGACGACTGCTGGCCGTCACGCAACGTAAGATCGCGAATTTTTAAGATCTTTGCCATAGCTTTCTTTAAGGTTTTATGTAGTTAGTTTTAAGTTGTCTGCCACCAATAACAATCAAACGCTGTTATTCGAATAACAAATATAGCATTTTTTTTCTAAAATTCCAAATATATCGTCAACAAAGTGATAAAAAAAGCCGCCCCGCGCAGTTTACACCACGCGGGACGCACCAAAATACCTATATTACTATGAGATTAGTCGCGAACAAGAACGATGTAGTCGTGGGCTGCGAGCTTCGCCGTATATGTTGAGCCGAGCGTCACAGCAGCATCGGTCATAAGGTTACGCCATGTACCACTCTGAGGCACGTTCACCGTAGTCGTAGTCTCGGCATTGGTGAAGTTGGCAACAACAATAACCTTATCCATAACCAGTGTCTTACCACCCATGTGACTGTCGAGCACCTTCCATGCGTGTACCGAGAGGTTATCGCCACCGTAGTACTCCTCGTGCTCCGTACGCCAAGTGATAGCCTTCGATACGGCATTGTAGATGGCACGACGGTTCGTATCGTCGTAGTATGACCAACGTACAGGCTTGCGGTGAGTACGATACTCGTCACCCTTGCCTACAACACCCTTATCGTTGGCATTAATCGACACATCGTAGCCAAGCTCACCAAACTGCCACAACATCTTGGGATAGGGTGTGAGGAAGTGCATAACGTAAGCTGCCTGGATACGCTTCGATATAACCGCCCAGTTACTCTTAACGTAGCTCTGACCATATTCGATAGCCTTATAACCAATACGCTCCTCGTCGTGGGTCTCGATGTTATTCATGCGGCCACGCTTGAACTCTGCAAAGCTACTCTTATTGTCACCAGTCCAGCCCATAACCGACTCCATATAGCCATTCATGGCGTTGTTGTTCCAGCAGAGAGCACCAACACTGCTATAAAGCTCATTCTCCTCCTTCTGGTCACAGAAGTGCTCAAATATTACATACGCATCGGGCTCTACGGCACGTATTGCGCGAGCGTAGTCCGAGAGAATCTCGATACGCTCCGAAGAGTAACCGCCAGCATCGTAGTTACCCGGGTTCTGCACAAGACCCTTCGTGAGGTCAAAGCGGAAGCCGTCAACCTTGTACTCCTCCAACCAGAACTTCAACACATCCTTGAAGTATGAGCGCGTCTTGGGATAGAGATGCTTGAAGTCGTGATATACGCTGAAGTTGTGCGGCGCCGAGACATTAAAGAAGGGGTTGTTCGCTGCTGTGCAGTTCTTCGAGCCATCCCACCACATCTTAGCCCAGGGGAAGAGTCCCGTGGCGTGGTTGAACACTACGTCGAGGATAACGGCAATACCGCGCTTGTGACACTCGTCGATGAAGCGTTTGTAAGCCTCCTCCGTACCGTAAGCCTTGTCGGCAGCGAAGTAGAAGCAGGGGTTATAGCCCCACGAGTCGTTGCCATCGAACTCCTGAATAGGCATAAGCTCGATAGCGTTTATGCCCAACGCCTCCAAGTAGTCGAGCTTCGCCGTAACGGCATCTATAGAGCTCTCTGTCGTAAAGTCGCGGATAAGCAACTCGTAGACAGCCAACGAGTTCTCCTTCGGGCGCTGGAAGTCCGTAACCGTCCAGTTGTAGGGTGTCTCGTCGAGCTTGAAGGTACATACGATGTCGGTAGTATACTCCGCGGGATACTCCTTCAGATTGGGGTATACCGAGGCGTTAATCCACTTATCGTTCCACGGGTCGAGAATCTTCTCCGCGTAGGGGTCACCTACCTTTATCGAGCAGTCAACGAAGAACTGATAGCCGTACTCCACGCCATACTCGAGGTTGTCGACCGTAATCCAGAAGTAGTCGCCATCCCTCTTCATCATAAACTCATTCGACGGAGCATAGTCGTTGAAGTCACCAAGGAGGATTACCGACTTCTTACCCGGGGCGTATAGTACGAATGTTGCTGATGTACCCTCGATGGTGACACCATCGCCGACACCTGCGGGGCGCGGAGCATCCTGCGTAGAGCCGAGCACCGACATGCGAATGCTATCCTCGACGCTATCGTTGCCGCTCACCGCCACAGCCTTGAAGGTGATATCACCCTCCTCGGTAGCAACGAAGGCGTAGTCGAGCGTAGCCTTCGTGGTGTTAGCAACCTCCTCCTCGCCACGATAGAGCGTAATCTGGTCTGCTGCCTGAGCATTTACCACCACGGTATACTCCTCGCCAACGGTCAGAAGCGTACCATTCGCGGGCGACACAATCTTCACGTGAAGACCCTCAACGACAATGTCGATAAAGATGTCGGCACCATTCTGCTTAATCTCCTTCGAGCCATCGCCCGAGCGGAATACGAATGCGAGCTTCACAATATCCTGACCCTCGGGCACGCCATAGAAGGCGCGGGGGCCTCCCGCAATCTTCAACACCCAGAGGTCGTTGCCACAGTTCATAAGTCTACATGCGGGGGTATTCTCCGTCCATCCGGCCTTGGTGTACTTCCAGTCCGAATTGCTGGTACTTGCCGAGGTGATGACACCCGTGTGGGCATACATCTCGCCATTGAAGCCCTCCATCGAGGTGCCCTTGGCGTTAACAACGACATATACATCCTCGGTCATCTCCGCTGTCACAAACAGAGGATGGGTCGAAACAAGCGGATAGTCACGTGTGGGGTCAATGATAAGATCGCCACCGTTGTCATCGCTGCCATTGTCGCCACCGTTACCACCATTTACATCACCGTTATCGGGGTTGTTACCCAGATCATCGGGGTCGGTAGTACAGCCCACAACCGCAAGGGCCATGAGTGCGGCAAACATCAAATAACGTAAAGTTTTCATTCGCGTAGTGTTTTATTGTAGTTAATAATATTTAGCATTTCACGCGCGCAAGTGCGCACATATAGTCCTACAAAGTTACTTAAAATATCCGACAACAAAAAAGACCATCGCGATAATTTACCCGATGGTTTTTTTTTGTGTACGAATGGCTTGATTATGACTACGAATGGACGAGGTACTCCTCGAGTTTCAGCCTCCACTCCTCGGGGATGGGGACGGTCTGCTGCAACTCAAAGTCGAAGGCCACCATCACCGACGAGCTCTCCGTGAGCGTCTTATCGCCCGACATGATACGCTGGTGCAGCGTCATGCTCTTGGTGCCTATGCGCGACACATCCGTCACCACAACAATGTCGTCCTGCAGGCGCACCTGACCGAGATAGTCCGTGTGTGTCGAGGCGGTGATGATGCGCAACTTATCGAACACTCCGGTGATGCCCAAGACCTCCTGATAGAAGCTCGTCTTGCCCATGTCGAAGTAGCTCTGCTGCCATATATTGTTTACGTGCATGAACGAGTCCACATCCGAGAAACGCTTCTGCACAGGTGTTACCAACTGCTTTGCCATACGCTAACTCCTTATTACCTCCACTTCGCCACCCTCGCCGAAGGCTATTATGGCACTCGGTCGCAACGTGGGCTTACCCTCAAAGCGCGGGTGCACAACATAGTCTACACCCTTCAATATCGCCTCGTTGACATCCTTCAACCTCTTTGCTGCGGGCTCTCCCGAGATGTTTGCCGAGGTTGAGACTATCGGGCGGCCAAACTTACGCAACAGCGCCTGACAAAAATCGTGCTGCGGAACACGCACACCGAGAGTCTTAGCCTCGGGGATAAGATTCGGAGCGACGCCCACAGCACCAGGCAGTATTGCCGTAAGTGGCTTGTCGGACATCTCCATAACCTCGAAGGCGATGCCCGGGGCACGGTTTACGTAGCGCACAATCATGTCGGCATCGCGACACAGGCACAACATCGCGTGCTTATCCTCGCTGCGCTTCAGGGCATAGACCCGAGCCACAGCCTCCTCGTTCGTAGCATCACACCCTATGCCCCACACCGTATCGGTGGGATAGAGGATGATGCCGCCCTCGCGTAGCACCTTAACACACTCATCAACAGCCCTCTGCATACCTACTTCTTACCTCTAAGTTCGTTGAAACAGTGACGACAGATGGGCTGGTACGTATCGTGAGCACCCAGGAGCACCTGCTTATCGTCGGCCGTGAGGCGGTGCGAATGGTTTGCGAGGTCACCACAGCGCACACATATAGCATGCACCTTCGTCACATACTCTGCCGTAGCCATGAGCGCCGGCATGGGGCCAAAGGGCACACCCATATAGTCCATGTCGAGGCCCGCGACGATGACCCTCACGCCACTATCGGCCAGCTGACGACATACATCCACAATGCCGTCGTCGAAGAACTGAGCCTCGTCGATGCCCACAACATCGACATCCGAGGCCATGAGCAGAATGTTTTGTGCCGACTCCACGGGTGTCGACTGTATGGCGTTGGCATCGTGCGACACGACCTCCGCCTCCGAGTAGCGCACATCTATCGACGGCTTAAAAATCTCGACCTTGAGGTTGGCAAACTGCGCCCTCTTCATACGGCGGATAAGCTCCTCGGTCTTTCCGGAAAACATCGAGCCACACACGACCTCGATCCACCCCTTATGTTTGTTATTCTCTAAAAACATCGCGTTACGTTACTGTTATCGTTTATTTGTAAATGTTCGCCTACTCGTCCAAGCGCATAATCTTGGCACCCAGCGCATTAAGGCGCTTGTCTATATCTCTGTAGCCACGGTCTATCTGCTCCACATTCTGAATGGTGCTCGTACCCTCGGCACTCATCGCCGCGATGAGCAGTGCCACGCCGGCACGTATGTCGGGCGAGGTCATATTCGCTGCACGCAACGGGTGCTCGTGGTTGTGACCTATGACCGTAGCGCGGTGCGGGTCGCAAAGGATAATCTGCGCGCCCATATCTATGAGCTTGTCGACGAAGAAGAGGCGGCTCTCGAACATCTTCTGGTGTATGAGCACCGAGCCCTTGGCCTGTGTAGCCACAACGAGGAATATCGAGAGTAGGTCGGGCGTAAGTCCCGGCCATGGAGCATCGGCAATGGTCATAATCGAGCCGTCGATGAAGCTCTCGATGCTGTAGTTCTCCTGCGTGGGTATATATATGTCGTCGCCACGCTGCTCGAAGCGTATGCCCATGCGCGCGAACTGCTGGGGTATGATGCCGAGGTTGTCGTACGACACGTTCTTTATCGTGAGCTCCGAGCGTGTCATCGCCGCCATGCCGATGAAGCTACCCACCTCGATCATATCCGGCAGCATCGTGTGCTCCGTGCCCCCGAGCGACTCCACGCCATCAATGGTGAGGAGGTTCGAGGCTATGCCCGAAATCTTCGCGCCCATGCGGTTGAGCATCTTGCACAACTGCTGGAGGTAGGGCTCACACGCAGCGTTATATATCGTCGTGCGACCCTCGGCCAAGACTGCCGCCATGACGATGTTTGCCGTGCCCGTTACCGAGGCCTCGTCAAGAAGCATGTAGGTACCCTTCAGGCGCTTAGCCTCGACGGTATAGAACTCGTCGCTAAGGTCGAAGTTAAAGTCGGCGCCGAGCTTCTGGAAGCCGAGGAAGTGGGTGTCGAGCCTACGACGACCAATCTTATCACCTCCGGGCTTGGGCATAAATCCCACACCGAAGCGCGCCAACAGCGGGCCTATCATCATCACCGAGCCACGCAGCCTGCGACAACGCTTGTGATAGTCTGCCGTGCGCAGATACTCGAGGTCTATCTCGTCGGCCTGAATCGCGAAGTCGTCGTCCGACAGACGCTCGACCTTAACGCCCATCTTCGACATCAGCTCCAAGAGCTGCATAACATCCGCAATGATAGGCACATTGTGTAACACCACGCGCTCCGACGTGAGCAACGTAGCACATATAATCTGAAGGGCCTCATTCTTTGCGCCCTGTGGTCGTATCTCACCCTTAAGACGGTGACCACCCTCAACTATAAACTTTGCCATACGCTCAATTTTTTCCAAAGATACAAAAATTTCGACGATAACAGCAAATTATATTCAAATAAGTTTTCAACAATCAGCACATATTCAACCTTTCGACCACATGCCTTTTCATTGAATATTTTGCCCTATTAGTAGATACATACTCCATTTTTAAGACTTATAGCACACTAATAATGTTCTAATAGTAGAAAAGCATTTTGTAGAACAAATAAGTTTTTGTTACTTTGCACCACACGAATATGCGGACAATAAATAATATAATAGATATGAAGCGATTTTTTGAACACTTAGACATTGATGGCCGCTACGACGAGGGCATAACCATCGGCAATGACCTTATGCTTCATCCCTTTAAGGCTAAGAACGAAGCGCCTCTGACGCACGAGCCGCAGAAGCTCACAAATGCCGTCATCGCCGTATGCACCGCAGGAACATGCCGCCTGAAGGTCAACCTCCACGAGTATGAGGTCGAGGCTCCGATGCTCATATCGCTACTCCCCGGGCAGATTATCGAGCCTGTGGAGCATAGCGCCAACATGGAGGGTTATGCCATAAGCCTCTCGAAGCGCTTTATCGACATGGTCAACCTCCCGGGCTGGCAGCAGCAATACATGCTTATGTACAACAACCCGCTATGCCCCATCGACAGCGACAAGCTCACAGCCATACGCTTCTTCTACGCCATGCTCTACCATGCCGCCTCGAACGAGGAAAACCCCTTCCGCCTGCAAGTTATCGAGAACCTCATCCGCGTATTCTACTATGGCGGCGTATACCAATTTAAGCAGCGCGAGAAGAGGAGCTATGCCACGAAGAACAGCATCGTCGAGCGCTTCATATCGCTCGTCGAGGAGCACTACCGCGAGGAGCGACTTATAGGCTTCTATGCCGACAAGCTGTGCATCACGCCCAAGTACCTCTCGAAGCTCGTGAAGGAGAACACCGGCCGCTCGGCAGGCGAGTGGATCGAGAGCCACGTGATACTCGAGGCTCGTGCCATGCTCCAGTCGTCGGACATGACGATACAGCAGATTGCCGCCTCGCTCAACTTCCCCAACCAATCATTCTTCGGCAAGTACTTTAAGCGCGCCACAGGCCTCTCACCCAAGCAGTATAGACGAGGGTAACAATCTTACCCAATGAAATATTGTCTTTTTTTATCATCGTAGAGGTCGGCAATGGTGAGCATTATGCCGCACTCGACAACGCCACCGAGGTCGTCGTTGCGGTAGGCATCGAAGGTCTGCATCGTGGGCGACAGGCGCATATATGAGGATATTATAGGAGGTACCGTACGATGCATGTCGCGCATCAGGCGTTGCAGTATGCGGTAGTTCTCGCGCGGGCTCTCCGCGGTGAAACACCTGCGCAGCCAGCGACGACTGACGCCCACACCGAGAGGCTCACGCGCAGCAATCCAGGGCTCACGCGCAGGGAACACATGGTGCATAAAGCCGATAAGCACATTACGCGCCCTGATGCCTAACGCGGGATAGAGCGTGACACGCCCAAAGAGATACTCCGCGCACTCCCTCGCGACAACACGCGCAAGACCCTCCCATAGCGCATCTAACGCAAAGATTGTCTTTGCGTTACGACCGCGCTGATACGCCGGTTGCACAAACGAGCGACCGAGCTCCACACCCCGTGGCAGCACCTCACGGCGAAAGCGCTCCGTGAGGTTAAAGTAGCGCCACAGCGACAGCCTCTCCGCCACCACCTCGCGCCCCACAGCATAGCGGTAGCCACCGATAATCGTCCCCAATTCGTTATCCCAGATTATAAGCTGGCGGTATGTTCCGTCGAGGTCGGCACTATCGACCGCCTCGCTCAACGGCATGCTCACACCCACAGCCTCGTACGACACCTTACGCAGCCGTCCCACCTCGCACATAAGCCCCGTAAGGCGAGCACCATCGAAGCTGTATATCGAGGCATCGCAGTGTGTCGCACGCCCCAGATATGTGGCACACAACAGCTCTCCGCATAGGCTCGAAGCGTTGCGTCTACGCCCCGTGCAGGCAGTATAAATATGGTCTTTTTTCGCTATTTCCATCTTGCACATTTTTTTGTTTTCGTTACAGGCGCTCCAAATTTTAGAAAAATGGGGGAGTATATTTTTTCTCTTTCGTCGAATTTTTTGTATCTTAGCGCCGTTATTTTTTACTTTAGTAAAAGTCGAGCAAAAATGGCTGCTGAAACATATCATATTCCGGTGATGCTTGACGAGTGCATCGACGCGCTCGACATCAAGCCCGATGGCATATATGTAGACCTCACGATGGGTGGCGGTGGCCACACCCGCGAGATACTGAAGCACCTCGGCGCCGAGGGTCACCTCTACTCGTTAGACCAAGACCCCGATGCCCAGGCAAATGCTCCGGAGGATGCCCGCCACACCTTCATCGCCTCGAACTTCCGCTTCCTGCGCGGTGCGCTGCGCCTACACGGCGTGGAGCATGTCGACGGCATCCTTGCCGACCTTGGCGTGTCATCGCACCACTTCGATGCCAAGCACCGTGGCTTCTCGTTTCGTGGCGATGCCCTGCTCGACATGCGCATGAACACACGCGGAGGTCGCACGGCAGCCGACATCGTGAACACATACACAAATGATGCCTTAACGCGCATCTTCGCCGACTATGGTGAGCTCGACACCACGTGGAAGATAGCAAACTGCATAGAGCGCGCCCGTAACACAAAGCCCATAACGACGACGGCCGAGCTGGTCGAGGCGGTGAAGCCGTGCACGCCACCGAAGGATGAGGCCAAGTTCCTCACCAAGCTCTTCCAGGCGCTACGCATAGAGCTCAATGGCGAGATGGAGGCGCTGAAGATGACCTTGGAGCAGAGCCTCAAGGTGCTCAAGCCCGAAGGTCGTCTTGTGGTCATGTCGTACCACTCGCTCGAGGATCGCATAGTGAAGAACTTCATGCGCAGTGGCAACCACGAGGGTGAGATCGAGAAGGACTTCTTTGGCCGTGCGACGACACCCTTCAAACTCATCACGCGCAAGGCCATAGTCCCCACGGCCGAGGAGTTAGAGCGTAACCCACGCTCGCGAAGTGCCAAGCTGCGCGTAGCACAGAAGACAGATAACCGATAGACGATTATGACACGACAGCACGACGACATAGCCGACATTGGGGCGCAGGAGCGCATACGCCGTGAGGTTATCATCCTCGAGAGCGAGGAGCATGACCCCGCAACGGAGCGCGACGACGAGGATAATGATGGCGTAGAACACGACAGCGATACGAGGCGCGAGAAGCCGTGGATGATGTTCACCACGGGCTCGATACTCACCGACGGCACGCTGCCCTACTACCGCTACTTCATAGCCATCGCAGCGATGTGTTTTGTGAGTATCTTCCTCACGTTCATGTCGCTGAATGCCGACAGGGAGTATCGCCTGAGGGAGAAGTACGCCTCGGTGCTGCACGAGCGCGCCGTATTGAAGGAGGAGGAGCGCTACGGCCTGTCGTCGAAGAATGCCGTACAGAGGCGCCTCGAGGAGCACGGCATAGAATTAATAGACCTCTCGAAGGAGAGCAGACTCATAGAACGAAGGTAGTATGGCAATCATAGGTAAGCGAAAGGGAGAAGAGAGTGGCAGCAACAGAGCAAAGCGGGGTGGCGCCAAGCGCGACATTATCTCGCGTGTGAAGTCGTTGTATGCCGCCTTCATACTCATTGCGTTGCTCGTCGTGGCGCGCCTTGTGTGGGTCATCTGGATAAGCCCCTCGGTACGACACAATGCCGAGGTTATGAACGACGGCATCTACCGCTTTCAGACAATCAAGGCACATCAGGGCACGATATTCTCGCGCGACGGTGAGCCTTTAGCCATCTCGAGCCTGCGCTACGATGTCATCCTCGACTTCCGCTCGCAGGGTATGCGCGAGGCCGATGCCGAGGCATACAAGACAAACGTAGACTCGCTCTCGCGTCTGCTTGCCGCCTACTTCAACGAGGAGGATGCCGCCGAGCATAACTACGACTACATCCCCGCGGAGGAGTATCGTCGTCGCCTCATACAGAAGCGCGAGGAGGCACGCGACCGTGGCTTCAAGGTCATGCCGCGCATAATAACCATCGACGAGTGGGACATGATGCATCGCAACTTCCCCATCTTCAACGGCAACATGGGTTATGTCTATAGCAGCAACCCCGTACAGATGCGCCTATACCCCTCGGGCGATGTGGCGCGACAGACCATAGGTCGCCACGACACGTTGGTGGTAAACGGCAAGAAGGTGCCGGGCACGGGCCTCGAGCTCATGTACCACAAGGAGCTCAACGGCACGGATGGCAAGAGCAAGGAGCAGTGGATAGCACACGGCTTCTGGACACGTGTGAGCGACGAGCACAACCGCCCCGCGGAGAATGGCTGCGACGTTATCACGACGATAGATGCCGGCCTTCAGCGCCTGGCACACGAGCGCTTAGATACGATGCTCCGCCGTCAGCATGCCTCGTTTGGTGTTGCCATCGTCATGGAGGTGGCAACGGGCAATATCCTCTCGATGGTGAGCCTCGGCACGGCCAAGGAGCGTGGCACGACATATAGCGAGCGCGTCTTCAACCACGCCATAAAGACGAAGATGTGCCCGGGCTCGACGATGAAGCTCGCCACGACAATGGCGCTCCTCGAGATTGGCGACTACACGCTCGACACGAAGGTAGACCTCGAGCACTCACGCCCGGGGCGCTCGGTGCGTGTGGGTGCCGGCAAGGTCGAGGACTCGCACGACGTTGCAGGCAAGGGTAACGACAGCGAGGTGACACTCAAGGAGGCCTTTGCGCACTCCTCGAATGTATACTTCGCCAAGGCCGTATACGACAAGTTCAAAGACGACCCCGCGAGATATACCAACTACCTCGCCAAGCTCGGCTTCACCAGCGATGTAGGCCTCACCGAATATGGCGAGCCGAAGGGTCAGATGAAGATGGCGGGGACGAAGGAGTGGAACACCGACGGCAGCACCGCCTCGCGCCTCCCGCGCTTAGCATACGGCTACGAGGTGGAGGTGCCACCCATACACATGATAACCTTCTACAACGGCGTGGCCAACGATGGCCGCATGGTAGCACCACGCTTAGTTGACCGCATCGTACGTGATGGCGAGGTGGTGAGTCGCCCCCCTGTTGTCACGCTCAACCCGATGATGTGCTCATCAAAGACATTAGCGCTGATAGACACCTGCCTCGCAGCAGCATCGCTGCGCACGGGCACAAAGTTCCGCGACCTGCCGATACCCTTCGGCTGCAAGACGGGCACGGCACAGGTGTGGTCCAACTTCGTGTCGCAGAGCACCATCGACCGCAAGCAGATGGAAAACGGCATGACGCCGAGCGACGACCACTACTACTACGGCTCGATAGTGTGCACCATGCCGCAGGAGAGACCCAAGTATACCGTTATGGTGGCGGTATGCAAGCAGCAGACATCGACACACCCCACATACTACGGCATAGACCTCGCGGGCCCCGTTGCGGCAGACATCATGGAGTATATCTACGCCAACGACCCCTCGTTGCACGCCACGATAGAGGAGGCACCTTCGCCCTACGCCCCCTCGAACATCAAGGGCGGAGATACGGGCTATGTGACGAAGGTTAGCCGCACGTTAGCCTCGCAGACGAAGGACGAGAGCAACGATGCAGCGTGGAGCACGACAAAGACCGACGTGGGCGGACATACGACCATAACGGGCGTAGACATCACCGCGGGCGTTGTCCCCGATGTGCGAGGCATGGGCCTCTCGGATGCCCTCTACCTGCTCGAGAGCATGGGTCTTAGGGTGACACACACGGGCAGCGGGCGCGTGAGAACGCAGAGCCTCCTTGCGGGGCATAAGTTGGATGCCGAGCGCCGAGGTACGATACACCTCACATTGGAACGATAACACAATCTTGACATAAGAGATACCAAATGAAACGACTGAATGAGTTGCTCGACGATATTCGGGCTACGGAGATAATAGATGCGGGCAACCCCGAGATTAAGGCCCTCACCTACGACTCGCGCGCTGTTGAGGCGGGCGGCTGCTTCTTTGCTGTGCGTGGCACGGCAAGCGATGGCCACGACTATATCGCCTCGGCCATAGAGCACGGTGCCGTGGCGGTGGTATGCGAGGTTCTACCCGCGCAACGTGCCGAGGGCGTAGCCTACGTATGTGTGGATGATAGCAACATGGCGATGGCAGCGATGGCAGCGGCATACTACGACCACCCCTCGCGCGAGCTGAGGCTTGTGGGCGTGACGGGCACAAATGGCAAGACAACGACAGCAACGCTTCTCTACGACATGTTCATGGCCATGGGCTACACCGCGGGACTCATCTCTACGGTGGTGTACCGCATAGGTACGCGCAGCGTGGCATCGACACATACGACGCCTGATGCCATACGCCTCAACGCTATGATGCGCGAGATGGTGGAGTGTGGCTGCGACTACTGCTTCATGGAGGTGTCGTCACACGCCGCAGCGCAGCACCGCATCGATGGGCTGCACTTCGCGGGGGCACTCTTTACGAACCTCACGCACGACCACCTCGACTACCACGGCACGTACAAGGAGTATATACGCGCCAAGAAGTCGTTCTTCGATGCCTTGGATAAGGATGCGTGGGCAGTAACAAACATCGACGACCGCAATGGCGAGGTCATGGTGCAGAACTGTCGCGCGAGGGTACGCCGACTGTCGCTACGCTCGATGGCCGACTACCGCACGAAGATTGTCGAGATGCACACCGACGGCATGCTCCTACACCTCGATGGCGAGGAGCTGTGGGTAAAGTTCACGGGGC
Organism: Alistipes sp.; assembly: GCA_017451685.1. Lineage (GTDB taxonomy): Bacteria > Bacteroidota > Bacteroidia > Bacteroidales > Rikenellaceae > Alistipes. The sequence continues at coordinate 22,742 of JAFTNV010000017.1, forward strand.
GCTTCAACGCCTACAACCTAACGACCGTCTATGCTGCGGCTACGCTTCTGGGCATCGACAAGATGGAGGTATTAACAACCCTCTCGATGCTCACGCCCGTGAGCGGTCGCTTCGAGACCATAACGGCCACGGATGGCACTATGGCCGTCGTGGACTACGCACATACGCCCGATGCGTTGGAGAACGTCATCGCCACGATTGAGGAGGTGCGCACCGACGACAAGAGCCTTATCGTTGTGGTGGGCTGCGGTGGCGACCGCGACCGCACGAAGCGCCCCGAGATGGCAGCGATAGCCGTGAAGCACGCTACGACGACGATATTTACCTCCGACAACCCGCGCACCGAAGACCCCGAGGCTATCCTCGACGACATGATTGCGGGCGTGGGCGATAGGCGTAACTACCTACGCATCAGCGACCGTCGCGAGGCCATACGCACGGCTGCGATGTTGGCAAAGAGGGGCGACATCATCCTCATCGCCGGCAAGGGACATGAGGATTATCAGATTGTGGGCACCGTGAAGCACCACTTCGACGACCGCGAGGAGGTGCGCGAGGCGCTACGTGCGACACACGACAACAGATAACGACAACGACGACAAAAACAGACAATTATGCTATACAGACTTTTTGAGTACCTAAACGACAACACCGACCTGCCGGGAATGCGTATTGGCGAGTATATATCGTTCCGCTCGGCAGCAGCCATCATCCTCTCGCTACTTATCGCCATCGTCTTTGGCAAGCGCATAATACGCTTCTTGAAGCGCAAGCAGATAGGCGAGGATATACGCGACCTCGGCCTCGAGGGCCAGCTTCAGAAGAAGGGCACGCCGACGATGGGTGGCATCATCATCATCCTGGCGGTCATCGTGCCCGTATTGCTCTTTGGCAACCTACAGAACGTATACATACAACTCATGCTCATCTCCACGCTATGGCTCGGCTTCATCGGTGGCCTCGACGACTACATCAAGGTCTTCCGCCACAAGAAGGAGGGCCTCAAGGGTCGCTTTAAGATTGTCGGCCAGGTGGGCTTGGGCATCATCGTGGGCACGACGATGTGGCTCTCGGACGACATCGTCATCCACGAGAAGACCTTCGAGACGAACAACTACACCATCATCGACAACGAAACCGGCCGCGAGGTGGATAGCTACACGCAACGGGTTGTGGTGAGCACCACGGCAGAGAAGAGTTCAAAGACATCTATCCCCTTCCTTAAGGATACGATGCTCGACTATAAGATGCTCACGGGCGGTAACGACACGTGGGCATGGGTGCTTTACATCGTTGTGGCCATCTTCGTAATCACGGCAGTGTCGAATGGCGCCAACCTCACCGACGGCATCGACGGTCTACTCACGGGCGTCTCCGTGCCCATAGTCCTCGTGCTCGGTATCTTGGCATACCTCTCGGGACATATCATCTACTCGGACTACCTCAACATCATGTATATCCCCGACAGCGGTGAGCTTATAGTCTTTGCAGCAGCCTTCGCAGGTGCGCTCATAGGCTTCCTATGGTACAACTCGTTCCCGGCGCAGATATTCATGGGCGACACGGGCTCGCTCACCATCGGTGGCATCATCGCCGTCTTCGCCCTCTGCATACGCAAGGAGCTGTTGCTACCCCTCCTATGCGGAGTGTTCCTCGTCGAGTCGCTCTCGGTGATGATACAGGTGGGATACTTCAAATACACGAAGCGTAAGTATGGCGAGGGGCGACGCATACTCCTTATGTCGCCCATCCACCACCACTACCAGAAGAAGGGGCTGTTCGAGACAAAGATTATGATGCGCTTCTTCATCGTATCGCTCCTACTCTCGGCCCTCACGCTCGTAACACTCAAGATTCAGTAACCGACAAACCGAAAGAATATGAAACGCAAGATAGTAGTTCTCGGAGGAGGCATCTCGGGCTACGGCTCGGCCATCCTTGCCAAGAAGAAGGGTTTTGACACGTTCCTAACGGATATGGGTAAGATAGCGCCTAAGTTCAAGGCAAGACTTGACGAGTGGGGCGTGGAGTACGAGGAGGGAGGACATACCGAGGAGCGCATCCTCGATGCCAACGAGGTTGTTAAGTCGCCCGGCATTCCCGATACGGCACCCATCGTCCGAAAGATACGCGAGCGCGGCATCCCCGTAATCTCGGAGATAGAGTTCGCGGGCCGATATAAGGGTGTGGCAAAGACCATATGCATCACGGGCTCGAACGGCAAGACTACGACGACATCGCTCATCTACAAGATTATGTCGGATGCCGGACGTAAGGTGTCGCTCGGTGGTAACATTGGCGAGAGCTTCGCCTACTCGGTAGCCACCGAGAAGCACTTCTGGCACGTGTTGGAGCTCAGCTCGTTCCAGCTCGACGGATGCTTCAAGTTTAAGGCCGACATCGGTGTGTTGATGAACATCACGCCCGACCATCTCGACCGCTACGACTACAAACTCGAGAACTATGCCCGCTCGAAGATGCGCATCACGCAGAACCAGAACGCCTCGGACTTCTTCATCTACTCGGCCGACGACGAGGTGACAAACACCATGCTTACGGAGATGGACGACGACCTGCGTGGCCGCCAGCTTCCCTTCGCGATAAACACCGCCATAGCAAGTGGCGATGGCGATGCCATCCTCGAGGGTCACACCTTCACCGCCACCGTAGGCTCTAAGAGCGTGACCATCGACACGCGCAAGATGCAGATTGAGGGCATGCACAACGTATATAACGCCATGGCGGCAGCCCTCGCAACGCTCGCTGCGGGCATCGACCCCAAGCAGATAAAGCGCTCGATATACGCCTTCTCCCCCGTGGAGCACCGCCTCGAGCCCGCAGGTACCCAGAACGACATACAGTGGGTCAACGACTCGAAGGCTACGAACGTGGACTCGGTGTGGTACGCCCTCGAGAGCATGAAGCACCCGACGGTATGGATTGCCGGAGGCACGGACAAGGGTAACGACTATACGCCACTCAAGGAGTTTGCCCGCAAGAAGGTTAAGGCGCTCATCTGTATGGGTGTGGACAACGCCAAGCTCCTCAGGGAGTTTGACGGTATCGTTCCCGTCATCCGCGACTGCCACACCTTCGAGGAGGCGATGGTGGCAGCACGCGAGGAGGCCACGGAGGGCGACACGGTGCTTCTCTCGCCCGCATGTGCGAGCTTCGACCTCTTCCGCAACTACGAGGAGCGTGGCCGCATGTTCAAGGCGTGGGTTAAGGATAACGTACTTCAAAAATAGGGATAATGGACGACAGACGAGATATAACGGGGTCGGAGGCTGCCGAGGAGCTGCTATCCTCGCGCCGCAGAATACTGGAGGGTGACCGCACGCTATGGATAATATACGCCATACTGCTTGTGGTGTCTATCCTTGTGGTATACTCCTCGACGGCAAAGATGGCATACGACGTAACATCGCAGATGACCACGACGGACTCACTGCGACAGCAGCTGATGCTCGTCGTAGCCCTCTCGCTACCCGTGATATACATCGCCCACAAGATAAACTACGGCTTCTACCGTCGCTGGACACCCGCGCTGTATTACCTCTTCGTGGTGCTCACCTTAGCGACATACTTCGTTGGTGCGACGACAAATGGCGCAGCGCGCTGGCTGCCGATAGGCCCCTTCCAGTTTCAGCCATCGGAGGGCCTTAAGATATTTACCATCCTGATGCTTGCGCGACGTATGGAGAAGCGTCAGGACAGTATCAACAAACTTAAGCTGCTGCCCACATCGCTGAAACTAAAGGATGCGAAGCAGAAACAGATACTTCGCGAGAATACGCTACCGATACTCGGCCCCGTGGTGCTGTCGTGCGTGGTGATACTCCCGGCACACACCTCGTCGGCGGTGCTCATCTTCCTCGCCTCGGTCATCATGCTCTACATCGGGCGTGTGGCGAAGGCCGAGATTATGAAGTTCACGATTCTTGTCGTTGCCGCAGGAACGATAGGCCTCACGCTCTTAGCGATGGTGGGCGTAGGTCGTGGCGACACGGCCGGCGGTCGCCTCTCGACATGGATTACGGAGTGGACGACGGATGGCAAGAAGGAGTATGTCTACGAGCTCTCGGATACCGAGCGCGCGATGATAGCGATACGCAATGGCGGCATCTATGGCGAGGGCGCAGGACATAGCACCTCGCGTGCCGTGGTCATACACCCCGAAAGCGACTACGCCTACGCCTTCTTCACATCGGAGTATGGCATCATCGCCGCCGTGGTGCTGATGCTCCTCTACCTGTGGATTACGTTCCGTGCCATAGAGATATGTCGTCGCTGCACGACGGCCTTTCCTACGCTTATGACCGCGGGCCTCGGCCTGCTCATCACGTGTCAGGCACTGCTACACATCCTCGTACAGGTGAACATCATCCCCGAGACGGGACAGACGCTGCCGCTCATCTCGCGCGGAGGCTCATCGCTGCTGTTCACCTCGATGGCCATGGGCATGATACTTAGCGTGAGCCGCACAAACTCTTACAACCAAGAAACGACAAAGCAATGAGCGACATACGATTAGATAAATACCTCTGGGCCGTGCGTGTGTTTAAGACACGCAGCGATGCCGCGGATGCCATACGCCAAAACCGTGTATTGGTGAATGATGCCTACGCCAAGCCCTCGCGCGAGGTTAAGATTGGCGACCGCATCACGGTGCGCCGCGAGAGGGTGACATATAGCTATAAGGTTGTGGAGCTTGTGTCGAGTCGCCAGCCGGCAAAGAACGTGCCCCTCTACTGCCTGAACACTACTCCGCAGGAGGAGCTCGACAAGCTCAACGTGCCGCACGAGACAATCTTCGTCTTCCGCGACCGTGGCACGGGGCGCCCGACGAAGAAGGAGCGCAGAGATATAGATGCGCTGATGGACGGCTTCTACCTCGACGACGACTGGGACGAGGAGGATGACGACTAACGGAATGAAACAACGAAACGATAAGAATATATAAATCAAACAAATACAACAGCTATGGAATACGATTTTAGAGCCATTGAGCCGAAATGGCAGGAAAAGTGGCAAAAGGATGGCACCTACCGCGTAAGCGTAGACCCCTCGCGCCCCAAGTTCTATGTTCTCGACATGTTCCCCTACCCCTCGGGTGCGGGCTTGCACGTGGGTCATCCCCTCGGATATATCGCCTCGGACATATACTCGCGCTACAAGCGACAGAAGGGTTTTAACGTGCTTCACCCCATGGGCTACGATGCCTTCGGCCTCCCCGCCGAGCAGTACGCCATACAGACGGGTCAGCACCCCGCGGTGACGACCGACGAGAACATCGCACGCTACCGCTCGCAGCTCGACAAGATAGGCTTCTCGTTCGACTGGTCGCGCGAGGTGCGCACCTCGGAGCCCGAGTACTACCACTGGACACAGTGGGCCTTCCTCCAGATGTTCGACCACTGGTACAACAATAAGACGGCAAAGGCCGAGGCTATCACGGCTCTCGTTGCTCACTTCGAGGCACACGGCACCGAGGGTGTCGATGCTGCCGAGACCACACACCTCACCTTCACGGCCGAGGAGTGGCGTGCGATGACGGAGGCCGAGCGCGAGCAGGTGCTTCAAAATTACCGCCTTGCGTTCCGTGCCGACACCATGGTAAACTGGTGTCCGGCACTCGGCACGGTGCTTGCCAACGACGAGGTTAAGGAGGGCTTGTCGGTGCGTGGCGGTCACCCCGTGGAGCAGAAGCGCATGAAGCAGTGGTTGCTCCGTGTGTCGGCATACGCCGAGCGCATGCTCGAGGGCTTGGAGCGCCTGGAGTGGAGCGAGTCGCTGAAGGAGATACAGCGCAACTGGATAGGTCGCTCGGTGGGTGCTCAGGTGTTCTTCGATGTGAAGGATTCGGAGCGCAAGTTGGAGATATTCACCACACGTCCCGACACCATCTATGGCGTTACATTTATGGTCATCGCCCCCGAGCACGAATGGGTCGAGGAGCTTACCACCGAGGATAACCGCGCAGCTGTGGAGGCATATATTGCCGAGACGAAGCGTCGTTCAGAGCGTGAGCGCATCGCCGATACGAAGCGTGTGAGTGGTGTGATGACGGGCTCGTATGCCATCAACCCCTTCTCGGGTCGCCAGATACCCATCTACATCTCGGACTACGTCTTGGCGGGCTACGGCACGGGCGCCATCATGGCCGTTCCGGCGCACGACTCGCGCGACTACGCCTTTGCACGTCACTTCGGCTTGGAGATTATCCCCGTAGTTGATGGTGGCAACCTCGAGGTCGAGTCGTACGATGCGAAGGAGGGTAAGGTCATCAACTCGGACATCATCAATGGCATGGATGTTAAGGATGCCATACTCTTCATGTTCGAGGAGGTTGAGCGTCGTGGCCTCGGCAAGAAGCTCATCAACTACCGTCTGCGCGATGCTATCTTCTCACGCCAGCGCTACTGGGGCGAGCCCTTCCCGATATATTACAAGGAGGATGTAGCCTACCGTCTTACGGACGATAAGCTACCCCTCACGCTGCCCCCCATCAAGGACTTCGGCCCCACGGCCGAGGGTGAGCCCCCCTTGGCACGTGTCGAGGGCTGGCATACCGCCGAGGGCTACCCCTACGAGCTATCAACGATGCCTGGCTTTGCCGGCTCGTCGGCATACTACCTCCGCTATATGGATCCGCACAATAGGGAGGGTCTTGTAGGCAAGGAGGCCAACGACTACTGGCGTAATGTAGACCTCTACGTCGGTGGTATCGAGCACGCCACGGGCCACCTTATGTACTCTCGCTTCTGGAATATGTTCCTCTACGACCTGGGCTACGTGTGCGAGGAGGAGCCCTTCAAGAAGCTCGTAAACCAGGGCATGATTCAGGGCCGCTCGAACTTCGTATACCGCATCGTCGGCACCAACAAGTTCGTGTCACTCGGTCTGAAGAAGGAGTACCAGACGCAGGAGATTCACGTCGATGTGAATATCGTGAAGAACGACATCCTCGACATCGAGGCCTTCCGTGCTTGGCGCCCCGAGTTTAAGGATGCTGAGTTCGTATTGGAGGATGGCAAGTATATCTGTGGCTGGGCTATCGAGAAGATGTCGAAGTCGATGTTCAACGTCGTAAACCCCGACTATATCGTCGAGGCCTATGGTGCCGATACGCTGCGTATGTACGAGATGTTCCTCGGCCCGTTGGAGCAGTCTAAGCCGTGGGATACCAACGGTATCGACGGCGTGCATAAGTTCTTGCGCCGCTTCTGGGGTAAGTTCTATTCACGCGATGGCGCTCTCTTGGTCAACGACGAGAAGGCTACGTCCGCAGAGCTTAAGACCCTGCATAAGACCATCAAGAAGGTTGGCGAGGATATCGAGAACTTCTCGTTCAACACCTCGGTGGCAGCCTTTATGATATGCCTCAACGAGCTTGGCGACTGCTCGAAGCGCGAGATATTGGAGCCTCTTACAGCTCTTATCGCCCCCTTCGCTCCGCATATCGCCGAGGAGCTCTGGACGGAGGCTCTGGGTCATACAACGACGGTGTGCGACGCTCCGTTCCCCGAGTTCAAGGCCGAGTACCTCGTTGAGAACTCGTTCGAGTACCCCGTGATGGTCAACGGTAAGTTGCGCTTCAAGCAGGAGTACGCTCTCGATATGACTCCCGACCAGATACAGAAGGATATCGTCACCACGGAGGGCGCTGCAAAGTGGCTCGAGGGCAAGCAGCCGAAGAAGATCATCGTGGTTAAGGGTAAGATTATCAACATCGTGCTCTAATCGTATGCGACACTTTATGTCTATGTCGGTATATGCCGGTCTTATGATCGGCATTGCCGGCTTGGTATACCTGCGCGTTGGTGGCTTAGCGGGCGCTGTACTCTTTGCCTTCGGCCTGCTGTCGGTGGTGATGTGCGGTGCACAGCTCTATACCGGCAAGGCGGGCTACCTCCCCTATAAGGAGTCGTGGAGGCTTATCCCCATGCTCTTAGGCAATGCCGTCGGCTGCCTCGCTGCGGCATATATCGCAACGTACGTAGCTACGGATGCGCTGCACAGCAACCTCGATGCCATCCTCACCTCTCGCCTTGCGGCCTCGTGGCACGGGTTGGTCGTTACGAGCATAGGCACGGGTATGATTATGACCCTCGCGGTCTATGGCGCACGTAAGGGCCACTACCTACCGCTGCTCTTTGGCGTGCCCGTGTTTATCATGTGTGGCCTCCCGCACTGCGTAGCGGATGCATTCTACTATGGCGTGGCACTGCTCTTCGATAAGGCCGAGTGGTCGATGCTTGGCGCATGGGCGTGGGCAATTGTGGGTAACTATATCGGCTGCAACCTCCCCCGCTGGTTTATGGGCTCGAAGTTCGAGGCATAGCCCCACACCTATTTATATAATAAATCCGTTGCCCCCAATCGTAACGGATTTATTTTTTTGCGTATAACTTGCCGATAGAGATTAATTTTATATGCGTATTTGAGCCGCCCGAAGGTAGTTCACCGCCTCGGGGCCCTCGCACATGATAAGGTCGTAAATCGAGAGATTCGGCACAAATGCCATCCTGTCGCTAAACACCTGAACATAGGGTTCACATTTATACATAGGCTCGGCATGCTTCGGGCGTAGGTCAATATCGTCTGCCGTGGCCACGACATAACTATCCGAGATACGCGGCACGGGCACCTTCAGGATAGAACACACGCGCTCCATAATAGCCATATTTAGGTCCACAAGCCTCTCCCACTCGCGCTCATAGAGTGGCGTGAAGCGGTCGGCATAGTAGTCGTAGTAGGGCGACGAGCGGTAGGCCGACTCCATAGCCACAAGGTGCTGATGCTGCCAACGCTTGGAGTAGTCCACACACATAGAGCCTATGGGCTGGCGCGGGCGGTTAGCGTGGGCGAGTTGCACTGAGAGCTGCATAACACCCCCCGAGGTCATTATCTCCGTGCGATTGCGCTCCGAGCGCTTCACGTAGTGCTCACCAAGGTCTATGACAACATTCGAGCCACCCTGAACGAGGGCTGCCCAATACTCCGTAGAGCCATAATATACTGACGGTAGTATTACCATAACTTACTCTTTACTATACATTTCAGCCACCCAGCCATCCTCCTCCATGCGCTTCACAAGGCGTAATCCACGCTCCGCAGCTGCCGCCTCGATAATCGGGGCATCTTCGACAAGGAAGCCACTCACAAGGAGCCTGCCTCCCGCGTTGAGTGCCACAACATAGCGGTCGAGGTCGCCGAGGATGATGTTACGATTGATGTTCGCCACGACCATGTCATACCTCCTGCCCTCCACAGCCTCAACCGTGCCGAGCACCACCTCGAGGCTCTCACCGAGGGCATTAAGCTCCGCTCCCGCGCGGGCACTCTCCACCGACCACGGGTCTATATCTACCGCTGTGGCGTGCGTGGCACCACACTTAAGCGCTGCTATGGAGAGCACTCCCGTGCCACACCCCACATCGAGCACCGTGCCACGACAGCCTACGTTGCAAATAAGGCGACACATCATGCGCGTAGTGTGGTGATGTCCCGAGCCAAACGACATGCTCGGGCGCACGACGACATCGATGACCGCGGGGTCGTCGGGCGCAGCGTGATACTCCGAGCGTATAACTATCCTACCATCAATATCCACCCTCTCGAAGCTCTCACGCTCCCAGCGCTCGTTCCAATTCTTATCCTCAATCTCCAACTCCGAGAATACCGAGCCGTAATCCTCGATTGCGGCAAGCGCCTCGTCGCGACACTCCGCCCACGCCTCGCGTAGGATATATGCCTTAACGGCAACACCCGCAGGGCTCTCCACCGTGTCGAAGGTCTCGAAGGGGTAGTCCGCGAGGAAGGCGACAACAATGTCGGCCATCTCCTGATCGGCACACCCGATATTTAGGTTAATATAGTGTCGCATAACGGCTTTTTTATGTCAGTGTGATATTATGTAAAATAATTTTTGTATCTTTACCACAAAGATACAAAAAAGTAATAAGAGTGCAACACGTGACATCTTAATTAGGTGTAAAACGTCGCTGAAATAAGGCCGGTATTACGAGGGTAAAGATAGAAAATTTATGGCAGATAATGCGAAAAGGTGGGAGAAGGTAAAGGTCGAGTACCTGCGATATATCAAGGTCGAGCGTCGTCTCTCGGCAAATACGGTGGATGCCTACACGCGCGACTTCGTGAAGTTCTCGCACTTCGTATGTCACCACTGGGATGTCGCCCCCGAGAAGGTCGAGGGCTCGATGATTGAGCGTTACATGGCGTGGCTCTACGACGAGGGACACAGCAGCGCCTCGCAGGCACGCCACCTCAGCGGCATCAAGAGCTTCTACAACTTCCTGCTCCTTGGCGACCGCGTGGATAGACTCCCCACCGAGAGTGTTGATGCCCCCAAGGCGGAGCGTCTGCTTCCCGATGTGCTCACCATCGAAGAGGTGGATGCCATGCTTCGTACGTTCGACCTCACGACATCGAAGGGGTGTCGCGATAGCGCCATTGTCGAGGTGCTCTACTCCACGGGGCTGCGTGTTTCGGAGCTCACGTCGCTACGCATAAACGACCTCTTCTTTGGCGAGGGTTACGTGCGCGTTGTCGGCAAGGGCGACAAGCAACGCCTTGTGCCCGTAGGCTCTGCTGCGCGCGATAAGATACAGCTATACATGGAGTTTCGTCGCCCCAAGCACCGCTCGGAGGCCACGCTCTTTCTGAACAACCGCGGTGAGCCTCTCACGCGCGTGATGGTTTTTAATATCATCCGCCAGGCTGCTGCACTCGCAGGCATCACCAAGCAGATAAGCCCGCACACGCTACGCCACTCCTATGCCACGCACATGCTCGAGGGGGGCGCCAATATACGCCAGGTGCAGGAGCTCCTGGGTCATGAGAGCATAGCCACGACTGAGGTATATACGCACCTCGACCGCAAGCATCTGCGTGGTGTGGTGGAGGATACCTTCGCGGATATTGAATTATAACCAATACAAGCATGAAACGATTATATCTATCAGTAATATCTATACTGTGCTTCGTAGTAGCATCGTTTGCTGCCGAGGAGGAGGTGCAGATAACGGCACCATGGGGCAATATTGCAGCTACGCTCGCCACGCCCGAGGGCGGGAGCGACACGGCGGTGCTTATCATCGCGGGCTCGGGCCCTACCGACCGCAATGGCAACTCGGGCCTCAACCTCAACACCTTCGCATACAAGATGCTCGCGGACGGCCTCGCGGCCGAGGGTCTTGCCGTCATGCGCTACGACAAGCGAGCCATAGGCCTCAGCCACTACCCTGCTGAGGAGGTGCCAAATCTCCTCTTCGACGACTTCGTGGATGATGCCGCGCTGTGTGCGGAGTACCTACGCGCGAGGGGATATAGCCGCATCATCCTTGCCGGACACAGCGAGGGTGGCGCGATAGCGCTCCTCGTGGCGACGGAGCGGAGTGTTGCGATAGACGGCATCGTGCTACTCTCGGCTGCCGCCTTCCCGATGGATGAGATTCTACGCTGGCAACTCTCGGAGCAGCTTATGCCCTCGCACATAGGACTCATGGTCACGGCTAACAACCTTATCATCAGGCTAAAGCGCGGTGAGCGCATCGCCGAGGAGAGCATTCCCAAGGAGCTCCTTGCGCTCTTTCACCCTCGTGTTCAGCCCTTCATCACGAGCAGCATGCAACACGACCCGCGCGAGGTTGCAGCGCGTTGCACGCAGCCGATGCTTATCATCTCGGGAGGTCGCGACATACAGGTTACGACAGCCAATGGCGAGGCCCTGTATGCGGCACAGCCACGTGCCGAGCATGTCGTCTTTCAGAATATGAGCCACGTCTTGAAGGATGCCGCATCGGCAGACCGCGTAGAGCAACTTGTGAGCGTCTATACCAACTCTCAACTCCCCCTCACCGAAGGTCTTACATCAACCATCGCACAATTTATCAATAACATATAACACCTTTGCGTATGTCACTATTTTCGAAACTTTTCGGTAGCAAGAGCACCGCACCCAAGTATCCCGTCGATGAGCTTAATATCAACGGCCGCACGCTGCGCCTAATGTTCTTTGCCCACGCCTCCGTAGCCATAGAGTACGAGGGACGCACGATATATGTCGACCCGGTGATGGATAATGCCGCGTACGACAAGCTACCCAAGGCGGACATGATTCTCGTTACGCACTCGCACTACGACCACTTCGACATGGCGGCCATAGATGCTCTCATGAAGGATGACACGCGCATCCTCTTGGATAAGACCTCGGCCGAAGGTTTCGCAGGCGACTGCTACACGATGCTCCCGGGCGCTGTTGCCGAGCCCTTTGCGGATATTCGCGTGGAGGCCGTGGCTGCCTACAACACCTCGGAGCACCAGCTGCAATTCCACCCCAAGGAGCGCGAGGACTGCGGCTATGTCGTCACGCTCGACGGTGCCGTGAGGATATACATCTCGGGCGACACGGAGCCTACCGCAGAGCAGCGAGCATTGCGCGACATAGACATCGCCTTTGTATGCGTAAACCAACCCTATACGATGACCCCTGCGCAGGCTGTCGAGGCTGTCACGGCACTCAAGCCACAGATATACTACCCCTACCACTACGGTCAGGTGGAGGAGCCCACGGATGTCGAGGCTCTCAGCAAGATGCTCGAGGGCATCACCGAGGTACGCATACGTCCGTTAGCATAACAACATGTGATGGCACAGTGGCGCACGAGGTTTAGCTTAGCAACATTAGGGCATCGCCTACAAGCGGTGCCCATGTTGCTTGTCGTCGTGCTCTTTGGCCTCGGCATCGTTCTCTACGAGAGCTACGTGCTACCCCTCGTTGCCGTCGTGAGCATCATGCTCCTCGCGGTGCTTGCCGCATGGCTCCTCGTTCCGCGGTGGCCGGCATGGTGCTACGCCGCCCTTGCCCTGATACTCTTGGGCTACACCATGGCGGAGCTTCGTGCCCCGCACTCCTCAACACCCTACAACGAGAGCCTCGAGATGGAGGTGAGCGTGGAGAGCACACCAACCCCGCGCTCTGGCTATAGCCTCGCCGAGGGACGCATAACGTCGTGGTCGAATGACGAAGGGCGGCATCGTGCCGATGATAGAGTTGTGCTATGGCTGCGCACCGACAGCATAGCCTTTGGCGATAGGCTCACCCTCGCCTCGCACCTCACACCCCGCATATCGCGCCATGCGAGCTACGACCGCCTGATGCACCGCCGTGGCATGGTGGGCGGCATCGACATCAACCGTTACAACATCCTCAATAGCAGCCACGAGCAACCATCATCCTCGCTACAACAGCGTGCCGTGGAGCAGCTGCGCGAACATCTGCGCGATAGCGCGTCGTATGCCGTCGTGGAGGCCATGGTTGCGGGCTCGCGCGACCTTATGCCTCGCTCGCTACGCGAGGCGTACGCCACAACGGGCCTCGCGCACCTCATGGCCGTATCGGGACTTCACCTCGGCATCGTGATGGTGATAATCACCACGCTGCTACTACCGCTACGCCTGCTACATCGCGGCCACCGCATATCCCACATTCTAACCATCGTCGCGATATGGCTCTTTGCCACGATGAGCGGTCTCTCACCCTCGGTGGTGCGCGCAGCGCTGATGCTCAGCATCCTACAACTATCGCTCGCCGGCTCGGGGCACTACAACTCACTCAATGCCCTCTGCGTGGCAGCCTTCGCGATGCTTGTATACCGACCCAACTACCTCTACGACATCAGCTTCGAGCTCTCGGTGATGGCCGTGGCGGGCATAGTCCTCTGGGCGATACCCCTAATACGTAATATGCGAATGCGGCGCTGGCTGCCACGCATGATGGCGACAACCATCCTTATAGGCATTGCCGCAACACTCTGGACTCTGCCCCTCGTGTCGCACACCTTCGGCAATATGCCCATTGCAAGCATCGTGCTCACCCCTGCGGTGATGCTCTTTTCCTACGCCATAGTCATCTGTGGCATACTATCGTTAATCATGCCCGCATCGCTTGCTGCGGTAATGATGGCCGCGGCGGAGTGGGCGGCACACATGCAGAATAGTGTCGTCGAGTACGCGGCAACGCTCCCCTTCGCGAGCATCGGCCACACAATGTCCAAAGGTGAGGTTGCGATATGCTACGCTACATATATTGTAATTACGTTGCTCGCAGGGAGCATAAATCGAAAAAAAGTGGTAACTTTGTCCTATGCTGACACTCCAAGATATAGAGAGCCTCAAGAGTGAGGCTGTGCGCAGGGCTATAGACGAGAACATCGAGCGCGACCCTGCGACTATCGCCTTAGATAGCCGCATCCCCGAGGCGCGCCTTGTTGCCACCGAGGTGAAGTACCTGCAACGTGCGCGACATAAGCTCCCACGCCTCTATGCTGCGCGGTGCATCATACCCCCGCGCGCCTTCGAGCAGTCGTCGAGCCAGGAGTGCGCCCTGCGTAAGGACATCGCGGGAGGGCGACTTCTCGACCTCACGTGTGGCCTCGGCATCGACACCATAGCCTTTGCCGAGCGCTTCGAGAGAGTTGTGTCGTTAGAGCGCGACGAGGTGCTTGCGGAGGTTGTGCGACATAATATCGCCCTTCTCGGCATCGAGAATGTGGAGGTCATAACCACCTCGGCCGAGGAGTACGTTATGAGTACCACCGAGCAGTTCGACTGGGTCTTTGCCGACCCCGACCGTCGCTCCGACAAGGGTAATAAGATGGTATGCCTGGAGGATTGCTCACCCAACATCGCCACGCTACTGCCCCACCTACGGCGCATCGCGCGACGCATAGGACTAAAGCTGTCGCCGCTGTTCGATGTGGAGGAGGCATTCCGACTCTTCCCCGATGCGGAGGTCGAGGTTGTATCGCTCAGCGGCGAGTGCAAAGAGGTGAACATCTTTACGGGTGCGGAGCGTGAGCGTCTTACCATCGCCGCCATAGGCCTCGGCACATGGCACTTCGACCGCGAGGATATGCACGCCACGGCAACGGCCGAGCCCTTCACCCCCGAGGAGTACCGCTACCTTCTTATCCCCGATGTGGCGCTACAAAAGGGGCGCGTGGCTATCGCTGCGCTCAAGCCCTGCGCCTCGGTGTGGAGCAACAACGGCTACGCCTTTGCCCGCGAGATGCCCACGGAGCCGATAGGGGCACGCATATACGCCATCGAGAGCATCGAGCGCTACCACCCGCGCGAGCTTAAGCGTCGATATAAGGGTGTGGGCATCGAGATACTCAAGCGCGACACGCCCCTCGGTATCGAGGCGGTGCGCAAGGCCATAGGTGCACGTGCCGGAAGCGAGAGGATGGCAGCCATTACGAACATCGGTGGCGACAGTTGGTTTATAGAATTAAAAGCGACTTGCAATGAATAATAAGATGTTAAGTGTCGTTATCGTAGGCTCGGGAAATGTTGCCGAGGCTCTTGCCGTGCGCCTTGGCGCAAGCGAGGGCATAGCGCTACAACAGATATATGCGCGCAATGCCGAGCGTGGCAGCCATATCGCCCGCCTTGCCGGCACGACATGGTCTAACGATGTGCTTGCCGAGGCGGACATATACCTTATTGCCGTCAGCGACCGCGCTGTCGAGGATGTAGCAACGAGCGTAGCCTTTCCGCCCGAGGCCCTTGTGGCACATACGGCAGGGAGCGTGCCCCTCGTGGCCATCCCCGAGCGTAAGGGAGGGCGCGGTGTATTTTACCCGTTGCAGAGCTTCTCTATGGGGCGCCACGAGGCAATAGAGGGTGCTCCCATATTTATCGAGGGCGACAGCGAGGCGACATACGACCGTCTGCGCGACCTTGCCGAGCGCATGGGTCTCAATGCCAATGTGGCCGACACGGAGCGTAGACGTAGGCTCCACCTCGCGGGTGTCTTTGTGAACAACTTCGTCAACCACCTCTACGCCACGGCCGCGGATATTGTTGCCGGCGAGGGGCTCGACTTCGAGATATTAAGACCTATAATCCGCGAGACGGCAGCCAAGGCTATCGCCTCGGCCAACCCACGTAGCGTGCAGACAGGCCCCGCACAGAGGGGTGATAGGGCGACTATCGAGCGCCACATGGCGATGCTCGAGGACGATGACACCAAGAGAGAGATATATAACTATTTAACACAGAGTATATGGGAAACTTCAAAGAAGATGTAGCACTTGTCGAGGCTATTGTGCTTGATGTCGATGGCGTTATGACCGATGGTGGCATCATCCCCACGCCCGATGGCGACTTTATACGTCGCTACAATGCCAAGGATGGCTATGCCATTGCTGCGGCGATACGCGAGGGCATGAAGATATGCGTTATCTCGGGTGGTCGTGGCGAGATGCTACGCCGCCGCCTTGAGATGTTAGGCGTCACGCGCATGTACCTCAACTGCATGGATAAGACGGCCGCCCTCGGCGAGTTCCTTGCCGACAATGGCATTGCTGCCGAGAATGTGATATATATGGGTGACGACATCCCCGACCTCGAATGTATGCGCATGGTGGGCATACCGGTATGTCCCGCGGATGCCGCCTCGGAGGTTATCGAAGCCTCGCGCTACGTGTCGGAGTACGACGGTGGCCACGGTGCCGTGCGCGATATCGTCGAGCAGGTTATGCGCGCCCAGCATAAGTGGGCAAAGAACCTTAAGGGTGTGCTTGGCATACCCGCCACGGAACATAAATAGCAAATAGACGAGGGCATCCCGATAAAGGAATGCCCTCGTCTACTATCTACATATTACGGTTACATCACCTCCTCGACAACCTCAATCTCTGCTTCCGGCTCTACAATGACAAGCTCCTCGCCACGCTGTAGGCGGTAGGCAAGGCGTACTATCTCGTTGGCGTACTCCACATCGGCAATCTCCTCGCGCTTACTCTCAATCTTAGCCTCAAGCTCGCCAATCTTATTGAGCATATCCTCGGGGTAGCCCGCTTCGATAATATCCACAGCAAGCTGCTCATTCTCCGCAATAAGCGTTGCGAGTTCCGCGTTCTTAGCCTCTATCGTAGCATCGTTACGCTCAATCGTGGCAACGACATCGGCATCGCTACCGAGCTCCATAGTCCACGCCTTATCCATATCGCGCAGCTTATCACTGAAGGCCCCCTGCTGCGCTGCGAGGTATGCCTCCTCGGCAGCGTACACCTCGCGGCGGTCGCCCGCAGCATCAAGGATGGGGTCTACCAACGAGCGGAAATAGAGTGCCTTAGCGCCACCATAACTTTTGCGGTATGCCTGCTCATAGTTGGCACGCATCTTCTCCACAGCCTTAAGCTCAGCCTCGCTATGTGCCAGCTCGGCCATCTCGGCGATATGTTTAGCATCGCGCTCGGGCGTAGTGATATGCACCCTCGACTCACAGCGTGTACCCAACAGCAGCAACACAACAAAGGCTACATAGCCACACGCAAGCATAAAACGGCTCTTTCTACTCTTCTTCATAGCTTCACGGGTTAAATCTGGTTAAGAACTGCGTTACTCTCCTCCAAAAAGATAAGGTACGACGTGCCACCTATCTGCGTGCGAAAGGCCTCCTCGTAGGCACGAAGCTCCTCGGCAGCAGCCTGATACTCCTCGTACGAGGTAGCACTAACAACCCTCTCTGCAAGCTCGTAGCTCTTGTCGTAGGCCATATTCTCGTGGTCCTGTTCGTTGATAACAACACCCTCACCCCCACGGTTGCAGCACGCCACAGAGGCTATGGCCGCCACAACAATAATCATCACTCGTTTCATCCGTTGTCTATATTTTTAGTTTATCGTTCTCTACTCGACATATACTACCAAGCCCTTCAAATATTCACCCTCGGGGTGGTAGATGTTTATCGGGTGGTCGGCAGGCTGCGTGAGCTGACCTATGATGCGCACCTTGCGGTGGGCAATCGCCGCAGCCGTGAATATCGTCGTGCGGAAGAGCTCACGGCTCACGGCCTGCGAGCACGAGAAGGTGAAGAGTATGCCTCCCGGGCGTATCTTCTCCAGCGCACGTGCGTTAATCTTCTTGTAGCCCTGCAACGCATTGCCAAGCACCTTATGATGCTTCGCAAAGGCGGGCGGATCGAGGATTATGAGGTCGTAGCTGTCGTCTATGTTGCGGAGATACTCCACGGCATTCGTTGCTATGGCCCTATGCGGAGCATCGGCACCGAAGTTAAGCTCCACGTTCTCCTCAGCGAGCTTCACGGCACGCTCCGAGAGGTCTATCGACACCACCTCCTTGGCGCCACCACGGAGTGCTGCAACGGAGAACCCGCCCGTATAGCAGAAGGTGTTGAGCACCTTACGGCCACGGGCATACTGGCGCACAAGGTCGCGATTCTCCCTCTGGTCGATGAAGAATCCCGTCTTCTGTCCCTCCTCCCAGTTTACGTAGAACTGCATATCATTCTCTAAGACGATGCTCTTTGCGGTCTCGGCACGTCCCCAGAGATAACCATCGATAGCTCCGAGGTCGGCCTTGAAGGGTAGCGTCTGCGAGCTCTTGTCGTATATCGCCTCGATGCCGTCGCCATAGGCGCGACGTATAGCCTCGGCAATCATCTGTCGCTCGCGGTACATGCCGACAGAGTGGCACTGCACAACGGCCACACGGCCATAGATGTCGACAACAAGGCCGGGCAATAGGTCGCCCTCGCCATGTATCAGGCGGTAGCATGTCGTAGCCTTGTTTTCGGTCATGCCGAGAGCATCGCGCACACCCTTAGCCATGGCCACGCGGTTGTCCCACCACACCTGGTCGATAGCCTCGCGCTCGAAGCTCAACACACGCACGGCAATAGAGCCTATCTGATAGTGACCATGGGCGATAAACTCGCCCTGCTTCGTCACAACATCTACGACATCACCCTCGACAAGGTTCTTGTCGCCCTCGGCGATATGGTCTATCGCCCCCGAGAATATCCACGGGTGGCGGCGCTCCAGCGACTCCTCCTTGCCACGACGAAGGTGTACTACGGCTAATCTCTCCTTGTTACTCATATCTATGCTTCGTTTTCTCTACTCGTTGTTTTACCCCCACGGCGGCGATGAAGCGCGCGGCGATGCTTCGTGCGCTTAGCACTCTCAGCCTCCTCCGCCCCCGTGCTCGATATTATCGTGAGCGACCCCGCGGGCTGTGCCTCGCGTTGCATGGCCTCCAATATATGCGGGCATACCCACGCATCCGTAGCGGCATACTCACGCTGCTGTAGCGTCAGCGTACCCGCCTCCCAGTTACTCAGCCTCTGCGCCTTGGATATGCGCTTGCCGAGGACTATGGCCGAGAGCTTACGCAGGCTCTTCTCCTCGATGCCCCAGCGCACAGCCTCACGTTGCAGGTCTACAAAGCCGTCGGCCTTGAAGTCGCGCAGGGCGTGCAACGAGCGTATGTCGCCCGCAACATCAGCCCCCACCTTGAGGATACGTCGCGAGCCGAGAATCTTGAGGATGCGGTTGTCCAAGCGTATGCGGTTTAGGCGAAAGAGGTAACACACCTCGGGCGTGGAGAGCTGCAATAGCGCCACCTTATACGACACGCCGGCACGAAACGAGGGGCGTGTCTCGGTGTCGAAGCCTATCATGTCGTGGCGCGCAAGGTCGGCACATGCCGCCTCGACAAGCTCCTCCCTGTCAACGACGACAATGCGCCCCGCAAAGAGGGCTGCCGGCAATGCCGCAACGCTATCGTTATCTATGGTGCTCTGAAATGCCATCTACCTTTCAACCTTTAATCTTACAAAGTTAGCGATTAATTTTTAGTTTACCGCTTAGGTCGAGCGAAATTTTTCCCTCGGCAACCATTTTATCTACCCTATCGACCACAACACTATCCTTACCTCCCACCTTGGCAACCAACTCTTTTACGCTTAACACGCTACCATCCAGCGCGTTAATGATGGCATCATCGAGAGTTTGGGTGTCCGTCTTTCGTTGTCGTCTGGCCAGGCACACATCGCACACGCCACAGGGCTGTGCCTCCTCGTCGCCAAAGTAATGCTCGATGATGCTACTGCGACACTCGTCTACGTTCTGCGCATAGCGCAACATGCTCTGCGTGCGCTCGAGGGCTATGTCATAGCGACGGCTGTAGCTATCGGGCGAGATATATACATCGGCCGTGGGCAGGCGCTCGCTGTCGAAGAAGAGCATCGGCGAGCGCGAGGCGGGGATGTAACGTATCACCCTCATGCGCCAAAGCATGGCCAGCAGGTCGTGTACGCGCTCGGGCGTGAGGTTGGCCACGGAGGCTAATAGTAGCTCGTCTATATATCGGAAGGTGGTAAAGACACCGTTGTAGGTGCGCAGTATCGCCCGAAGCAGAGCATCCATGTCGTTACCTCCGGCATTGAGCTTATAGAGCGCGTCGCGACTACACATGAACATCAGTCGCGCAGGGTTATCTTGTTCATCAAGGAGCGTGAGGAGACCGTTGAGTTCCAATATCTTGAGGGCACTCGTCACACGGCCGTAGGATAGGTGCATGGTGTGGCAGAAGTCGTAGATGTTGAAGAGAAACGATGCCCCCGCGCCATCGCCTATGGCTACCTGAAGGTAGCTGCACACCAATTCGTAGATGCGCTTGACATCCTCGATGGGCGGAAACTCGGCCTTGAAGAAGAAGGTTAGCTTCTCGAGGTCGTCCTTCGTATATAGCATCACGGCATAGCTGCGACGACCATCACGCCCGGCACGCCCCGCCTCCTGATAGTACGCCTCGAGCGAGTCGCACGGCGCATAGTGGATAACGAACCTAACATCGGCCTTGTCGATACCCATGCCAAAGGCATTCGTCGCAACCATCACGCGCACGTTGCCAGCGAGCCATTCATCCTGGCGTATCGAGCGCTCCATGGTGGGGAGGCCCGCATGATAGAACTGAACGCTTATGCCGTCCGCCTTGAGCTTCTCCGCCAGCTGCTCGCACGCCTCGCGTGTGCGCATATATACGATGCCCGAGCCCTCGACATTGCGTAGGATGCGTAGTATATGCTCGTATTTATCCTCCACCTCGCGCACCACGTACGAGAGGTTTGGTCGCGCGAAGCTCGTGCGTATGATATGCTCGCCACGGAAGCCGAGGTGAAACATTATATCCCGCGCTACGCGCCCCGTTGCCGATGCCGTGAGTGCCAACACCGTGGCATCTGGGGCATACTCCCTAAGTTCCGCGATGCGCAGATACGAGGGGCGAAAGTCGTAGCCCCACTGCGATATGCAGTGTGCCTCGTCTACGGCGATGATGGCAATCTTCATGCGTCTCAGGCGTACACGGAAGGCATCCGTCGTAAGGCGCTCGGAGGCAATATATAGGAGCTTCACATCGCCATAGGTGCAGTTGTCTAAGGCTATCTCTATGCGCCGTGAGTCCATGCCCGAGTGTACCGCCACGGCCGATATGCCTCGGCGTGTGAGCTGATCCACCTGATCCTTCATCAGCGCTATGAGGGGCGTTACGACAATAGTAAGACCCTCGGACATGAGCGCCGGTATCTGATACGTTAGCGACTTACCACCACCCGTGGGCATAAGCGCAAGGGTGTCACGCCCCGCAAGCACCGCATCGATAATCTCGCGCTGCTTGGGACGAAACGCCTCGTAGCCCCACCACTGCTTAAGCACAGCCTCGGGTGTCAATAACTCGGTATTTGCTTTTTGTTCGTTCACATCACAAAGATAACCCTTTTTGTTGTAACGACAATGCTGAAGGGCGTTTTATAGTTTAAGGTGGGCTATGGGTTTCTATGAGTTTATATATTTAGTACGGCACGGTGTGTACGACAAATTTAGCGTCAGAAGCCGTGAGATGTGGCGCATCACAAAAGAAGAGTCCTCGGGATAGTACATAAACGTACAGCCCGAGGATTCTTACTTTTAGGGATGTGCCGCAGATTACGGCTTATCACGCTAAATTACTCTGTGCAGCGGCACACAAGATTACGATCTCCATAGCCATTGTCGATCTTTGTAACGTAGGGGAAGAACTTAGCCTCGCCAATCCACTCCAAGGGGAAGGCAGCCTCCTCGCGTGTGTAGGGGTGGCTCCACTCGCCGGCGAGCTCGCGGGCAGTATGCGGAGCGTTCACTACGACATTGTCGGCATTGCCACTTGCAGCAGCAGCCTCGCACTCGCGCTTAATCTTCACGAGAGCCTCGATGAAGCGGTCCATCTCGGCCTTAGACTCCGACTCCGTAGGCTCAACCATAAGGGTCTCATGCACGGGGAATGAGAGTGTAGGAGCATGGTAGCCGTAGTCCATAAGGCGGTGAGCGATATCGCCACAGTCGATGTTATAGTCGTGCTTGAAGCGTGTGAGGTCGAGAATCATCTCGTGACCCACGCGGCCCGTCTCGCCAGAGTAGTATGTGCGGTACTCATCCTTCAATGCCGACGACATATAGTTGGCATTGACGATGGCCATCTCCGTAGAGCGACGCAAGCCCTCGAAGCCGAGCATGCGGATATAGCCGTAGGTGATGGGGAGCAACATTGCCGAGCCCCAAGGTGATGACGACACGGCAGTGATACCCTCCTGGCCACCGGTCTCCGACAGTGAGTGCGTAGGCAAGAACTTAACAAGGTGCTCAGCGACACATACGGGGCCTACACCGGGGCCACCACCGCCATGAGGCATGGCGAAGGTCTTATGCAGGTTGAGGTGGCACACATCGGCACCGATATATCCGGGGTTAGTGAGGCCCACCTGTGCGTTCATATTGGCACCATCCATATATACCTGACCACCGGCATCGTGTACTGCATCTACGATATCGCGGATGCGGCTCTCGAAGACACCGTGAGTTGAGGGGTACGTAACCATCAAGCCACAGAGCTCCGAGGCGTGCTCCTCGGCCTTCTTCTTGAGGTCGTCAACGTCGATGTTACCATTCTCGTCGCACGCCACGATGACAATCTTCATGCCCGCCATAGCAGCAGATGCGGGGTTAGTGCCGTGTGCCGACGAGGGGATGAGGATGATGTTACGGTAGCCCTGGCCACGGCTCTGGTGGTAGGCGCGAATAATCATAAGGCCGGTATACTCACCCGCAGCACCCGAGTTAGGCTGGAGTGTACAGCCCGCAAAGCCCGTGATTGTTGCGAGGTAGCCCTCGAGGTTGGCGATAAGCTCGCGGTAGCCCTCGGTCTGATCCTCGGGAGCGAAGGGGTGTACGTTCTGGAAGCCGGCGAGTGACAGTGGCTGCATGAGCTGCGCAGCGTTGAGCTTCATGGTGCATGAGCCGAGCGATATCATAGAGTTCATCAACGAGATGTCGCGCAACTCGAGGCGCTTGATATAACGCATCATCTCGGTCTCGGTGCGGTAGGCGTTGAATACGCTCTCGGTGAAGAAGTCGCTCTCGCGCTTAACCTCGGGGGCAATCTTCGCCACCTCAACACGCTTCACGGCCTTAGCCTTCTTGCCACGTGCCTCGGCAAAGATATCTACGACGGTCTGAATCTCCTGGTCGGTAGTAACCTCGTCGAACGACATGCGCACGCAGTCATCCGCGGGGTAGAACATATTGATGCCACGGGCGAGAGCTGCATCCTGAACA
This sequence comes from Alistipes sp., assembly GCA_017451685.1. Taxonomy (GTDB): domain Bacteria; phylum Bacteroidota; class Bacteroidia; order Bacteroidales; family Rikenellaceae; genus Alistipes. The sequence goes on from JAFTNV010000017.1 coordinate 46,231, forward strand.
ACCGAAGCCTCAGCCTCGACCTCCAACGTGTCGAACGTAGCCTTCGTGCGTACCACGTAGCCCATAGCCTCGAGTGCCTCCTTAACCGTCACGGCAGCGGTGTGGGCGTTGAGTGCTGCGCGCTGCAAGCCCTCCTTACCATTATATATACAGTAGAAGCCCACCATCGACGCCATCAACGCCTGTGCGGTACAGATGTTCGACGTAGCCTTCTCGCGCTTGATATGCTGCTCGCGCATCTGGAGCGACATACGGAGCGCCTTATTACCGAGGCGGTCTACCGATACACCGATGATACGGCCGGGCATGTTACGCTTGTAAGCATCGCGCGTAGCCATATATCCTGCGCTGGGGCCACCAAAGCCCATGGGGCAACCTAAGCGCTGCGATGTACCCACGGCGATGTCGGCACCCCACTCTGCGGGGGCCTTCAAGAGCGCCAATGCGAGGAGGTCGGCAGTAGCCGTAACAAGAGCACCCGCCTCGTGAGCCTTAGCTGCAAAGGCTGCATAGTCGCGCACCTCGCCATTGGCTGCGGGGAACTGCACGATGGCACCAAACTCCTTGCCCGTAAACTCGTACGTGGCGAAGTCGTCACGTATAATCTCTATGCCGAAGGGCTCCGAGCGTGTGAGGAGCACATCGAGGGTCTGCGGGAAGATATTCTCGTCCACGAAGAGCTGGTTGCGACCCTGCTTCACGGCCTCGCGCGAGCGCAAGGCGTACATCATAAGCATGGCTTCGGCCGTAGCCGTAGCCTCGTCCAGGAGTGAGCAGTTGGCCACCTCCATGCCCGTGAGCGAGAGGATGGCTGTCTGGTAGTTGAGCAACGCCTCCAAGCGGCCCTGTGATATCTCGGCCTGGTAGGGCGTGTACGAGGTATACCATGCGGGGTTCTCGAATACGTTACGCGACACTACGGCGGGGACTACGTTGGGATAGTAGCCCATGCCGATGAACGAGCGCAGCGTGCGGTTCTTCGCTGCAAGCTCCGCGATATGTGCTGCATACTCATACTCGCTCATAGCCTCGGGGAGGTCGAGAGCCTTCTTAAGGCGTATATTCTGGGGGATAACCTGCTGCAAGAGCTCCTCAACCGATGCTACGCCAATCGTTGCAAGCATCTGGCTTAAATCATCCTTAGAATTTAGACCTGTGTGACGGTCTACAAAGCTGTCAAAGGTTTTCATTAGTCTTAATGTTTATTAGTTGTTTTTGGTTTTATGTTATCTACTTGTCAGTACTTAAATGAGCTGCCACCGATAAACTCGCGAAGGAGCGAGGTGGGCGGTATTTCGTCGGGGGCTATGGGCACGAAGTTATCGAGGAACTTGAGCATACGTCGTGCCTCGGCATACTCCGGTGCCGTGTCGGGCACCTCGCGGAGTACGGGCTCGGCAATGGCGCGCAACACCGATATCTCGTAGAAGAGCGACGAGTTGAACATCACGTTGGCATTCTCCTGATAGGGGAAGATATGTCGCTCCTCGCCCCTGCGCACCGATGGCCACATCGCGAGTGTCCTCAGAGCATCGTTGCCACGTGTGGCATTGTCGCGTATAGTGCGGCGCAGCAGGCGGTTGTCGGTCGTCGGTATGCGCGAGAAATTATCCATAGCCACGGAGGTGAAGCACGAGATGTATATCTTAAACTTCTGGCCATCGGCAATGCCGGGCGTAAGGCGCGGGTTGAGCGCATGGATGCCCTCGAGGATGAGTATCGAGCGCGGGCCGAGCTGCAACGGCTTGTCGTGCCACTGGCGCTTGCCCGAGATAAAGTCGTAGCGCGGAATCTCCACACTCTCGCCATTAGCCAGGCGGCGCAGGTGGTCGTTCAACGTGTCGAGGTCGATAGCCTCAAGTGCCTCGAAGTCGGGCTTGCCATCCTCGCCCATGGGTGTCTTGTCGCGGTCGACGAAGTAGTCGTCGAGGGCTATGAGCACGGGGTCGAGGCCTAAGACACGCAGCTGCACGCCGAGGCGCTTCGAGAATGTCGTCTTACCACTCGACGAGGGGCCTGAGATAAGCGCCATGCGCACGCCACGTTCAGCGTTAGCCTCGGCAATGGCGCGGGCGATGGATGCTATCTTATTTTCGTGGAACGCCTCGGCTATCTTTATAAGCTCCGAGCCGTCGCCCTCCATCACGCGACGGTTGAGGTCGCCGACGGTGGGCACGCCCATGATATCTATCCAGCGCTGATACTCGTGGAAGATGTCGAACATCTTATCGTGGTTTATGGCCGTAGTGAGCTGCTCGGGGTTCTCGCGCGACGGCAGCGCCACGTAGAAGCCGTTGTAGTAGGGCACGATGTCGAAGCGAGCGACGTATGCCGACGAGGGAGCAAGAGCACCGTAGAAGTAACCAGGCATGTCGCCAAGGTGGTTCACGGTGCGGTAGAGGTGCGGGCGCGTGTTGAGCAGCTCGAGCCTGTCGTCGAAGCCATACGCAGCGTACTCCTTGGCCACATCTTCGGCCAGGCGCTTCGTGCGCGTGATGGCAAGGTTGCGAGCAACGACATCCTCCATGCGTAGTTTCAGCAGTGTGGCATCCTCCGCCGTAAGGGGGCGCCTATCGTCATACTCGGCATAGAAGCCGTTGCCGAGCGAGTGGCGTATGCGCAACTTACGCTCGGGGTAGAGCTCCAACGAGGCCTTCTGCATGACGAAGGACAAGGTTCGCTGATAGACCCTATAACCCTCATAGTGGCGCATATCGAAGAACTCCACCGTGACGGGCTTATATATGCGATAGCTGAGCTCCTTATAACGATTATTCACCCTCGCAGCAAGCATAGGATAGGGCTGCTCCAACGCTACCGTCTGGAGCACCTCCATAAGCGTTGAGCCCATCTCCACGCCTATCACAGCGCCATTATTCACCAAGCGCAATTCTACCGTATGAGCCATCGTCTACCCTTTTTTAATTAAAATTGTGTGTAAAGATAGTAATTTTTTGTAACTTTGAAGCAATTTAACACGATAACTTATGCGAAAATTATCATTTTTTATCACATCATTGCTCCTTGTGTCACTCCTTGCGGGATGCAACAAAGAGAACGACACGCGCCACGTATATATTATCTCGACAAACGACATACACGCCACGATAGATGCCATGCCTAAGCTCGCAACCATCGTCGCGGAGTATGAGGCTAAGGGCGAGGTTATCCTCGTAGACTCAGGCGACCGCGTGACGGGAAATGCCTATGTAGACGATGCCACAGCCCCCGGGCTGCCCATCATCGAGCTGATGAACGAGGTGGGCTACGATGTCGCCACACTCGGCAACCACGAGTTCGACAAGGGCCACACGGTGCTCTACGCGATGCTCGAGGCCGCGGAGTTCGAGTGGGTGTGCTCGAATATGACCGACCTCACGGGCGACACACGCATCCAGCCATACACGACAATAACCGTTGAAGGCTTAGATATATGCTTTGCCGGCGTTGTCGACACCGATGGCGGAGGGCGCCCCTTGGGTGGCGACCGCTCGTATGTCGACTTTAGTTTCACGCCCGACTGCGACACCGCCTACGAGCTGTGCACCACGCTCCCCGAGAGCGACTTCACGGTGCTCCTCTCGCACATGGGCCTCGACAACGACCGTCGCTTAGCCGAGCGCAAGCCCGCGTACGATTGGATTGCCGGAGGCCACAGCCACGACATCTATGGCGGGTATGTCAACGACACCTATATCTCGCAGAACAACAAGAATATACGCTACGTGACCATTGCCGACATCGCGCTACGCGAAGGGGCGATTGAATCTATCACCTACACGCAACTCAACATGGCCGATGTCGCTGCCGACGAGCGCATTGCCACGATGGTTGCCGAACTTAAGTTGAGCGACCCCGCGCTAAACACCGTCGAGGCCATCGCCACAAGCCCCGCAACGAAGGAGGGCGTGTCGAACTTCACCATCGCAGCCCTCGCCACGTACCCCTACCCCGAGGGTTTTGTGCCCGAGGTGACGATATACCACTACGGGGGCGTACGTCTTGACGGCTTTACGGAGGGCGACATCAAGCGTGTGGACATCCTCAACAACGACCCCTTCCTCTCGACCATATACATTGGCGAGATGACACCCGCCGAGATTGAGCATTTCATCATTGCGAAGTACAACAACGGCACGCCCGAGAGCCCCGATAAGGAGTCACACTACCCATACTTCCGCTCCGACCTTGAGTACACCATCATCCTCGGCCAGGAGCCTGCGGAGAGCCCCGATGCCATAGGCATACAACACAACCTCGCACCACGCAAATACCGCGTAGCGATGTGTAACTACGTTGCCGAGAACTACATAGACAAGGATGTGGTTGCCACCGCACTGCACGACACGGGCATCACCGTGCGTGAGGCTATGTTGCGCTATGCCCGCACGTTTGGCGAGGATGGCTACACGCCCGACAACAAGTGTTATCAGCGCGAGGAGAGTGCCTCGGAGCAAAAGTAAGGAGGTATGTTAGAGAGTTGTTTCCAGAGGGAGCTTATCGAGGCGGGGTGTGACGAGGCGGGGCGCGGATGCCTTGCCGGCTCGGTGTTTGCTGCAGCGGTGATTCTTCCACCCGACTTCCACCACCCGCTGCTCAACGACTCGAAGCAGATGACCGAGCGTCGTCGCGACATCCTGCGCGAGATTATCGAGCGCGAGGCCATAGCGTGGCATGTCGAGGAGGTCACGGCCGAGCGCATCGACAAGATAAACATCCTGAACGCCTCAATCGAGGGTATGAATCTATCAATCAAGGCTCTATCTCCGCAGCCCGAGTTTGTCGTCATCGACGGCAACCGCTTTCATACCGACCTCACGATACCGTGGCGCACCATCGTCAAGGGCGACGGTAAGTATGCCAACATCGCGGCAGCCTCGGTGCTTGCCAAGACCCACCGCGATGAGTATATGATGCGCTTAGCCAAGGAGTATCCCGCCTATGGCTGGGACAGGAATAAGGGCTACCCCACGCGCGAGCACCGCCTTGCGATACGACAATACGGTCTCACACCCTATCATCGCCTGTCGTTCAACACCGCACCCGAGCAGTTGGAACTCTTTTAGACTATCGAAGAAATGTGCTACGGCCCACGTTAAGCACGATGCTATCGCGCAGTATGCCAAGGCTATCTATGGCCGTGACGACAACGTGTCCGTTGAGCACGAGCGAGTCGGCACGATACTGACCCTCGGCAACACGGCGTACAGCCACCGTATCGGTGCCAACAATAAGCGTGGGCGTACCCTCCGAACTATATACGTTGATTGTTTGATTTACGCTACGGCGCTCCGTCCAACGACGCTCGGGGATATACAGCGTAGGCTCGTCGTCGTTCCATAGCGTGCGGTAGAGGTAGTAGGCATCCTTCTTGGTTGCGTGGTCGTAGGCCACGATGCCCGACTGATTAAGACCCTCGGTGCGGCGCGACGAGGCGTAGTCGAACATATTGCTGAGCCATACACCCCAGAAGATGTCTGCCTCGCGGGTGATGGCGGCATAGCGCTCGTGCATATATGTCTGTCGGCGCTCGGGGTGGCGGCGCGTACCGCGCTGGGCACGCTCGACAGCCTCCGTGTGGTGCTTCACACTGCCCTCCTCACCATAGCATACACCATAGCGCATATCGCCCCACGACTCGTTGGATGATAGCATATTACACCACACCGCAACATCCTCGACCGAGCCCTTCATATATCCCACACTCTGACGGAAGACGATGAGGTCGGTGATAAAGTTAATGTCGCCATCTGTGTTGCTGCAACCCACCGTCAGTCGCGAGGGGTCGAGGTTATGAGCACGCTCGTTCAGCTCACCCACATACGCAACAACATCATCGCCACGTTGCCACACCTGCTCGAAGAGGCCCCACATGACGACCGAGGGGTGGTTCATATTCTGAGCTACAATCTCCTCCAACTGCTTGAAGCCATTATCGCGGAAGGGCTGCGATGGGTAGTAGCATATATCCGTGAACGACAGTGGCGAGCGACCAAAGGGCATATCTACCCACGCGAGCATACCCTCCCTATCGCAACGCTCGTACACCGACTGCGCATGCGGGCCGTAGAGCGAGCGTATGGCATTAGCCCCCATGTCGGCAACCATATCGAGGTCGGCATCCATGTCGTCATGCGACACGGCCGTGCCCTTATACATCCTGTCGTGCGCCATATTTACGCCACGCACAGCAACGGGCACGCCATTGATACATAGTCTGTTATCCTCGCTAACACTGATACTGCGGAAGCCCGTGGTGATGCTTATCTCATCTTCGGGGTTGCGCACATCGCCCAGCGCCACCTCCACGCGGTAGAGCGTAGGCGAGGCGGGGCTCCAAAGTTTAGGCGCAGCGAACTCGAAGGGGAGGTCAATGGGGCGTCCCTCAACGAGCTTGGCGTTGCGCACAACGCGATGGTCTACCTCGTAGCCGTCGTCACCCACGATGCGCATCGTCACCGTGGCATGATCCATCGAGGGGGTAGACACATACACGCGAACGACACCCTTGGCGACATCCTCGGTGATGCTCTGCTGCACGACATAGACACCGTCGGTCGAGTGGTTGAGGGGTGAGATTATATTCTCGCCCGTGACCAACAGCTCCACATCGCGGTAGATGCCACCCGCGAGGTCTATATCTGCCGAGGTGGGGAGGATGTCGCTACGCATACCGTTCGACACGACGACACGCAGAAAATTATCGGCACCAAACCTCACTTTATCGGTAATCTCGAGCGTGAAGGCGGTGAAGCCTCCGGCATGCGAGCCCACGTAGCAGCCATTGACAAAGACGTCGGCCATGCTCTGCACACCGCCAAAGCGCAGGAAGAGGCGCCTCCCCTCCCAAAGCTGCGGGATATACATCTCGCGGGTATAGTTTGCCGTGGTACGCAGGTAGTCGCCCTCGCGACACTCCACATTCCACGTGTGGGGCAACGCAACGGTCGTAGCGTTGGCAGCATCGGCATCCGTGGCGTAGTAGAAGTTCCAGTTGTCGTTGATGTTGTACGTGGTGCGCGTAGGCTCGGCAGCCGTGGCTGCGAGCGCCACCGAGAGCGCCACAAGGATAGATAGTATTGTTCGCTTACACATCATAGTCATATTTTACGTTGCAAATATACGAATAAAGAAAAAATTTCGTACCTTCGTGCGAAAATAATAATACCCTCGAAGGATAATGATTATAGATATTATCATCGCCATTGTCGCCCTCGTTGCCCTTGTCATGGGGTGGCGCCGAGGCTTTGTTGTGCAGCTATGCCAGCTTGTGGCCCTCTACATCGCCATACTCATCGCCCCGGAGTTTGCGGGCCAGATAGGCGCCTCGTTTAGCGACGACCCGGGCCTCGCCTACATCATAGGCTTTGTCATCATCATCGTGGGCGCGTGGCTCGTGGTGTGGATCATAGCCCCGCTGCTTAGGAAGATACTCTTCTGGGACTTCCTGCGCAACGTAGACTCGCTCTTAGGTGCCGCCTTAGCCCTCGTGGCGATGGTCGTAATCACCTCCGTGGGATGCTCGCTATTCCGCACTGCCAACATTGGCGAGGTGCGCACCGACAAACTATTAGAACTTGGTGCTCAAAATCTTAGCCCCGAGGAGCGCGCGGAGTATGTCGAGAAGATTGAGAACAAAGACATCTCGATGCGCGAATACTTCGAGTCCCGATACATAGACTACGACACGCTCAACGAGTCACGACTGTTCATGCCCTTAGCATCTATGGGCGACACGCTGTGCCCGGGCCTCGACGACTTCAAGGAGGAGATGATGGAGATAGCCGTAAACATAGCAGCCGATGAGAGAGGATAGCACAACGAAGAGCATCGAGGGCATCGTCATAAGCGCGACGGGCAGCTGGTACGAGGTGGCAACGGAGCATGGCCTCCTCAACTGCCGCATACGTGGCCGCCTGCGCCTTAAGGGTGTGCGCTCGACAAACCCCGTGGTCGTGGGCGATAGGGTCGTCGTCGAGCCCGATGGTGATAGCAGCGCCATCGTCGCCATCGTGCCACGCCGCAACTACGTGATACGCCGCGCCTCGAACCTATCGAAGGAGTCGCACATCATCGCCGCAAACGTAGACCGCGCACTGCTTATCGTCACACTCCACTCACCCGCGACACCCAAGGAGTTTGTCGACCGCTTTCTCGTCACGTGCGAGGCGTACAAGGTACCCGTAAGCATCGTCCTCGGCAAGGCCGACACGCTCACGGGCGAGGCAGCCGAGGAGGCAGCCGAGTTTACAGCCATATACCGCGATGCGGGGTATGAGGTGCTGCGCCTATCATCCCTTACGGGCGAGGGTGTCGAGGAGATACGCGCGATGCTTGCCGACCACACAACACTCGTGGCGGGTAACTCGGGCGTGGGTAAATCGACACTTGTGGGCGCCATAGACCCTACGCTCGACATACGCACGGGCGACATCTCCGAGAGCCACCACAAGGGTAAGCATACCACCACCTTCTCGACGATGTACCCCATCGAGGGTGGCTATATAATAGACACCCCTGGAATCAAGGGCTTCGGCCTTATCGACATCGACGGCAAGGAGCTATGTCGCTACTTTCCGGAGATGATGCGTCTGGCTCCCGACTGCCGCTTCTACAACTGCACACATACGCACGAGCCCGGGTGTGCCGTGCAGGAGGCCGTAAAGGAGGGGCGCGTGGCATGGTCGCGCTACGATAGTTACCTGAAAATATTGGACGAAGATGACAAATATCGCAAGTAGACTACGCACCGAGGAGCATAGCGAGGCATGGCTCCGCGAGCGCCTCGACTACATGACACAGTTTATCACCGAGGAGCGCAGGGAGGTGCTCAACCGCACCGTCGCAAGCCGCACACACTATATGCGCATCCTCACCGAGAATATGTTTCACCCGCAGAACGCCAGCGCCATCATGCGCCACTGCGAGGCCTTTGGCATACAGCAGATACACACCGTCGAGGATAGATGCAAATTCGACCCCTCGGTAAATATCGTGCGCGGTACGGAGAAGTGGGTAGATGTCGAGCATCACGAGACCACGGCCGAGGCCCTCGCGGCACTCAAGGCCGAGGGCTACCGCATTGTGGCGACAACGCCCCACCGCTGTAGCGTGACGCCCGAGACGTTCGATGTCACAAAGGGCAAGTTTGTCCTTGTCTTCGGCACCGAGCACGCTGGCATCTCGGACGAGGTCATCGCGGCAGCCGACGACTTCCTGATGATACCTATGTGCGGCATGGTCGAGAGCCTCAATGTCTCGGCCTCGGCCGCCATCCTTATATATATGCTCTCGGAGCGCATACGCCAGCAGGTTGACGACTGGCAGCTAAACGACTATGAGCGGCTAAAACTCCTCACACGCTGGACGATGTCGTCGGTGCGCGACTTCGAAGGCATCCTTCGCCGCGCCGAGCGCAATGGAAAACTAACAGTTGATTATTAGCACTTTATGATACTACGTAAGCAGTTTTTGGAGCATGTGGGGCAGACATCGCCCTCGCCCATGATGATTGAGGTGGAGCGTGCCGAGGGCGCGTTCTTCTACACCCCCGAGGGTAAGCGATATTTCGACCTTGTCGCGGGCGTATCGGTGAGCAACGTGGGTCACGCCAACCCCGAGGTCATTTGCGCCGTGCAGCAGCAGGCGGCTGACTATATGCACATTATGGTCTATGGCGAGATGGTCGAGCGCCCACAGGTGGAGTATGCCCGCCGCATTGCCGAACTCCTCCCCGGCAACCTCGACTGCGTATACTTCGTCAACTCGGGTGCCGAGGCTGTCGAGGTGGCGCTGAAGCTCGCAAAGCGCTACACCGGCCGCACGGAGCTTATATCTATGCGCCGCGCCTACCACGGCTCGACACATGGCGCAATGTCGATGATGGGAACACCCGAGGGCGAGGAGTGGAAGGCCGAATTTCGTCCCCTGCTCCCCGATGTTAAATCCATAACATTCAACTCGTTCGACGACCTCAGCGATATTACCGAGCGTACCGCGGGCGTGCTCTGCGAGGTTGTGCAGGGCGAGGCGGGCGTGCGACTCCCCAACCCCGAGTGGCTTCGCGCACTGCGCGCTCGATGCACGGAGGTGGGCGCACTCCTTATCTTCGACGAGATACAGACGGGTATGGGCCGCACGGGCGCGATGTTCGCCGCAACGAAGTACGACATCACCCCCGATGTGGTATGTTTGGCCAAGGCCTTCGGTGGTGGCATGCCCCTCGGTGGCGTAGCGGCAAATAGACAACTTTTAGATAGTTTTACCCATAATCCTTGCCTCGGACATATCACGACGTTTGGTGGTCATCCCGTATGTTGTGCCGCAGGCCTCGCAGCACTCAACTACCTCGTTAACAACAAGGTTGTCGAGAGTGTTGAGCATAAAGGTGCGATGTTCGAGGAGCGCTTAAAAAAGCATCCTCGCGTATTAAAAATTCGTCGCTCGGGACTTTTACTCGCCTTGGAACTTGGCAAGGCGGAGTACCTCTACCGCCTGATGGAGATATTCAAGGAGGAGGGCATTATGAGCGACTGGTTCCTCTACTGCGACACGGCATTCCGCATCTCGCCACCCCTCACCATCACGGAATCGGAAATCGCCGAGTGCTGCACCATCATCGAACGCTCACTCGATAGGTTGTAGCAGAAAACCCAAAGAAAAGAGATAAAATTGGCAAAATATTAGCATCTACGGCACTAATATTTTGCCAATTTAGTATAAAATACTAACTTTGCCACGTTGTATTGCAAAGTGACAATGTTAGAGAAGTTAGCGAAACAGACAGCGATATATGGCATAAGCACGATAGTGGTGAGGTTTCTAAACTATCTGCTTACGCCCTACTATACCCGCATCTTCGATCAGGGGGAGTATGGCATCGTCACAGACATATACGCCCTCATACCCTTCGCCCTCGTGCTCCTCTCGATGGGCATGGAGTCGAGCTACTTCCGCTTCACCACACGTGCCGAGGAGGAGGGTGGCGACATCGCCCAAGGCAAGCGCAAGGTCTTTGCAACAACATGGGGCGTGACATCGCTAAACGCTGTCGTATTCTTCCTCGTCGTGTGGCTCCTCAACGCCCCCATATCGAGTGCGATGGGTGCCGCATACGTGGCACATCCCGAATATGTCACCATCGTGGCAGCCATCGTTATGGTCGACGTGTGGACGATGATACCCTTCTCGCGCCTACGCGAGCAGGGGCGCGCTATGCACTTTGTCATGCTCAAGGCCCTCAGCGTGCTCCTTAACGTGGGGCTCGCCATAGGCTTCGGCATCGCAGGGCTCTACTCAACGACATTTGGTGTGGGCTGGGTGCTCATCGCCAACCTCATAGCGAGCATCGTGACCCTCGCAGCGTTATTACCCTCAACAGGGGGAGTACTCCCGCGCATAGATGGCACCCTCCTAAGAAAGATATTCGTATACTCCGTGCCGCTACTCATAAGTGGCATTGCGGGCACGGCAAACGAGTTTATCGACCGTCAGATGATTAAGTACCTCACGCCCGGGGGTGAGGCCGTGGCGATGGCCGAGCTCGGCATATATGGTGCAATAGTGAAGATAGCGGTGGTAATGACCCTCTTCACGCAGATGTATCGCCTTGCGGCAGAGCCCTTCTTCCTCTCGGGATTTCGGAAGGAGGAGTTCAAGGAGGCAAATGCCGCCTCGATGAAGTACTTCATCATGGCATCGATGGTCATCTTCCTCGGCATCGTGCTCTTCCGCGATGTGTTTGCCCTCATCGTCGGCCGCGACTTCCGCGAGGGCATAGACATCCTGCCGATAGTTCTGGCATCGAACGTCTTGGCTGGCGTATGGTTCAACCTATCGTTCTGGTACAAGAGGGAGGAGAAGACCAAGTATGCCGCCTACATCACCTTCCTCGGCCTGGCCGTGACCATCGGCCTCAGCTTCGTGCTCGTGCCGAAGATGGGCTACCGCGGGGCTGCATGGGTGAGGCTTGTTGCGGAGGCGGCGATGGTGGTGTGGAGCTACACGCTATGTCGCAAGCACTATCCCATACCCTACGACCTTAAGCGTATGGGCGAGTATGTGGTGCTCACCGTGGCGATATACTGCACCTCGGAGTACGCCCTCGGTGGTGTGAGTGACGACATACATACGGCACTAAACGTGTTACTCTTCATGGTGGCGATAGCATACGCCGTATGGCGCGAGAGGATTGATGTTAAAGGGCTCGTGAGGGCTGCAATAGGAAAGTTTACGCGATGAGATTTCAGGATATCATAGGTCATGAGGAGCTTAAGCGCCGCCTCGCACAGCAGGTAGATGCCGGCCGTGTGAGCCATGCGCAGCTGTTTACCGGCGAGGCTGGATATGGCACGCTGCCCTTAGCGCTGGCATACGTGCAGTATCTCTTCTGCCCCAACCGCAACGCTGGTGACTCGTGCGGCGTGTGCCCCTCGTGTCGTCAGATTGCCGACCTCGCGCACCCCGATCTTCACTGGGTATTCCCCGTGAACAAGCGCGAGAAGAAGAGCAACGAGGTTATAACAAGCGACATGTTCCTCGACAAGTGGCGCGAGATATGGCACGCGAAGGATGGTATCTTCTCCACCGAGGAGTGGTACGCGATGCTCGACCTCGGCAAGACGATGAAGGGACTCATCACCGCCAAAGAGTCGGAGGAGATAATACGCAAGCTACAGTTCAAGAGCTTCTCGTCGCCATACAAGGCGATGATAATATGGCTGCCCGAGGCTATGAACCAAGAGGCGGCGAACAAGATACTCAAGATTCTGGAAGAGCCGTGGGATAAAACCCTCTTTATCCTTGTGTCGGAGCACCCCGAGTTGCTATTGCAGACCATAACATCACGCACACAGGAGGTGTCGGTGGGGCGCATAGACACGCCCACGCTCGAGGGCATAGCTCGCGCCGAGGGTAGGGGCGAGGGCGAGGCACGCAACATGGCACGCTTGGCGGGAGGCTCGATGTTGGAGCTCCGCGAGCTGATGCGTGGCGAGACGGACGAGAGCCGCCAGCAGTCGTTCGAGCTCTTCACACGCCTCATGCGCCTCGGCTACAACGACAAGCACCTCGAGCTCTTCGAGTGGGCCGACGATATGACCACACTCACACGCGAGGGTCAGCGCCAGTTCTTCCTCCACGCCGTGCGCCTCTTGCGCGAGAGCTACATGCTCCACGCGGGCCTCGGCTCGATAAGCTACCTTTGGGGCGAGGAGGAGAAGTTCTGCCGTAACTTTGCCCCCTATATCGGCAACCAGAACATTGAGATTCTGGTAGAGGAGATAGAGCGCGCCATGATGCAGATAATGCAGAATGGCTCGCCACGCATAGTATTCACGCACTTCGCCCTCGCGGTGTCGAAGCAGATAAACAGGTTGTAACACGATGGCTACGGAGGTGACACTGCTTTTAGGCTCTAACGACATTGAGGCCAAGGAGATTATTGAGCGCGCCACGGGCATCATCAACATGTCGGTGGGGCGCATACTGCGCAGGTCCGAGGACTACACCAGCGAGCCCTATGGCTTTAGTGCCGAGCGCGGGTTTATAAACCGCGCTGTGGTGATTGAGACGACATTCGATGCTTACAGCCTCTTGCAACGCATAAACCTCATCGAGGCGCTCCTTGGGCGCGACAGAGAGGAGGAGGCGCGCATAAAGAGGGAGCGAAATGAGGATTATGCCTCACGACCGATAGACATAGACATAATTTTCTATGGCACGGAGACGTTTCACGATAGGAGGCTCACCATCCCCTACCACTTCCTCGCCGAGCGTGGCTACGCCCTGCGCCCTGTGGCAGAGGTCGTGCCCGACTTTAAGCATCCGGCGTTGGGGGCGACACCGCGCGAGATGCTCGACAACCTAAAGGAGTAAACGACAAAGTATGAGAAGACTAATTTATATCGGCGTTACTTTAGCCCTCGCGGCGGTGCTCACGGGCTGCTTCAAGGATGAGAAGCAGGGCACGTGCATGCACATAGCGCTATACTCGCAGAACGTGGCGAGCGACCCCATCTTAAAATGCACCTCCGACATCGAGGCCTACGCCTTCAAGGTGAAGAAGGGGAGCAAGTGGGAGGTGTCGACATGGGAGGATGCACTCGCACACTGCATAACGAACACGGATAACACGTCGGAGCAGCTTACCTCGCCCGACATCATGGGCACGTACGACCCCGAGGCAGAGTTTCAGCTCACCTTCGAGCTATGGGCGCACTACACCTTCCTTGTCATCGTGGATAAGACCAACAAGCTCTACGCCACGCGCCTCTACGAGACACCGATGAACCTACCCTCGATGAATACGCACCTGCACCTCTACGCATGGCGTAAGTCGGGCTCGGCAAATGGCTGGGATGTGACAAACCCCTTCCCCGAGGAGGTACGCGAGCCCTTAGTCCCCGTAGAGCCGGAGCCTACGCCTGACGAGGGTACGGGCGAGGGAACGGAGGGTGGCACCACGGAGCCTACGCCCGAAGAGTAACGACAACAGAGAGAGATGAGAACAAGGACAAACATAGCAAAGCGCATAACGACGACACTCTCGGCAGCAATAGTGTTGCTCTTCGGAGCGGCACTACTGACGAAGTGCGCCTCGACGATGACACCGACGGGAGGGCCCAAGGATACCCTGCCTCCGGTGATTGTATACATGAATCCCGACAACTTCACGACGAACATCGACACGCTACATCCGCCGAAGATATATGTCGAGTTCAACGAGTATGTGCAGATAAAAGACCAGCAGAAGGAGCTATACACCTCGCCGGCGATGAAGAAGAAGCCGTCGGTGGTGCGTCGCGGTCGCGGCATCGTCGTAACGATAAAGGACACGCTGCGCCCCAACACCACGTATGCCATAAACTTCGGCTCGTCGATACAGGATAACAACGAGTCCAACCCGCTGCATGCCATGCGCTACGTATTCTCTACGGGCAATGAGATAGACTCGCTGTACATGTCGGGATATACGGCCGACTCGTTCAAGGCCGACTCCGTGAGTAAGTCGTTCATATACTTCTTCATTGCCGACTCTGTGGAGCAACCCTCGGAGTGGGACTCGACGATGTTCAAGTACAAGCCCCATGTCATAGCACGTGCCGAGAAGAACGGCATCTTCATCGCACAGAACCTCAAGCCCGTAGACTACCGCATCTACGCCTTCGAGGATACGAACAACAACATGGAGTATGAGCCCTCGGTAGACCAGATAGGCTTCCTCGACTCTACGTACAACCCCGCGACGATGCCCGGCTTCAGCATCTGGTTCGACTCGTTGCGCCACTACCCTTCGGCCGACCCGCAGCTATACTTCCGCATGTTCAAGGATCGTAAGTTCGCGCGCCACAACCTCAGCGGCCAGGAGCGCGTAAACCGTCACAAGGCGATACTATACTTCGGCGCCCCCAACCCCGAGGTTAAGGAGATACTCTTCGACTCGATACCCTCGGAGAGGGTTATATACGACCCCCAGACTGTGGGTAAGGATACCGTGGCGCTATGGTTCGACATAGCCCCCGAGGAGCTGCCCGACACCATCAAGGGTACGATAACGTACATGAAGCACGACTCGATAAACAACCTCGTGGAGTCTACCGACAAGCTGCGCTTGGCGTGGGTGAAGGTCGAGACGAAGGAGGAGCGCGAGGAGCGCGAGAGGATAGACAAGGAGCGCGAGAAGGCGGCAAAGACGGGAGCCGACTGGGAGGAGCCCGTGCCACCCAACCCCTTCAAGCTCTCAATACCCTCGTCGGGAGAGTTCCACAAGGATAAACATGTAGACCTCACCTTCGACTTCCCGCTCACGAAGTTCGACTCGGCGGCGATAACGCTCAAGATGACCTCGGAGCAGATGCCCGAGCCCCAGGATGTGGAGTTCCACTTCATCCAGGACACGCTTAACCGTCGTAAGTATCAGCTGCGTGTCGACTGGCAGCCGTCAGCCAAGTACGAGCTGCTTATCCCCGCGGGCACCTTCATGAACGTGGCACAGGAGCAGAACGACACGCTCAAATACTCATACACGGGTGCCAACCCCGAGAAGTTCGCCATAGTGAACATCAACGTGACAACATCGAAGCCCGAGGCTCGATATATCCTACAGCTGACCAACGCCCAGGGTAAGACACAGAAGGAGATACGCAACGCCACGGCAGGGAAATACAAGATGGAGTTTGTCACGCCGGGTGACGTGATGCTCCGCGTTGTCGAGGATCTCAACGCCAACGGCAAGTGGGACACGGGCGACATGGTCATCATGCGCCAGCCCGAGCGCTCGGAGATATACAAGAACGAGGAGGGCTTAGAGACCATCGCCACGAAGGAGAACTGGGAGTTCGACATCAACGTAGACATGGATAAGCTCTTTGCACCGATAACGATGGAGTCGGTAATCCAAATGCTCAACGACCGCGAGGACGAGCGCCTGAAGAAGGTTGCCGAGGAGATGGAAAAGAAGCGCAAGGAGAACGCCAACAAGAATACCAACCAGAACTCGGGCATGGGCTTCGGTGGCATGGGCGGCATGGGTGGCATGGGCGGCTTCGGAGGTAACACCGGCATGGGTGGCATGGGCGGTGGCCGCTCGACAGGCGGACTCAATGGCAACCAAACATTTGGACGATAGTTATGAAGAGAGCTAACAAGATAGTAACATGCGCTGTTGTAGCACTTATCGCCATCATGGGCTTTAGCACACGTGCCTCGGCACAGCATACGCTGACGCTGACGGGAGGCACGGGCGTGGCGACAGCGCGCTTCTACCCCGAGGAGATAACCAAATGGATGTGGGGCTCGGAGACATTCGGCCTCTCGTGGCGCTACTATAGCGAGAAGCCCCGCTTTGTCGGTGCCGTAGGTATTGACCTCGAGTATATGGAGCGAGGCTTCAACTTCGGCTATGCCTACTCGTCGGACTTCGTCGAGCAGGCCGATGGCGAGATGAAGGAGGTGCGCACGTACTACTACTACAACCGTAAGATTAACACGCTGATGCTACCCCTCGTGTGGCAGCCGCACTTCTACCTCGCACGCAACCGCCTGAGGATATTTATCGAGGCTGCCGTGGTGCTCTCGTACAACATATCGTCGCACTACGAGTATCTGGACGACCGCTACCCTGCAGGTAAGTACGAGTGGAAGGTGCCGCGCGACAACCGCTTTGGCTACGGCCTCTCGGGAGGCTTGGGCTTCGCTGTGTTGATACACCAGGTGGAGATTGGCCTCAAGGCCAAGTACAACTTCGGCTACTCCGACATCATGAAGAACCGTAACAAGTACTACTCGAACTCTACCGACGGCCGCGAGAACCCCTTCTACTACACGCCGCTACGCTCACCGTTAGATAACATCAACGTGATGTTCACCGTGGGCTGGCGCTTCAACAAGCGAGGCTTCGACGAGTGGTTTGTTGTGCGCAAGAAGAGGGAGAAGAAGCTCGACAGCTTCAACTTCTCGGCACAGACAGGTGCCAACACCGGCAGTGGCGGACGCCAGGCAGGTGGCAACCCCAACCAGGGACGACGTTAGTAAACAATAAAAACGATTATACACGATGGATTCAACAAGACAGCAAAAGATAGCGCGACAGATTCAGCGCGACATTGCCGAGATTTTTCAGAAGGAGCTCGCCGACACGCTGCGCGGTAAGTTGGTGACGGTGACGACAGTGCGCGTGTCGCCCGACCTGGCGTATGCCAAGATATACATCAGCATCTTCCCCTTCGAGCAGAGCGAGGCGGTGCTCGAGGCGATAAAGGAGAAGAATTGGCTGGTACGCAAGCTCCTCGGCGCCCGCATACGCAACCAGCTTAAGATTGTCCCCGAGTTGGAGTTTTTTATCGACGACTCGTTGGAGTATATCGAGAACATAGACAACCTTCTCAAGTAGCAACCATAGCGCTATGCTCTGGAGTACGTTTGCACGACGATATATGTTTTCACCGAAGTCGCACTCGGTGATAAACATCATCGCCTTTGTGAGCCTCGTTGCCATTGCCGTGCCTACGGCCGCAATGATAATACTCCTGGGCATGTTCGCAGGTCTCAGCGGGACGATTGACGACCTCTCGGCAGCATCGGATGCCGACATAGAGATTGTCGCCATGCGTGGCGCCACTCTCACCGATGATAGCGCCCTGCGCCACGACATTGCCACGATTGACGGCGTGGAGCATGTTGCCGCATACGTCGAGCAGAGCGTCATCGCCACATCCGCGGGGCGGCGCATACCCATCACGCTTCGCGGTGTCGACAGCGCCTACTTCGACGTGATGCCCATAGAGCCGTATCTGCAATATGGACGCACGGAGTCGATACGTCGCGGCGACATAATCCTCGGAGCGGTGCTCTCGGGCTCGTTGGCGGCCTACGGCATAGGCACGGAGATAGAACTCTATGCACTGAACCGCAGGCAGTTATCCACGCTACTGCCGACAAGTGGCATATCGCGCCTCACGACACGCCTCGGAGGTGTGGTAAATGCTAATGCCGAGATTAACACCGACTTGGCCATCACCGACCTCGGGCGCGTGCAGAGGCTGCTCAACTACGATGGTCGCATCACGGCATACGTTGTGGATGTGAGCAGCGATGCCGACATAGATGTCGTGGAGCGCAACATCGAGCGGGTTGTAGGCATGGGGGCGGATGTCCTCACGCGCGAGGAACAGAACGCCTCGATGAACGCGATACTTAGGATGGAAAAATTTGCCATAGTGCTCATAGGCATGATGATAGCCCTTGTTGCAGCGTTTGCCATCGTCGGCTCGGTGGTTATGCTCATCACCGAGAAGCAGCGCGACATAGCCACGCTGCGCGCCATAGGCGCCAACCGCAGCCTCGTGCGTAACATCTTCGTGGGCGAGGGCATGCTCCTCACCCTGTCGGGCGTAGGTCTCGGCACGCTCATAGGCATAGGCGTAGCCCTCGGGCAGCAACACTTCGGGTGGGTTAAGATTCCGGGCAACAGCATGCTCGATAGTTACCCCGTGGAGCTCGTCGCAACAGATGTGCTCATGGTCATCGCCAGCGTAACGCTCATAGGCTGGGCGGTGTCGGCACTGACCGTAAGAGCGCGACTTAAACAGTCATAGGATATGAAGATACTCAGACATATACTTACCATCGTAGCGACCCTTGCTACGCTTGCAGGATGCTCGGGGCCGAGGGAGATTCCCGACAAAGACCTCATAAACATATTTCACGATGCCTACCTTGCCAATGCCTACATGACGGAGGAGAACATACGCGAGGATTCGTTGCAGCTATACGAGCCTATATTCAAGCGCTACGGCTATACGATGGCCGACCTGCAATATACGCTCACCACGTTCAACGAGCGTAAGAGTGCCATGCTCAGCGACATCATGAGCGAGGTATACCATAGGCTTGATGAGGAGTCGCGCCGCGAGGATGCCAAGATGGTGGTACTCGACACCATCGAGAACCTTGCCAAGCGCACCTATACGCGCACGGTATATGCCGACTCGCTTATCAGCGTCAAGCGCCTGCGCGACACCACGAAGCTACGCATAACCATCGACGACATCGTACCGGGAGAGTATAGCGTGACATTCGAGTATCTCATCGACTCGCTCGACGAGAACCGCAACTCGCGTGTCGAGGCCTACCTGTTGCGTAGCGACTCCATGCAGATGTCGCGCCACACGCTGATGATGAGCCGCCAACGCGAGGGTAAGTACTCGCGTAAGTTCACGGCTGACACCTCGCACCGCAAACTACATATCAACATGTACTACCACCCGAGGAACGAGGAGTCTAAGTTGCCCGACGTCACGATACGCAACTTCAAGGTCGTGCGCGTGTTACCCACGGAGGTATCTGTCGATAGCCTATACTACAACCAGCTCAACATCAACATCTTTAACCATGCGTTGATGACAGGCTTCACGGCCGACACCATCCTCCTCGCGGAGCACGCGATAATCACCACCGATAGCATCACACACGATGAACCGAAGGATAGCCTCGCACTACGCGCTAATCGATAGCCATTTGGAGCGTAACATTGTCGTCACGGTGGATGACAGCGGACGCATCACCGCCATCGAGCGTGTGGATAACATCGACAGCTGCGCGGGTGTGGAGTTCTACGCTGGCATCCTTATCCCCGCGATGGTCAACGCCCACAGCCATCTGGAGCTTGCCTACCTTCGTGGCGCCATAGCCGAGGGTAGTGGCTTTGCAGGCTTCGCCCGCGCCATAGGCCAGGTGCGTGGTGGCTACACCTCCGAGGAGCGTATTCGCGCTGCCGAGGTTGCCGATGCACGCATGTGGGAGGAGGGCATCGCCGCCGTGGCAGACATCGCCAACGACGACCTTATAATGAGCATCAAGGAGCGCTCGAAGATAGAGTATCACACTATGTTCGAGCACTTTGGCATCAATAACAATGATGTAGAACGATTAGATATGCTCGCCGCGCAGTATCCCCATAGCTCGGTGACACCCCACTCGACATACTCCGTGAACGATGCCTCATATCGCAGGATAGCCACAACAGGCACGGCACCGCTATCCATCCACTTCTTAGAGTCGGACGACGAGCGTGCGCTATACCGCCACGAGGGGTCGCTATGGGCGTGGTACGAGCGCATGGGCTGGGAGTGTGACTTCCTCGACTACGGCACACCCGCAGCGCGCATCGTGGCATCTACGCCACGCGATAGGCGTGTGATGCTCGTTCACGCCACGCGCGTAAGCGAGGCAGACATTGTCGCCATCGAGGCCCACTTCGACATTAAGCCCACGTGGGTCGTATGCCCCGAGTCGAATCGTTATATCTCGCGCCTCACACCGCCAATAGAGTTGTTACGTAACATGGGATGCAACATTGCCATAGGCACGGACTCGTTGGCCTCGGCACGTAGCCTCTCGATGGTGGATAACATGCGGCGGTTGGGCGACATACCCCTTGCCGAGGTGCTAACCTACGCCACACGTGGTGGTGCTCGTGCCCTCGGCATCGACGACCGCCTCGGCACGATAGAGGTGGGTAAGTGCCCGGGGCTCGCGATACTTCGTGATGCCGACCTACAGTCGCTACGCCTAACGCCCGAAACCGAGACCTATCGTATTATATAACAAAAAGGGACAGCGTCGCGGCTGTCCCTTTATATAATATATGTATGCAAGTTATTCAACAAGCGTATATCCACCCACGTAGTAGATCGCCACGCCACCCTGCGTAGTATATAGGTTGGCATTGAGCGTGAGGGTGGCATTCTCCGCATCGTAGGTTATAAATTGGCAGTTCATGCCCTTAGCATCGCCCTCGCCCTTAACGTAGGTTGTGCCACCGATGGTGAAGGTCATGCCCGCACCGGCAACAAAGTTACCCGATGTTAGCGTAGACCACCTCTCCGCGGGGTAGGTGACAACGACCTCGGCATCGTCCATGCCCTCAACCGTCGTTACACCAGCCTTGCTCGACACATATACCTTGAAGGTCTCGGCGTCGCGGTTATCCAGCAACACCGAGGCAGGGGTAAAGAGCAGCTCGCGGCCATTATCCACAACATCTATGCACTCGTTCACCGAGCGATACTTGCCATCGAATGTTGCCGAGGCCTCAACTTCGGTCGCAGTAAACGCCACGGTAACAACGCCATCCTCGACCTTAAACGAGCCTGTAAGGCCCTCGCGGTTATCATTGTCGGCACTATAATCAAGCCCCTTAATGGGGTCGCAGAGCTGTAAGATGAAACCCTCGGTTGTCGTTGCAAGATCCATCTCGAAGGAGTCGTCGGCACTCTTACCCGTTGCGGTGAAGCGCAGGAAGATAGAGTCCTCGTAGACGACATAGGTCTTAACCACATCGACACAGAGCGTATAGATGACACCCTCGGCCGTCTCCTCGACATATGCCGACTCTAAGGGGTTATCCACACTCTTGCCGTTCCACGTATATGAGAGAGTACTCTCCGTCTCGGGATAGACATCGCCAATCTCAGCCTCGATATATGGCACCGTGGCAACAATCGTGAGGGCCACACCCTCCGCCGTGGTATACTCCGCCTTGAGCGTCATGTCGTAGCTCACCTCATCGAGTGCGATAGTAACGCTACCCGCCGTAATCATCGCGTGGTCGAAGGGGTAATCCTCGATGTCGAGGCTACCGATATTGGCAACGAAGGAGTATATCAAGTCGTCCTCGGCGATAGCCATAACATCCACAACGCCCTCGTTGTTCTCTATCGCCTCCGTGAGCACCTCCTCGCTAAGCGATAGGAAGGCCTGCTCCTCGGCCTCGACAAACTCCATATAGTGATCTAAGCCCTCGGCCGTGGATAGCGACACGTAGTATTGAGCGCCAAAGGTATCGAAGTCGAAGATATGGTAGCACGTAGACTTAAGCTCCACGACCTCGTCGCCATACTGCATGTAGTTAGTCGGCAACTTAGGCTCCTCGGGGGTATCGGGCGCATCAGGCTCCTCGGGGGTATCGGGCTGTTCCTGCTGCGGAGGGGTCTGCGTATCGTCCGTCTCGCACGCCACAAACGTAAGCACCGCGAGGCTCAAAATAGCACAAAAAAGAGTTTTAGATAGATATTTCATAACTTTATATGTTTATTCACAAAACAAAGGTAATAAAAAGAGGGGGCATTACATCACTTAAGGCGTACAATTTTGCAGTAGCATTAATGTAAAAGATGCATCATTATGATGCCAAAGATACAAAATTTTCGTATCTTTGACATCGCAACGATGTATTTATTTACAGCAGTGTACTACGTCAACGGATATTAACACAAAAAACTACAATAGATGAAACGTACAGACCTCTACTTCGCCATTGTGATGCTGGCGATATTTCTCCCCTTCTTCCTATCGGCCGACCTCTACGCTTGGTACAAGACATTCAATGCCGAGCATGCGATGATTATGGCATTTCTGAAGTTCGGCATCCTCGCAACACTCGGCGAGATGCTCGGATGCAGAATATCTACGGGCAACTACACCACACCCACGTTTGGCGTGCTCCCGCGCATGGTCGTATGGGGCATCCTCGGTATGGCCATCGCAATGGCGATGATGGTCTTTAAGAGCGGCATCCCCGCGTTTATCACCGCAATGGGAGGCGCAGAGCTCGTTGCCGACTTCTACGTAGAGGGGCTCTCGTGGGGTAAGTTCGTCGTTGCACTCTCCATATCGGTGATGATGAACACCTTCTTCGCGCCCGTGTTTATGACCTTCCATAAGATCACGGATGCACATATCGCCGAGAATGGTGGCTCGCTAAAGGCACTCGTCAGACCCATAGATATGCGCCGACAGATGGTGTCGCTAAACTGGGATAGGCAGTGGAGCTTCATCTTCAAGAAGACCATACCACTCTTCTGGTACCCCGCGCACACCATCACGTTTATGCTCCCGGGCGAGTTCCAGGTGCTCTTCGCAGCACTCCTCGGCGTTGCCCTCGGCGTAATCCTCGCCATCGGTGCACGTAAGAAATAGGCTGATAACGAGCGCGTATAGTTTCGCCTTATGCACCTATAAGAAATCATTAAGGAAAAACTATTGCAGAGAAGAAAAAAGCCCTTATATTTGCACCAGAAACAGAAAACAAAACCAATAAAAGTAAAGACAAATATTAACCTAAAAAACTATTAAGATTATGGCAAAGAAGTTCATTTGTTCAGTATGCGGATATATTCACGAGGGTAACGAGGCGCCCGAGAAGTGCCCTCTTTGCAAGGTAGGCAAGGAGAAGTTCAACGAGATGCAGGAGGAGAATGCAGCGTTGGAGTTCGTTACCGAGCACAAGATTGGTGACGGCAAGGTTGACAATGCCGAGATTCTCGAGGGCCTCAACAACCACTTCATGGGCGAGTGCACCGAGGTAGGTATGTACTTGGCTATGAGCCGCCAGGCTGACCGCGAGGGCTACCCCGAGATTGCGGAGGCATTCAAGCGCTACGCCTTCGAGGAGGCTGAGCACGCATCTAAGTTTGCGGAGTTGTTGGGCGACTGCGTATGGGATACTAAGACCAACCTCGAGAAGCGTATGAACGCCGAGAGTGGTGCTTGCGCTGACAAGATGCGTATTGCAGCACTTGCTAAGCAGAACAACTACGACGCTATCCACGACACCGTGCACGAGATGGCCAAGGATGAGGCTCGCCACGGCAAGGGCTTCGAGGGTCTCTACAACCGCTACTTCAAGAAATAAGCATTAGTACTACAATCGCGAGGGGGTCGGCCATTACGGTCGGCCCTTCGTCATTTTACAATACTCCGCGCGACCAAAACTCCGCCCATATTTGAATTATTGGAAAAAATCACTATATTTGTAAAACAATACACGAATATATATCTTGTTATGGAACAAAACAATTCGCAACTTTCGCCTAAGGCATCAGGCATAATCGCTGCCCTATGCTGCTTTATCGTACTCTCGCTCATATACTTCCTCGCCATCGGCAGAAGCCTTGTGGCCGACAATAACAACGAGAAGCAATTCTCGGGCGAGACGATAGACTATATGACCGACGACGACTATGACGAGATGGCCAAGGAGGGCAACGCCAGCGAGGTGGAGGTATATTAACAAGCATATAAATTAAAACGCACGACTATGGCTCAGATTATATTATCAATCGTGGCGGTCATCGCCATACTCTTCTTCATCAAGAAATACTCGGCAATAGATGCCAAGTTGTTTGACAATGGCGTAGATGAGTTTAAGCCCCTGGGCAAGATTACGGTATACGTGTCGGTATGCCTTGGTGCCCTCATAGGCTTTATCGTCGCCATATACAGCATGTTTGGCGATGGCAACCCCTTTAAGTTGGGATTTTCATCGTGGGGCATCGTGTGCAACATCGTACCGTATCTGCTTTTCGCATGTATCGCTGTCGGCTTCTACCTGGCCTTTGCCAACGAGACAACACGTGGTCGCCGCATTGCACGCGCCCTCTTTATGATGTTTGCCTGCATCATAGGCTTCGCCGGTGGCGTTGCGGGCAGCATCCTCGTTCTCGTCGCCCTCTTCTTGTGGCTGATACTCAAGGTTGTCTTCGCGATGCTCACTGATGGAGCATCATCTGCCGCAGCCGCAGCACCTGAGCCCCTGCCCCAGGCTGAAGAGTACGATGCAAAAACGACCGACGAGCACGGCTTCGAGCGTAAGCTCAAGAGCACGGGCTTCGGTGGCTACGTCGACGATAGGGGCGACCGCTGGAAGGATGCCGGCAACGACACGGTTGTGCGCGACGAATAGTTGCAATAGTCCAAAAACGCATCGCTATACGCTCAAACGCCCGACACCTCTTGCATCCCTGCACGTAATGTCTACCTTTGTTGTGTAAAACAACTAAAGGATAGGGAATGATGAACAACGAACCTATAGCAAGTGCCACGCTCGAGTTTATATCGGCAGATGGCGACAGAGAGGTAGACAGGATAACGAGTGGCTACGACCTTATATGTATGGTCAATGGCAGCTGCCGCTACGAGGATAGCCGCGGCATGCACGAAGCGACGAAAAACAGCATACACATACTCACGCCCGGCTGTCGCGTGAGGGAGTACCGCGTAGGCAGCAGTGGCCTCTTCGAGCAGGTGCTCATATCTATCGAGGGCGATGCCCTCTTCGGGCGCGTGGACTGCCACGACCGCGAGGAGGAGCGCTTCGAGGAGGCAATACTCCGCGGCATAGCCGAGAACACCTCCATCGAGGAGCTCGCAGCAATATGCTGCCACTCGGTGTCAACCTTCAAGCGCCGCTTCCGCGAGCGCTACGGCACATCACCCCACCGCTGGCTCCTCGCCTGCCGCCTCGACATCGCCCGTCGCATCCTCAGCGAGACACGCCTACCTACAAACATCATCGCCACCCTCGCCGGCTTTATCAACGTGTCGCACTTCATCGCCACATACCGCCGCCGCTTTGGCTACACACCCACACACACTATGCGCCAGCGACATAGCCTACATAACGGCTAAACCTCGCCCTATACATTTTGCCTATAGATGTATAAAAAAGTATTATAGGGAAAGTTGATTATAATCATTGTCGCGATAGAATATTTTTATACCTTTGCATCGGAACAGAATTTGAAACAACCGAAAACGTATAACAAATAAAAAAACGACAATAGACTATGGATACAAGGATTAAGGCATGCTGCTCGGCAGCGAAGGGCAATAAGAATCTTTACGACTTTGAGGTGATGGCCGTGGGAAACAAGCGTGTGTCACTTGCCGACTACAAGGGCAAGGTGGTGCTCGTGGTTAACACGGCGAGCAAGTGCGGCTTCACGCCACAGTACGCTGATCTTCAGGCGCTATATGCCAAGTATAAGGGTCGCGGCCTCGAGATTCTCGACTTCCCCTGCAATCAGTTTGGCGGTCAGTCGCCCGAGAGCGACAGCGAGACGGTGCAGTTCTGCCAGCTCAACTACGGCACGGAGTTCCCGCAGTTCAAGAAGGTAGAGGTGAACGGCGCAAACGAGCTGCCGTTGTACACGTGGCTCAAGGCCGAGAGGGGATTCGAGGGCTTCGACGAGGGACACAACCTCGCGCCCGTGCTCGACAAGATGCTACGCGAGGCGGATGCTGACTACGACAAGAAGTCGGACATCAAGTGGAACTTCACTAAGTTCCTCATCGACCGCGAGGGTCGCGTTGTGGCACGCTTCGAGCCCACGGCCGACATGGCACGCATAGAGGAGGCCATCGAGAGGCTGCTATAGGGCATTAGACCCCCAAAAACGAAATTTATCGGCCAAAATTTTGGATATTAGGAAATAATATCTATCTTTGCACTCCGATTGGGGGAATAACCCGAGGCATGGTCTGATGGCCGAGTGGCTAGGCAGAGGTCTGCAAAACCTCGTACAGCGGTTCGAATCCGCTTCAGACCTCACATAAACAGCGTTAGAAGTGCTTCTAACGCTGTTTTTCATTTGGTTTGTACGGCATTTGTACGGCAGCGGTCGGCTTTGTAATACCGTTGGTGCAGTGCACTACTCTTGGAGGCTTATTGCGGCACTACTCTCCTCAATAGAGTTATTAAGCGTATCGAACCATTTAGCAAGCACTGGATTGTCATCGCCACTGTCTATTTGTTGCTCAACTATCTTTTTGGCATCGCTATATGCGGATACGGCATTCGCGTAGTCACCAATAGCATTATAGACATAGCCCTTTTGTGCAAGCGCAGAGACATCTACTGATGGATGATACCTAACCCTATTTACAATCTCTGCCCAGCTATCAATTATATGGAGCATATCCCCATAGTGATCTGTTTTTTCGTATAGTGTATCGAGAATGTTAAAGGCGTAGTCGAATATATTTTTATATCTTTCTTCATTGCCTGTTAACGATAGTTGCGCTCCGATCATCGTAAAATCGAAGTGGAAACACTGAATCATCAACTCTATGGCATCGGTCTCGGGCAGATGATCGTATGCCAAGAAGCCGAGCACCTCATCGTGGAAAGCCATACGCACCTCACAATCATATAGTGCAAGGTCGATATTTAATCGGTTGTCGCGATACAGCTTGACAGCCTCCTCCTCGCGTCCTTCATTGCAGAGCCACACGAACTTATGCCATAGCTCCTCGGCATCGGCAAATGTTTGCGAGAGCATCTGTTGTACATCATCGGCGTTGCGCACCTCTTCGTTAATCTCGGCTAATGCCTCAATAGTCGTTTGATCATAATTGCGACATTTACCGACTATCTCACATTTTACACTATCGAGCATCAGCATATACTCGACCTTATCGTTTTTAGGCTCAATGGGCCATGGCGTCTTATCCTGTTGCTTATGGGGTGTTTGCGCTCCGCACGCCACGGCAAGGAGCATCGTAAAAATTAGTATTAGGTGTTTCATAGTTGTTAGTTAGTTCTAATATTCGTTCGCATTGCTAATACGGCAGCCTCGCCGACTAAGGCAAATTCGCCTAAGAGGTAGTGTCGCTTGCCACGCCAGCAGATTGTGCAACCCGCAAGTTCGGCGGTGGAGAGTAGTCGTTTGCATAGCTTCCAATCACCGAAGTATGTCGCACTGCCAATGGCAAAGGCTGTCCCCGATGGGCTTAAACCAAAGATAATAGGCCCTGCATCGTGGTCGAAGCGAAATAGTGGCGAGCTGCGGCGGTACTCTCTGAGGGCACTTATCGGGTTGCTGCGTAAAAACACACTCTTCATCTTATTGTACTGCTTTTCGGCAAAAACACTATCTATGAGTGTGAGGTAATAGCAACTCAGCGCGCTATAACTACCTCGTATTCCGCCCTTGTGCTTAGGTGTGCGTAGGGCCAATAGCAGTCCACTATCCCTATGCAGCCACTCTCGCTGCGCCTTATCTAACCAAAGAGAAACCATATCTGCATATTTGCCCTCATATAGTTTAGAGTAGTTGTGCAGTGCTACTATGGCAACAAGCATATCGGGGAGAAAGACTACACCATTGGGGAATGATGGCAACGACAGGTCCTCCCGTTTTATCATCCTACGATGCATCGCCTCACAACACCTATGTAGCCAATCGTCATATTTGCCACCGCCATCCGCCTGCTTGTAGTTTGTTATCATCCATGCCAAGAGGCTCAGGTAGGTCATGTGGCTCTTATCCCCATCGAGCGAAGAGAGAGCATCCTCCCTAAACCAATGGGTGTCATACTCCCTTAACTCTGGAAATAAGACTATATCGACAAGCGAACTTATGCGTTTTATGGTACGGTCTCGCTCCTCGGGATAAATGCGACTGATGTTTACAAGTGCAGCAGACAGCATCGCACACGAGTATATCGCCCACTCGCCGCCATAGTGCCGACCAAGCATCTTGGGCATAGAGTTGAGCAACGCCTTAGGCTCCACGATAATCTTCTCGCAGAGCCACTCGGCTCGCTCAATGATATCCCTGCGTTCTCGTTGCCAATCGTGAATATCACGACGGGGCAGAAGAGAGAGCACAAACCTATATGGCGCAACGACGAGCCATACAGCAGAGAGCATTATAAACTTTAATCTATTTAGCATAATCCAGCGATTAGGAGTGCTGCCCAGGCAATAACAATGGCGATATCGCCTAAGCCGCCTTGTAACATTTTAAGTGGCCAAAGTAAATCCCAATTACTTATCCAGCACATAAACACATAAATAACTATCGCAGCTGTAAGCATAATATTTTCAATGGTTTAGATTGTTATTACTTATTCATATTGTTCGACACTACTCTCGCAAACTCTTTGAGCACCTCAACCATCTCCTTGGGGAGGTATTCTAGGGCTTTGCGAGCAATCTTATCTGGTACGCCATAGTAGGCAGCGGCAATGCTACCTGTTGTTGCTCCGAGAGTGTCAGCATCGCCACCCAACGAGATTGCCAAGCGTATGGCATCCTCGAAGTCAGTGCTATCCAAAAAGGCTATAATAGCTTCGGGACAAGTGCCTTGACAAGTTCCGTCGAACTCATAGCTGGGGCGTATGTTGTCGCATGAGCGATCCATATCGTAGACGAACTCGCGGGCGATATACTTGCGAATTGTCTCCTTTGGTAGATGTTGTCGAGCAAGGAATATTGCCGAGGCAATAGACTGTGCACCCTTGATACCCTCGGGATGGTTGTGCGACACCTCGGCAGACTTTCGAGCGAAGTCGAGAGCCTCATCAAGCGTAGTGGCGAAGTAGCCACACGCACTTACACGCATACCTGCGCCATTGCCGAAGGAGTTGTATGGTCGCTGATCCTCCTCATACTCCGACACAAGCCAGCGGTGGAACATACCGCCATAGCCTCGCCATAGATGTTTTCTACCCCAGCTACGCATAATATCGGGCAGTGTGTTGTTGCTTACGGGGCGAGTTTCGCTTTTGGTAAGCCAATCAGCCACGGCAATGGTCATCACCGTATCGTCCGTAAAGTCATTTGCATCGGTAAAGAGTTCAAAGTTATACTCTTTGTTTCGCTTGAACTCAAGCCTTGAACCTACAATATCGCCAATAATTGCTCCGAGAACACCTCTGTGTACCTGCTTCAAGGTGTCGTCATCGTATTTATATGGCTCGTGGTTAAATAGTCGTTTCATAGTTAGTTTGCTGTATTATTATATTCTTCTTGACATCTTTTTATAACAAGATCAATCATAAGGAGATAACCTTTTATATAAAACTCTCACTAGTGTCCCATTAAAATTGTCAACCACCCTTGCAAATTGCTAAATAACAATAATTTACAGCGATTTTCAATGAGAACCGATTTGAATTTTTAATTTCACTGATACCAATTTTTCAACGGATTAGTATCGCTAATTATCAACAAGTTAGAAAACCGATTCTATCAAAAATGTCTTGAATGCGAGTTTAATTTGGGTTATTATCTCCATATAAACCCGAAAATGCAGAGCGATAGTTATCTGCCGCCATCTTCATCCTCTTGCCGGGTGTTGGTTGTTGCGATATTCGCTGCTGAGTTTGGGCGAAGTGGCGATTTAGCTTGGAGTAGCTAAAAGCCTTATCGACCTTCGATCCGCTGAAAGTATAGCCATTCTTGGTGAACTTCACTCCCTCAATAGTCGAGGTTAAGCCTTTATGCTTAAACTCGGTATCAATGCCCTGTTTGCGTAACGCACTTGTCAGGTCATTCCAATTGCAACATCTCGGCAGAGCGTTACGGATAGCATCATAAATTTCATACTTCGTTTTATCAGGTTCTTGCAATCGGTGGCGTTTAACATTTTCCTTGCTCGGAGCTATATAAAGACCATATTTATTTGACAAATCCCTGCATACCTTTACATTTCGTATTCGCTCATTTCTGTCGGTTATGCGTTTGCCATTCCCGTCAATTCGATTGAGAACAAGATGCAGATGCGGATGCTCTCTATCATTATGGCGAACGATCAACACTTGCGTATCCCCGTAGCCCATACGGCGAAGATATTCATCGGCAATCTGCATCATCATCCTATTCGTAAGTCGTTCCTTATCCTGCACCGAGAAGTCAAGCGAAATATGGGCTACGGGCTTGGCGATAGGATTAAGCGAGGCTTGCATACGAAAACTATCAACTATATGGTCAATGCTGTCGTTTCTCAATCCTCTGCTACCAAGTGGCTCGGCATCGGGCTTTTGTAATACATAATTTACCACACCACGAAAATCTGCACCTTGTACTATCTTACCTATCATCTTTTATGCGGCTTATTAGATCGTCAATCTCGCTTGCTAAATTGCGGTACTCTGTTCTCGCACTCACATAACCTGCGGCATTAGCCTTGCGAGAAATCTGATTAAGATTATTTGCCATACCTGTCAGTTTAAGGATATGCTGGAGGTGCTGTGGACGCAATCGCTCACGCACCACCGAGGAGGCTGATACTCGGCGGAGATACTCGCTCAAAGTAACACCTGCTCGTCGAGCCTTCTCCTTTAACGAAAAGTACTCTTTGGTTGCAAAGCGCACTGTAATTTTATACTTGCGTTTTTCGGTTGCCGCCATAGGTGTGCGACCTTCGTTATTGCGATTTTTTATTGTTCTCATACTGGTTATGTTTTAGGTTATTATTTAGGTTAGACCATCGGGATTTCATAGTTTCTGTCGGACAGAAACACAAACTTGCTCTCCTACATCTTAAATCCTCGTTTCTGTTTCGCTACGACCCGTTTTCGAGGCTGTTGTGAGCGCAGATAATCGTTCAAATCCTTATGCCTACGATAAAAATCCGACTGGTCTATAACTTTGCTTTGAGGGCATAATCGCTCTATCTCGGCGAGCGCTTTTCGTCCTGCATCATCGTTATCCAAGAAGGTATAGATGCTACGATGACGAGCCAAAAACGGCACTGCTTTTTGCACATTGGCAACCGAGTTTAATACTGCGATATTACAAGTTGGCGAGTCGTTTCGCTTGATGGTTAGATAGGAAAGAAGGTCCATAAAACCCTCAAAGGCGAGTGCCTTATCGCTACCGTTGTCGATGGTCGTAATATGCTTCGGTGTGCTACACCCTTTGAATCTTTCGGAGCGCAGTTCCCAACCACCATAGTCGTTACGAAAGCCGATGGCGAAGTAGTTGTGCTCGCCAACCGAGTAATGTACCTCACGACAAAATTTCTTGGCAATGGAGGTGTCGATGGCTCGGCTTTCGAGATAGTTCACAAGTGCTGGGTGGCATAACGGATAGTCGCCTAATACTTGCAACCTATTCGGCAAAGTGTGTAAAGTTTGCAAAGTAACAAGAGTTGAAGTCGAAATATTGTCGTTTTGCAATCGCTCTACTGCCTGCTGAAAGTTGCACCTCTCGACCTCCATCACAAGGTCGATAATCGAGCCGCCACGACCCACGCCGAAGTCGTACCAGAGGTTCTGCGTATAGTCCACCTTAAAACTTGCATCTTGTTCCTCACGAAGCGGTGAGAGATAAAATCCATAACGAGAGTTCTCCTGCTTGGGCGTGATGCCTCGTTGCGCCAAATAGTTGCGAATCGAGATAAGTTTGATGTCTTGAATTGTTCTCATAGCTGCATAGTATTACTGTGAAAGAAGAATATATTTCTCTTTCACTGATTATCTTTTTATAGGGATGATTTGATTGAGAGCCGACTCTACATCGCTCTCGCGGAAGAGTACACGCCCACCGATTTTGTGAGCGCAGATTTTGCCGCGATTAACCCAATCGGTGAGCGTCACAAGCGATATGCGTAGTCGCCGTGCCGTTTCCTGACGAGTGAGATATTTAGTGTCTGATTTTTGGCGCAGAGGTCGCAGCTGCTGCAACTCGTCGCGTAGGGACTCTCGTATCATTTCCGAGAGCTGGTCGGCGGTCAAGCCGTTGAGATAAATTTCCTTTGCCATAGCGTTTTACATTTTTGTTACGCTGCAAAGGAACGGCTTTATTTTCGGCTACTAAAACCGTTTATTTCGTTACTTGGCTATGACATTTGATGACACATTTGTGCCTATCTATGCCAACAATTTTGAGTTAGACTTGATATGGTCACAATGTGTCATCGTATGGCATCTTGTGGCATAGTTGGCATAGGTCTGTAAAGGTATAAAAATATTTTGCAAAGAAAAGAGGGCAACGACCCGCTGCCCTCATTGTATAATACTGATTTAATTTGAGTTATCCTCTTTTAATAAATACTCTTTCAATGCAGATTTTATTGCATCGGCAGAGTAGTAATAGATATTGTCCTCCGTTCGGGAGTGGTCACGACAATCCATCAACCACTTACTTTTTAGCCATCGGTCGAGAGTTGGTCGAGTGATGCCTAACGCCTTTGCTAAATCTTGTTTGCATAGCAGTCGCTCACCCTGCATATTGGTTATAAATAGCTCGTTGCGATGTGCCGCCAACCAGTGGTCAAGCCTATACAAAGATTTCTCAACTCCCTTCAACTCTTGCTCATAACTCTCGTATGCCCACACACGCAAGCTCCCCGTATCAAAGTTGGCAAACTCCTCTCGCTTGCTCAACTCCGCAACAAGCGTTTCGTAACACTCCAACTCCGGGGCTTTAATCTCTATCTTTCGTCTGCGAGGCATAGATTTCAAATAAGAGCTATGTTACTACACACATTTTGCATACTTTTACTCTGCTTTCTTTGCTCGATACTGCTGATTAGGGTGATTCATTGGATACTTTCTTTCCAATAAACCGTCATTAATCATTCTCGCAATATAATAATTCTTAATATATTGAGGGCTTCTACCCACTAAATTAGCAATATCTTCTAATGAGCAGAATTCCTGACAACTATCAAGTATCGCTTGTTGCATTTCACCCTTACTATACCGTTTCTTACTAGCAACATTACTAGCAACATTACTAGCAACATTACTAGCAACATTACTAGCAACATTACTAGCAACATTACTAGCAACATTGTCGTCTTTTGCCTTATTAGTAAAATCTATATCCAACTGACCATCTGCAACATAAGCAGCATCCGCAACATTTACACCGAAGACTGTAATATTTGCTACCGAAAATGTTGCATCACCATTTCCATTCTCTCGCAACTCCTTTTGAACACGTGCAATTCCTCGATTATATCTATTGACATAGCCTAACAACTTCATTGCCTCTGCAATAACGGGATTACGGTAATCATTGACATTCGGGAAATTCTCCTTATTGGCATTACCATACAATCCACCAGCATTATCAATCTCAATGCGATTTTGATACTGATAGAATTTTATAGGCGTATTAGATTGATAATCTCTGTGCATTACAGCATTCATCAACAACTCACGAACAGCCCAAGTCGGATAGTTGTAAACCATCTTCTCACGCAATGGACTTATTGGCTTGGGACTCTTCTCTACAATAGCAGTCTCGATAAATGTGTCGAGCTTTGGCAATATATCGAGGAGGCAACCTGAAAACTTGTGCTCATTAACAATATCCGCCGCATTATCCTCGCCCTTAAAGCGAACATACTGAACATACGCACCAGGGAGATAATACTCTGGACGCTTGCCAAACAACAATATCGCTGCATAAGTAGGGCAATCCTCCTTCAAGCTATACAAACGAAGTGCTGCCATCTGCTCCTTAATATCACGCTTATCGTCCACAAGCACATCTTCATCAATAGCCGTAGGAAGATAGATATTCTTGAACAAGTCTAATTTCAAGTCGTCGAGTGTAGCCTCCTTGCAAGGATATGTTTCAAACGACCACAAATTAGCCTGCCTACGCTCCTTCAATGCTCTCTCCTCCGCCTCGGTAGCAATATCTTTTCGTGGACCGATACGAATCCAAGTCTTACCTTTGAACTTTACAGGAGGAAATGGATGAGGTACAACCTCAACTACAAGCAAATCGCCCTCATCGTACGAGAATTTCTCAACACTCATAGATGGGAACGGAAGAATGTTACCATCAGAGCGAATGGCTGTGATAGTTTTGTATAGTTTATCATCTACGCGCAATCCTGAAAGCTTTCCATTGTCGTGCGCTCCAAGAATAAGGTATCCATTCTTGCCACTTCCAGGCATATCGTTTGAGAATGCACAGATAGCTTCGCAGAACTTCTTCATATTGTCCTTAGAAGATGTGCGCTCGATGTGATAATTCTCAATATCACCTATCATCGCCAATGCTTGGTCTTTGCTAATCATATTCTGTATGCTTTTATATCTGATTACAAATATACGAATTTTTTACTTCCCTGCGAAATATGGGTGATTCATCAGCTCCATAGCGGTCTGTTCCTCTGTGATTTTGATGTATTTCATAAATTCCTTCTCGGTCTTATGTCCCGTAATCTTCATAATCGCAATTGTAGGGATGCCTGCCAAATACATATTTGTAGCTCCGCTACGGCGTGCAGTATGAGTCTTAACAAGTTCACACCTCTCAACCAAGTGCGATTTCTTCTCGCCATTCTCCACATACGACACCTCGACCATATCGACAATACCAGCTTCACGGGCAATCTCCTTGATATACTTATTCACCTTCTGCTCGTAAGTTTTTGGCAAGCGATTTTCGTATTTATCAAGAATTGCTTGCAACTCGGCACGAATAGGGATAACGACTTTATTGCCTGTTTTCTGCTGCTTGAGGTCGATAACCTTTTGACCGTTATCTAATGTACGGATATTACCCTCATTGATTGTTGAGTAGTCGCTAAAACGCTGTGCAGTATAACAACCCACAAGGAAAATATCCCTCGCAATACACTTGTGTTTATCTTCCTTCAAATCGACTTCGGCGATGGCACGAATCTCCGACTCCGTAAGATAGATATTCTCCACCTCTGCTGTCAGCACACGAAACTTGCGACTCTCAATCAAGCCATTATCGTGCAAACCCTCCTCGCGAGCTGCGCGCATAATGATTTTAAGCTCCTTAACATGGCGACCAATTGTGTTTATGGAGTAGTCCTTTGCGGTGAAATATGCAACAAAATCATCGTAAAACTTCAAATCAATATCGCCAAAGCCATATCGCTTGTGCATTGCTTTGCAGAACTCATCAAACTGAATAATAAAACCTTTGTAGTTCTTGATTGTTGAGAGCCCGTAACGCAACTTGTGAATATTAAGACGCTCGCCACTCTCCATCTCTCGTACATATCGAGCAATATAATCCGAGAGCGACTCTCGGCTACGCACACGCTTCCCATTGACAGCACTGCGAGGATGGTGGAACGCATAGATAATCTTCTCCAACTTCGTCTTTGTCATTGCGTGTTCGGGATCTTTGGCAATCTCTCCAAGAATAAAACTTCGCAACTCAGAGAGATTTTTCATCAGTTCTCTTCCCTGCTGCTCTGAGAAATCATCGGTGAAAGCAAAGCGACTTTTCACACTCTGCTTTTTATTGTCCCAAGCATCAGACCAAACCAAATACCGAGTTTCAACATAGAACGAAGTGTGCCTATCTACATTAAAACGAATATAGACTTTTGTTAATATATTCTTGCGTGTTGTGCGAGTTTTGTATGCAAAGGTTGCCATAGCCCGTAATTTTAATTTCTACCGCAAAGATAGAAATTTTGTACGGTATTTGTACGGCAATCACAAAATTTTCTCCAACTTTATTTTGCCACAGTTTTCGCCCGGCGTACATAATCTATTAATATATAAGGTAATTAAAATTAAAGGGGATTAAATCTGATTAAAATTTATAGCGTTCGCTTCAGACCTCGTAAGAAGCACTACTTTATGTGGTGCTTCTTTTTGTTGTGCGGTGTAAGGATTGATACTTTCGTGCAAGGTATCCCCGCTAGCTTCGGGCTAATGCCCTCGCTTCGAATCCGCTTCAACATCATAATTAACGGAATTGTAACAACCATTTAACATCATAAATGATGTTGGGCGTGGTGGTTTCGAGAATTTTTACTACCTTTGTCGCGTAACCTTAATGAGAAATATGAAGATTAAAGAGCAGTACAAGGTAAGGCAGATGGCTGGCGAGCATGTGGTAATCATGCAGGGCAAGCAAGGAAGCGACCTTACGCGCATCATCTCGTTGAACGAGAGTGCATTATATCTATGGAACGCCATCGAGGGCAAGTGTTTCGATGTGGATGTCGTAGCGGGGCTCCTGGCCGAGCACTACGGCATTGACGACGAGGTAGCACAGCGCGATGCGGCACGTTGGATAGACAAGCTCGACGAGTGCGGCCTCATAGAGGAGTAACAACAATACGCGGAATGAAGCGACTAAAGACGATATACGCGATGCTATTAGCGGTGGTATACATCACCGCCGTGGCGATGTCGTCGCTATCGGTATTCATCTGCGACCACGACCATCTACACCACAGCACCTCGGAGGAGGCAGCGCACACGCATAGCTGCACATGTTGCGCGCACACCAATAGTGCGCAGGAGAGCTATAGCTGCGACCATCATCACGACCTCCTTAGCGACAACCTCACAGAGTACATTACGAGCAGCGAGCGCGGCACAGCACGCCATGCTTACTACGTATCATCTATTACGGACTATGCCACGATAGCGACGTTCGACATCGACATAGCCCCTCAAACAACCGCTATCACGGCCCACAACACGGGCTATGAAGCCACGCCGCCACGGGCGGCATTCATCGCGCACGAGTCGCTACGTGCCCCTCCTTATTGGGTATAAGGCGCATACGCTGTATGCTGCCGCAATAGCCACATGGCTACGGTGAGGCACAGCCTCACGCAGTATTTTACCCAACACAAAAGGATGAAAATGAAAAAATCAGCAATATTTCTAATTATTATGCTCGCAATGCCCATGATGGCATTTGCGCAGCGTACCCTTGTGGGCAAGGTCATTGATGCCGAGAGTGGACAGCCTCTCATCGGCGCATCGCTCTACTGGAAGAACACAACGGCAGGAGCCACGACATCGACAGATGGTAGCTTCTCGATAAAGCGCGTACACGGCTTCGAGACACTCGTCGTAGACTACATAGGCTACGATATCGTCGAGATGGTGATGGACGACCGCGACAAGAACAACATAACCATCGAGCTACAGCCCTCGGCCGTGGATATCGACGAGGTGGTTGTCGAGGGTCAGCAGCGCGGTAACTACGCCAAGACGAGCGGCATCACGCGCCAGGAGCAGATTTCATTCGCGGGTCTCTGTAAGATGGCATGTTGCTCGTTGGCCGAGTCGTTCGAGAACTCGGCATCCGTGACGGTAGGCTATAGCGATGCTATCTCGGGAGCACGACAGATTAAGATGCTCGGCCTCGCGGGCACGTACACACAGATACTCGACGAGAACCGCCCCATCATGCAGGGCGCAGGTGCGGCATACGGCCTTAGTTACACGCCCGGTATGTGGCTCAACTCGATACAGGTATCTAAGGGTGTGGCATCCGTGACTGCGGGTCACGAGGCCATAACCGGACAGATAAACCTCGAGCACCGCAAGCCCACGGACGACGAGCGCTTCTTCCTAAACCTATACTTCGACTCGGAGTTGCGCCCCGAGATAAACGTATCGTCGGCGATACCTCTGACGAAGGATAAGAGCCTCTCGACTGTAATCATGGCACACGGCTCGCTCGACACCGCCACGCACGACATGAACAAGGATGGCTTCGTGGATATGCCCAAGGCCAACCAGATAAACGTGGCGAACAAGTGGCTATGGCAGAATGCTGGAGGTGTGCAGCTACGCTGGGGTTGGAAGGTTGTTAACGAGAACCGTCTCGGTGGTGCCCTCGGCTACAAGAAGAGCCTCTACGACGAGATGATGTCCGACCCGCTCAACACCCCCTACGGCTCGAAGATACACAACCGCAACATCAACGCCTACGCCAAGCTCGGCATCCCCGTAGGCTATGAGCGCACCTTCACGGGCGACCCCGAGGATGCGGTGCAGAACAACGTGGCGATGATTCTCGACTACGACAACTACCTCACCGACTCGTACTTTGGCGTAAACACCGTAGATGTTGTGGAGAATGCCTTCCGCTTCAACGCCACATACGCCCACTACTTCACCCAGCGTTCGTCGCTCAACGCCGGCGTGTCGGCATACGCGCGTATGATGGACAACAACTATTTCCAGCAGAGTGTCACCGAGGCGGGCGACATCGTCCAGAAGTGGCCCTTTGCGGGTAAGTCGATGCTCATAGAACCAGGCATCTTCGCCGAGTACACCTACAATATCGAGGAGAAGTTTTCATTGGTCGTAGGTCTTCGTGGCGACTACTCGATGATCGACGGCGACTATTACTACGACGGCAAGGAGCGCAACAAGGTACTTATCACACCGCGCTCACATATACGCTGGAGCATCACGCCACGCACGACGCTCCGCGCCTCGGCAGGCATGGGCTACCGTCGCCAGAACCTCGTGACGGATAACATCTGGATGATGACAACGTCGCGCGACATCAAGTTTGCGCATCTCACGGACGACATGGAGGCTGCAGCGACCTTCGGTGGTAGCCTCTCGCAGACATTCCGCCTTGCGGGTGACGACCAGACGACAATCAGCTTCGACTACTTCCGCACGCAGTTCTTCAACACCATGGTCTTCGACCAGGAGACGGCGGATAACACCATCCGAATATACAACAGCAAAGGTAAGTCGTTCACGGACAACTACCAGATTGACTTCAACTGGACACCGTTCCGTGGCTTCGACCTCTTTGCTACGTTCCGCTACACGAATGCCAAGATGACCATCGAGCGCGATGGTAAGGAGATACTCGTGGAGCGTCCCCTCACCTCGCGTTATAAGGGTCTTATCAACATCCAGTATGCCGTTAGCCGCTGGGTATTCGATGTCACGGCACAGCTCAACGGCCCCGTGCGTCTGCCCGAATTGCAGGGAGATATGGTTGCTGCGGTCGAGAATCCCAACCTCTCGCCCATCTACCCCATGTTCTTTGCACAGGTGAGCTACAAGATAAGTAACCTCACGCTCTATCTCGGTTGCGAGAATATCGCCAACTACGTGCAGGGACACAACGGCCACGGCCAGGCGCCCATCCTCGGCTCGGATGCCCCCTATGCCGAGGGCTTCAACTCATCGGCCGTGTGGGGCCCGCTGATGGGACGTAAGTTCTACATAGGCCTTCGCCTGAACCTATACTAAACAATAAACAGAGGATTAATTACGTTAATAACTAAAACTATAGAACTATGAAGAAGATTCTTTTTATGTGCTTTATCGCACTCTTCAGCCTCGGTGTAGCCAACGCCCAGGAGCCTAAGAAGGCAGAGAAGAAGACCGTAACTACGGAGTTTGTTACCGATATCGACTGCGCCGGCTGCGCTAAGAAGGTGACTAACACCATACCCTACGAGAAGGGTGTTAAGGATGTTCAGGTTGACGTTCCCACGAAGACCGTGACCGTGACCTTCGACCCAGCAAAGACTAACGAGGAGACCCTCGTTAAGGCCTTCGCGAAGATTAAGATTAAGGCCGAGGCGAAGAAATAAACGGCCTCACATTCAACACAATAGGCGGAGCATTGATGCTCCGCCTATTGTGTTATAACTCTATATCAATGGCAATCTCACCGTCGCTACCCCGCGCGAATGATGACCTATCCCTCAGCTGCATGGGTGTCGTGCTATAGCGACGACGAAACTGCGCGATGAAGTGCGAGGCGCTGGGGAAGCCACACACCACAGCGAGGTCGGAGATGGTTAACGTGGTGGCAAGGATTAGTTCGTGGGCAATCTTGAGCCTCTGCATAAGCAGCCAATGGTGGGGCGAGGCACTGTAACGAGCACGAAACCTACGCTTAAACGTAGACACCGAGAGGCAACAAGCATCTGCCAACTCCTCTATCGACACATTCCTTAGAAGGCTCGCAGCTATCGCCCGCACAAAGCGTCGCTCCTCGCGTAGCAACGACTGCATCGCAGGCAACGCCTCGGCAATCTCCACTACAATATCATCGTCGGCCTCCGCCCTATCTACCGACTCGACCTCCTCAATATCCATATCGGCACTCCCGCCCTCATCACACCGTAGTGTTATGTGCAGCGCCACAGGGCCGCGCCCCACGATATACCCACACTCCAAACGTATGCGACAACATAATCGCGAGATATTCTCCTCTTTCATCACTCTCTGCTTTGAACATGTTTTACAATACAAAAGTATAGAAAATAATCCAATATTACAATATTTTTTATACTTTAATATTATGATTGAACTGATTACGACATACTCACGCTGGTGTTATCCGTGGCTGTGGGATATTATCGCGCACATTAACTTGATAATCTTCCAAAATTTACATATCTTTGTGATAGTATCATTAATAACCCGACCATGAAGCGTATATTACTATTCTGCATTACCCTCTGTGCATTGTCGCTCTACGGCTGCGATGACTCGTTCACCAATAACGGAGGTGGCAACTCCACGGGATTGGGCATCTCGGGACAGTGGGCTGTTATCAATAATGTTGAGACCATAGCGCAAGAGCATGATTATATCACTGAGGTGCTACAATTCGAGCGCGATGTGATGACGACATACCATGCCAAGGATGGCATAGGCTATATGCTCAAGGATGGCTACCTCTACGGATGCACCATCAATGACTTCGAATACGACAAGGAGGAGCAACTTATATTCTCCGTTCGCGGACGCTCGATATATGTTAGCGGTGTGTGGAAGTACGACTACGTTGTGACCTTCGATACGCTTAAGCTCAAGGATGGCGATGGCAATATCCTCTACAACTGCAAGAGAATCAAGGGTTTCAAGGGTGATTCGTCAGCGCCCGACGACGATCCCGATGATGAGGAGCCTGGCGCAGATGATCCCACGATAGATGTATCCGCCACCATGCTCACCTTCTCAAACGAGGCGGGCACGGAGACCGTTGATATTACCTCTAATGGCAAGTGGGAGGTAAGCACCGATGACACCTACTGGCTCACCGTAACACCCATGCAGGGTGAGGGTGATGCAAGCATCGAGATATCTGTCACGGCAAATACTACAGGCGTGGCACGCGAGGCTGCGGTTAAGGTCAGGGTGCTTCACGAGGAGTATGGCATCTGGGACACCAAGAAGATTAAGGTGTCGCAGTTAGCATCCAAGACCCCACCTTCTGTGGAGATACTTATCTATGGCGACAACTTCGACGGTGAGGAGGCAACGAAGATCTACGGCACGGGCACCTCATGGCCCTATATCGACGAGTTCCCTGCATTCGCCAATGCCGAGGGCCCCGCTGCTGATAATGTGACATATACGGGTGCGGGGGTATCGGTACGCTCGAACTCAATGTCTAATGGCACCTATTCGGACTATGCCGGCTCGGGCATGAATAACATCTTCTTCGTTAATAACGCCTACCTTCAGGTTAACAATATCGCACTAAGCCAAGGCGAGCATAACTTCAAGCTTAGCTTCGGCGCCGAGAAGTACAACCAGGAGAGTGATAACACCTTTAACAATGCGGAGTTCCATGTATACCTCTCGAAGGATGGCGAGACATGGGTGGAGATATACTATAGCTATGCAGGCACCGAGCCCGGGCGCTGGAATGTTGCGACGGCTAACTTTACCCTTACGACCATCCCCGAAAACCTATATATAAAGTTCTCGGCAGACTTATCGAGCAGCTATCGCATAGACGATGTTAGGCTCACCGTTGGTAATGGCGGTCAGCAGGTAACGCTACCCGAGGGCGGTGACAGCGGCAATAGTGGCGATAATGATGGCGAGGAGGAGGTGCCCGAGGGCATTATCGCGTTCAAGGATGCCACGGTCAAGGATATATGCATCACACACTGGGACTCAAATGGCGATGGCGAGTTGTCGTATAGGGAGGCTGCAAGTGTCGACAGCCTTGGCGAGTACTTCTTGGAGACATCCATCGAGTCGTTTGACGAGTTGAGATATTTTACCGGTCTTTCGTCGATTGAAGATAGCGCATTCTCTTGGTGTGACTCGCTGACAAGCATAACTATTCCCGATAGTGTCACTTCTATTGGAGATTATGCATTCACTTTGTGCACCTCGCTGACAAGTATAACTATTCCCGATAGTGTTACTTCTATTGGAGGTAATGCATTCTATAATTGTACCTCACTGAATAAGGTAACTATCGGCCAGGGTGTGACTACAATCGTAGAGTATACATTCAAAGAGTGCGATGCGCTCACAAGTATAACTATTCCCGATAGCGTCACATTGATTGGTATTAGGGCGTTCTATAGTTGCGACTCGTTGAAAAGCGTAATTATTGGTAACAGCTTAACTACAATTGAGAAAGAAGCATTCGCTTTTTGCAACTCGCTCGAAAATATATCCCTCCCCGATAGCGTCACGGAGATTTGCGATTCGGCATTCTTTGATTGCAATAGTCTTACGAATGTGACTTTGGGCAATGGGGTAAAGAGTATTGGTGACGAGGCGTTCTATAGTTGCTATTCTCTGGCCAGCATAACAATTCCCGACAGCACAACAACACTTGGGGAATATGCTTTTTATGAGTGCCATTATCTCGAAAACGTAATTATTGGTGATGGTATAACAACCATAGGCCAACAAACATTCTATAACTGCAGCTGGCTGACGAACCTAACTATCGGCAAGAGTGTAACTACGATTGGGAATCGTGCATTTGACTATTGTGGCTCTCTGATCAATGTATATTGCAAGCCCACAACACCGCCAACCTCAAAGTATGAAATATTCAGCAGCAATCCTTCTAACCGTCAGATATATGTTCCTGAGAAGTCCGTTGACGACTATAAATCATCGCCATCCTGGAGCGAGTATGCTGAGTATATCGTCGGCTACGTCTTTTAGGTTAATCGCTTAATAAACAACAATAATGGCGACGCGGGTATAAAAAAGTATACCCGCGTTGCTTTTGTTTACTTCCACTCTTCCAGATACTTCGACTCCGCTCAGCATGACAGGGTGAAGCCCCCGTTCTTAGGGGTTACTCTCGCTCCGCCCCACCACAACACGCCTCCCACTCTTGGGGGTTACAAAATGTAACCCGCAGAATTCTTTAGAGTCCAAAGAGAGAGCGAGGGACAACAAAGACAACAAAGACAACAAAGACAACAAAGACAACAACGATGTCGCGGACATCAGCACTCTCGATACCCGACCTCGCTGTAGTCTCTGTGGTCTCTTTTCTCTCTGTCGTCTCATTTTTAAGTGCCAACCACGCAGTCACACCCCTGCTCTTGCGGGTATACTTTTATATACCCGCTAAAAT
Source organism: Alistipes sp. (assembly GCA_017451685.1). Lineage (GTDB taxonomy): Bacteria > Bacteroidota > Bacteroidia > Bacteroidales > Rikenellaceae > Alistipes. The sequence continues at coordinate 90,392 of JAFTNV010000017.1, forward strand.
GATGGGGTACGATGAGTTTCGATGTGGCACCTTGTCATCCTGAGCGGAGCGTTAGCGCAGTCGAAGGATCTTCAACAGTGACTATAGCGAGAGCAGGGACAACAGGGATA
>JAFTNV010000018.1 GCA_017451685.1 Alistipes sp.
AAAACCCTCTGAAACGATGTTTCAAAGGGTTTTGCTTGATTTTGTCCTCAAAACTTTTGGACTTGGAGCGGAAAACGAGACTCGAACTCGCGACCCCAACCTTGGCAAGGTTGTGCTCTACCAACTGAGCTATTTCCGCAATACTAACATCTTAAATTTACGACTACAACCTTTCGATTGCGAGTGCAAAGGTACACCAAAAATTTTATTCTGCAAATTTTTCTGTAACTTTTTTTGAAAAAAATTAATTTTTTTTCTCCGCACCCTCGCCAATCTTTATCTGCTGGCGCACCGACTCCTCGTGTATCGCGCTGAAAATCTGATGTATAAACGTGCGCGGTATGTTCATCATCTCGGCGCGTGCCTCGGCTGACAAAAGGAGGTCGTTATAACGGTCATGTTGCACTATTGCCATGCCGCGGGCCCTCTTATACTCGCCAATCTCGCGTGCCACGTCCATTCTCTCGGCCAGAAGTTCGATTATGCGACTATCTATCGTGTCGATATGCAGACGGAAGTCGGCAAGCGCATCGTCACTCGCCGGCGTGCGGTGCATGTGCAGGTTGTGCAGCAGCGTATCCAACGCCGCGGGTGTCACTTGCTGTTGGGCGTCGCTGAGTGCCACGGCGGGCTCCACGTGGCTCTCAATCATCAGTCCCGCGAAGCCTATGTCGAGGGCCTGCTGCGACAGCTGTGCCACCATCGCGCTGCGCCCGCCTATATGGCTGGGGTCAGAGAGTATCGTGAGCATGGGCAGTCTGCGGTGTAGCTCTATGGGCACCGACCAGTGTGGGGCATTACGATAGGGAGTCGTCTCGTGCGTGCCGAAGCCGCGATGCACGGCAGCAAGGCGGCGCACGCCACTATTATATATGCGCTCTATGGCACCTATCCACAGGTCTACATCGGGTATCACGGGGTTTTTAACTATGACGGCCGTGTCCACGCCACGCAGCGCATCGGCTATCTGCTGCGTAGCAAAGGGGTTTGTCGTCGTGCGTGCACCTATCCACACGCCATCCACGCCTGCGCGTAGCGCCTCGTCGAGGTGCTCGGGTGTCGCCACCTCGGTAATCACCTTGAGCCCCAGCGTATCCTTCACCTCCCTGAGCCATGCTAAGGCCTCGGCGCCGCGCCCCTCGAAGGAGCCTGGCTTCGTGCGTGGCTTCCACACACCGGCACGAAATATCTTCACGCCGGCAGCAGCCACACCGCGTGCCGTCGCGAGCACCTGCTCGCGGCTCTCGGCGCTACACGGCCCCGCAACTATTATCGGCTCCGTGGCGCACTCCTCAAAGAGGACTCTAAGGTCGTTCATCGCGCGTATACGATTAGGTGTGTTACTCCTCGACGATTGTCACCGAGAGTATAAGGTCGCCCGGACGTATGTCGTCGATAACATCGAGGCCCTCAACCACCTTGCCGAAGCACGTATGCACACCGTCGAGGTGCTGTGTGTTCATGCGGTTGTGGCAGATGAAGAACTGCGAGCCTCCGGTGTTGGGGCCACGGTGTGCCATCGAGAGGACACCACGGTCGTGGTACTGACGCTCGGCGCGTGTCTCGCAGGGGATGGTATATCCCGGGCCTCCCGTGCCGTCACCCTTGGGACATCCGCCCTGAATCACAAAGTCGGGAATCACGCGGTGGAAGCATAGTGCATCGTAGAAGTGGCTCTCGGCGAGCTTCACAAAGTTGGCAACGGTGATGGGTGTCTCTTTCTCGTAGAGCTCGGCCTTCATGTCGCCCTTCTCGGTAGATATTATTGCGTATTTCATAAGTTTTAATTGTTTAGTTGTTATCGTTACGATGGCAAAGGTAAGAAAAAGTTGCGACACTACAACACGTGAAACATCAATAGGATGTAATACTTCGCTGTAATTAAATCCATCGTTACGATGGCAAAGGTAAGAAAAAGAGGTAAAAGTTGACAAATAATTTGTATCTTTGTGTTGTTAACCCATTAATAGGTATTGTTATGAGGAGGAACATCAGTTGTATTTTGGTTGCTACAGTGGCGTTGGTGCTGTCGGGCTGCGGTAGCAAGAGCGATAGGGCTTACGATTATGAGTATTATGGTCTTAACACACCGGTAAAGAGTGTTAAGGTTACGACATACGATGCCGAGAGTAAGTTTGGCGATGTTGTCAAGGGCGACCTCGCGCGCGAGGGACACTACGTTGCTAAGTTCAACGATGTGGGCAACCTCACCTCTGTTGCCTCGTATGACGATGATGGCGAGCTTCGAGGCATGGATAAATATAAATACAATGGGCACGATATGCTCGTTGAGATGTCGTCGTACGACGATGAAGGTGAGCTTAACTATCAGTTTGTGTATGAGTATGATGGTGAGCGCGTTGCGACGATGACGCAGGCAAACTATTGGAACGACACGGAGGATGTCACGCGATACGACCATACGTGGGATGGCGAGCAACTTGTTGCGGTGGATGTCGTTGCGGGTGGCACGCTGGTCTCAAGGACGAAGTTCTCGCAGAACGACGATAGCGGCTCGAAGTGGGTTACGTACGATGGCGATGGCAACGAGGTGTCGCGCGGCAGCGAGCAACTCAAAGATGGGCGCATCGTTAAACGTACCGAGGGTGATCACAGTATCGAGGTGCGCTGGAACGATAAGAAGTTGCCCACATACCTTAAGAATGCGTACCTGCATCATAACGCGCTGATTAGCTGGTATTATGGGGATAAGGAATATTCGTACTACATTGAGTATGAGTACGATGATAGTGGTAATTGGGTTAAACAAACCATCTTCGAGGGAGAGATGAGGAGGCCTGTTTCCATCTCCGAGCGTGTCATAACATATTAATCTGCGGATAACGACCTCTGGACTATGAGCAGGGCATTACGACGATATTTTGCCCTTACCGTTGCGCTTATTTGCGTGAGCGCGGTGGCGCTCTATGCCCAGGACGATGCCGACGACTATCTGCAATATAAGTTCTACAAGGATGCGGACAATGGTGCTCGCGAGCTGTGGCTCACGGCCGTTGAGCGCGATAACCACGATGACGACACAGTCGACGACGACCATCTGTCGGATGCTCTCTATGCCCTCTCCACGATGGGTGTCGAGCGCCGTGGTGTGGGATACCGCGAGCGTAGATACTTGGTCGGCGAGATGGCTGTGGACTACTCCGTGGCACGCATGCTTGGGGCCTTGGGCCTTCGCTACGACGACCGCACGGATGCTCGTGGCACCATGCGTAGCTACCTCGGGGATAGGGAGCATAACTACTACGCGGGCCACTACCTGCGTGCCGAATTGTCGGGGCGCAACTACCTCGGAGGCATAAGCCATAGGGCGCGATATAAGCCCGCGAAGGATGGCGTCGTGCTCGATGACGGCTGGAGCTTTGGCCACTATGCCCGCCTGCGCACAGGGCGCGACCTCTATGTTGAGGGTGTCTATACCAACGCCCTGGATGTCGCCGCCATGGCTACATACCGCGACCGTCGCAATTGGCTCAATATCGTCGTCACGCTCCCCATGTCGGAGCGCGGACTGCGCAGTGCCTCGGTGACGGAGGCCTATGCCCTTACGGACGATCCCCGTTATAACCCGTCGTGGGGCATGCAGGATGGCAAGGTGCGTAACTCGCGTGTGGCCACCACGTTACACCCCGATGTTATAGCCTCGTGGCAACGCCGCCTTACGGCCACGACGACGATGACCCTCAGCGCTAATGTGGGCTTCGAGTGGCGTGGATATACCGCGCTTGCATGGTTTAATGCCCATAATCCCGCACCGGACAACTACCGCTATCTACCGTCGTACTATGCCGATGACGACATTGCGCGCGAGGTGCGCAATGCGTGGCTGCGGGGTGATGAACGGTATACACAGATAGATTGGCAGGAGATGTACCACACCAATGCCTTGCAGCGGAATGGCGTGGCACGTTATGCCGTGGAGCTTAGGCGCGAGAATACGCTCCGCATGGCCACAAACCTCGCCTTCAGCAGCCGTGTGGGCGGTGTCGATGTCGACTATGGCGTTGTTATAGACTACCTCTCCTCGCGCGAGTTCAAGGTTATGGACGACCTTCTCGGTGCCGACCATATTGTCGACATCGACTACTACCTTATCGACGATGCCACCTACTCGAACAACCTGCAAAACAACCTCCGTAACCCCAACCGTGCGATACGCGAGGGTGACCGCTATGGCTACGACTACCGCCTCTCGCGCCTCGGTGCTGCGATATATGGCGCTGTGCAATACTCGTGGGGCGATATGAATATTGCCGCAGCACTGCATGTGGGCATGGATAACACCCGCCGCCACGGCTATTACGAGAAGGAACTGTTTCCCAACGAGGGGTCCTATGGACGCTCGCGTAACCTTACGACAAACCCCTATCGCCTGAATGTGGCATGGCAATATACGCTCGGAGAGCACCTGTTTGCCGTCACCGCCTCGTTGCGTGGCACGAGCCCCGATACGGATGATATGTTTCTTCAGGCGCAGTATAACAACCGTCCCACGGAGGGGTACCGCCTGACTACGACTGTTGCTGCCGATATGTCGTATCGGTATGCGCGCCGTAACCTCACCGTCGATGCTACGCTCTTTTATCGTAGCACGGCACATGGGAGCGATGTCGTGCACTACTACGACGACATCGCGCGTGTGTACTCCGATGCTGTTATAAGCGACATCGGGCATTTGGGCTTCGGTGTTGAGGTCGCTGCCACGGTGCGCTGGGCTCGATATTTTAGCTCTACGGCCATTGTTACGGCCGCGATGTATCGCTATCGTCGCGATGCCGATGTGAGCCTCTATGCCGATACGGATAACGACCTCGTTGCCGTGTCGTGCTCCGCTATGCGGGGACTACGCACGGGCACCCCGGAACTTGCCGCCTATGGCGATGTGGCATTTCGTCACTCGGGATGGTTGGCGCGCCTGTCGCTCGGCTATGCCGGTATGCGATATGTCGAGCCATCTATCGTGCGCCATGCCGAGAGGATACTCTCCTTCGCCCCGTCGCCCGAGGGTCGCGAGGCTATCATGATGCAGGAGCGACTGCCTGATGCTGTGATGCTCGATGCCTCGCTCTCGAAGCGCATAAGACTTAACGATGAGCTGACTCTTAACATCCAACTCTCGGCACGTAACCTCCTGGGTAGCAACTACGTTCGCGATGGCTATGAGCAAAACCGCGTGCACCGTACGACAATTGCCGGGCGCACCCATATCTCGCCCTTTGCCAACCGCCTCACCTACGCCTACCCCCGCACGTTCTACCTCTCCGCCTCGCTGTGGTTTTGATGATGGTTGATATTAGGGAAATTTATGTCCCGGCGCCTCCACGCATCCTAAAATAATAGGTGTAGCCTGCCCCTCCATTTCGCACTACGTTGGTTAAGCCTCCCTTATCAAAGGGAGGTTTGGAGGGATTGTAAATATAATTTTCCTATTTGAATATGTAGACATATTGCTATCATGCTTTGGCAACCACCAAAGGTGGTATTTTGGGATGAGCGGAGGCTGGGAAATTCATTTCCCAGCACCTCCACGCATCCTAAAATAATAGGCGTAGTCTGCCAAAGCAAGTAGATAAACGGCAATATTTTTGCCTCACGTTTTTCATTTCTCACTTTTTTTCGTACCTTTACCCCCAAATGTATATATATATAACCGACGACGATGAGTTGCAATAAGAAACATATACCCGAGATTGGGCGCGGATGCATCTTCTGCGATTGTGGCGACGAGATTGAGGCGCGCGCCTCGGAGGGGTGCTACAAGCTGCACGAGACAAACTGGCTCGAGGAGTATCCCGCAAATATCCCTACGGACATCTTCGAGGTGCGCTTTAAGAATACGCGCCGCTCGTACTATCAGAATGTCAATGGCTTAAGCCTCAAGCGTGGCGACATTGTCGCTGTGGAGGCACAGCCCGGTCACGACATAGGCATCATCTCGCTCACGGGCGACATGGTAGCCAAGCAGATGCGTCGCGTGGGCTTCAACCCCCACAATGGCGAGTTCAAGAAGATATATCGCAAGGCACGCCCCTACGACATCGAGCGCTGGCAGGAGGCCATCGCCCTCGAGCACGAGACGATGATCGCCTCGCGACAGATTGCTGCCGACATGGGACTGAATATGAAGATTGGCGATGTGGAGTATCAGGGCGACAAACTCAAGGCCATATTCTACTATATCGCCGACGAGCGTGTCGACTTCCGCGAGCTTATCAAGGTCTTTGCCGAGAGATTCCACATACGCATCGAGATGAAGCAGATTGGCGCACGTCAGGAGGCAGGGCGCATAGGTGGCATCGGCGCATGTGGCAGGGAGCTATGCTGCGCATCGTGGATGTCGAGCTTCTCGAGCGTGACGACAAATGCTGCGCGTGTGCAGGAGATATCGCTCAACCCGCAGAAGTTGGCGGGCCAGTGCTCGAAGCTGAAGTGCTGCCTCATGTATGAGTACGACGTATATGCCGATGCGCGCCGCACGATACCGCGCCTCAAGGAGCCGTTGCAGACGCTCGATGGCGAGTACTTCCTCATAAAGATAGACCCGCTTGCGGGCACGATGACATTCTCTACGAGCAAGAATGCCATGGCTAACCTCACGACGCTGCCTGTGAGCCGCGTGAAGGAGATTCTTGCGCTCAACCGTGCCGGCGAGAAGGCCGAGACCCTTGTGGGCGATAGTGTCGAGGAGGTTGTTGCCGAGCCCACATACCGCAGCGAGGAGGATAGCATCACGCGCTTCGATAATAAGTCTAAGCGTAGCAAGCGCAATAAGCGCCGTGGTGATAGGCGCGACGACCGCCCAAAGGGCGAGGCTAAGGATGCTGCGGAGCCGAAGGAGCAGAAAGAGCATAACGCAGAGCACCTTAACGAGCAGCCCAAGGAGCGTGGTGAGCAGCGCGAGCAGGGTGAGCGCCGGGAGCGTCGCAACCGCAATGGCCGTGGCCGCCGTCATGGTGCGGAGCGTGGCGGTAACGAGAAGCCGAAGGAGGAGTAATGATGTGGCGTATGGTTTATGCCCTCGTGGCGGCTCTGGTCATGACAGCATGTGGTGGCACGGGGCGTAGCGTAGACATGCACGACGTGGAGCACCACAGGTGGTCTGTGGCCGAGGATTTCGTCTATGATAACCATGACACACTGTCGAGGCGTGATATAGGCATCGTTGTGCGCTATGGTGGCGAGAGAGTGTCGGAGAGCGTGGCTATGACCATCCTCACGCTGTCGCCCGACTCGCTCGTCGTTGCCGAGCCCTTCACGCTACACATCCCGCAGATGGGCGACATGCGCCCTGCGGAGCATACGTTCATATATCGCCACAATGCGGTGCTCAGCCGTAAGGGTAAGTACCTCTTCCGCCTTACGCCTACGACAGCAGCCGAGGGCATCAGCTCGGTGGGCATAGTGATAACAGAGCCTGAAACAGTAGAGTAAAAGATAACCCATGGGAAAAGATAAGCTGAGAAAATTTGCCGAGAACCTCACCTTCAGGTGCATGGTGCAGCCCGAGTTCGAGGATATATTCCACAAAGACCACGCACTTAAGGGTCGCTGGCACGAGGACTTCTTCCATAACGATAACCCCATCATCCTGGAGTTGGGCTGTGGCCGTGGCGAGTATACCGTGGCCCTCGCGGAGCGTAACCCCGACAAGAACTATATAGGTATCGACATCAAGGGTGCACGCATGTGGCGCGGTGCTAAGACGGCGACGGAGCGCGGCATGACGAATGTGGCCTTCGTGCGCACGCGCATAGAGTTCATACGCTCGTTCTTTGCCGCGGGCGAGGTGTCGGAGATATGGATTACCTTCCCCGACCCGCAACTTAAGAGCCGCCGCGCGAAGAAGCGCCTGACGTCGCCCCTCTTCCTTGCCGACTATAAGCAGATGCTTGGCGCGGATGGTGTCATAAACCTCAAGACTGACTCTAAGCACCTGTACAACTATACCGCTGCCGTCATCGACCGCCTCGGCCTCGATGCAGAGGTGCAGAACGACGACATCTACGGCTCGGGATATGCCGACGAGGTGCTCTCGGTAAAGACGGCCTACGAAACCAAGTTTGTGGCCATGGGCCTGCCTATAACATATACGCGCTTCCGCCTTGGCGACTGCACCACGTTTGAATACTTCGACTGGGAGGGTGACGATGTGTTGGAGAAAGATGCCGAGGAGAATCGTACTAAAGCCTTTTAGAGATGGGAAAGAGAAGAAAGGATTACCCTCTGATTGAGGGTCTACAGATAACAACACTCGCGGCCGAGGGTAAGGCTATGGGTAAGCACGACAACCAGGTCGTCTTTGTGCCTATGACCGTACCTGGCGATGTTGTCGATGTGCAGATACGCAAGCACCACCGCCGCTATATGGAGGGCACCGTCGTGCGATTCATCGAGCAGTCACCCCTACGTGTGGCGCCCTTCTGCGAGCACTTTGGTGTGTGCGGCGGCTGCAAATGGCAGAACCTACCCTACGAAGAGCAGCTCAAGCAGAAGACTAAGCAGGTCGAGGATCAGCTTGTACGCATCGGCCACCTCAACATCCCCGAGGTGCGCCCCTGTCTCGGCTCGGCACGCACACGCGAGTACCGCAACAAGCTCGAGTTCACCTTTGCCGATAAACGCTGGCTTACGTACGAGGAGATTGCCGAGGGTGGCGACATCGCAGCAACACCCGCCGTAGGCTTCCATATCCCCGGCTGCTTCGACAAGGTTTTAGATATTAAGACCTGCCACCTGCAGGTCGACCTCTCGAATCGCATACGCCTCGCCACGAAGGCGTTCTGCACGGAGCATGGCTATACGTTCCATAATGCGCGTGCTCATGAGGGCCTTATGCGTACTATGGTTGTGCGCACGGCCTCTACGGGCGAGGTTATGGTCATCATCGCCTTCAACGAGAACGACACGGAGCGTATCAACGCCCTGATGTCGCACTTGAGGGATATGTTCCCCGAGATTACGTCGCTCATATATATGATTAACGACAAGTGGAACGACTCGCTTGGCGACCGCGAGCCTATATGCTTTGCGGGTAAGGATCATATCATCGAGGAGATGGAGGGCTTGAAGTTCAAGGTTGGCCCCAAGTCGTTCTACCAGACTAACTCGGAGCAGGCCTACGAACTATATAAGGTCGCGCGCGAGTTTGCCGAGCTGAAGGATGACGACATCCTCTACGACTTGTATACGGGTACGGGTACTATCGCTAACTTCTGCGCCCGTCGTGCACGTAAGGTTGTCGGTGTGGAGTATGTCCCCGAGGCTATCGAGGATGCTGTTGTCAACTCGCAACTTAATAACATCGACAATACGACGTTCTATGCGGGCGATATGAAGGATGTGCTTAGCGATGAGTTTGTCGAGCGCAATGGCCGCCCCGATGTAATCATCCTCGACCCGCCACGTGCCGGTGTCGATGAGCGTGTTATCGAGGTCATCAAGCGTGCCGCTCCTGAGCGTATGGTGTACGTTAGCTGTAACCCCTCGACACAGGCACGCGACCTCGCACTGCTTAGCGATATGTACGACATCCTCGCTGTGCAACCTGTGGATATGTTCCCACACACGCACCATGTCGAGAATGTCGTCAAGCTCCGCCGCAGAGGGTAGGCGTTAACTATATCACAAACATCGAGGGCATCCCATGCGGGATGCCCTCTTCTAAACTTGGCAGTTATAGTTACTCGGCAACAGATGCCTGCGCTTGTGCTTGTGCCTGGGCCTCGCGTTTGGCGCGTGCCTCCTTGCGAATCTTCAGCGGCGTCTTCTCCAGATACTTGCGGCAGAAGAGCGCAAAGTGACCGTGGTTCGTGAAGCTATACATCTTGATGATGCTCTTAAGCGGCACGTTCGTCTCCGTCAGTAGACGCTCAATCTCGATGATGCGCTGCTTCTGCATCCAGCTATAGGGAGTGTCGTGGAACTCCTGCTTGAACATGTTGTTGAAGTGCTGAATGCTGAAACCGCAGATGTCGGCAAGCTCCTCGACGGTCTTAACGCGCGGTGCGTTGTTGCGCACGAGCGATACGAACGACTGATTACGGTCGAAGAGGTTGTAGAAGGTGCGCAGCTGTATCTGCGGCGTATAGAAGAACTTGAAGATGACGAACATCTCCTGTATCTTCGCGCGGTGTAGGTGGTTGCACCTCATCGAGTTCTCGAGGTACAGCTTCACCGACTGTAGCAGGAGCGCCATCGGCTCATTTACTGCCACCTGCGTGAACTTGTAGTTTATCTTCTTGATCTTACCCGCGATGCTGTTGAACGGTATCATGTCGCATGCAGCGCCCGCGGCAATGAAATGAGCCCTAACAATCTCAATATCAGTGAGTGCGGTGAGCTCGTAGTGGTATGCGCGGAAGCAGAAAACGAAGTGTCCCTCGCGCACAACATAGTCGCAACGCTCCTCCGAACTTATCTCGAAGTTACCCGCGAGGAGGAATAATAGGCAGTTGTAGTCACCACGCTCAATCTCCATCTTCTCGCCCGCCTTAAGTCTTACGAGGCTAAAGCCTGCCTCGGGCTCTAATGTGTACGAATGGCATGTTGCCGGACATTGATTAGACATATTTTTTTAGTGTTTTAGGTTAATTCAATATCTTGTTGGGCGTATATCCACATTACAAATGTACGCAAAAATTTTAATAATCCAAGCGTTTTGCGACTAAAATAGTAAAAAAATATGCAAATGTAAATGTTTTAAGGTCTTTTTTCGGCTGAAAAAGGCCTTAAAACACCTCTTTTTAAATACTTATAACTTGGTCAAAAGGAGCGATTTATGGCCCGAAATTACGCCTTAACATTACTGGTGTGGGGCGCTCGGCCTTGATGCGTGCAATCATGCCGTCTAAGTATCGTTGTATGTCGTCGCGCAGCAGCTTATAGAGCGGGCACGACATGTAGTTGTCGTTATCTAAGAGCACGTCGCGTATGGAGCGCAGCGTGTTGGTGTAGTTCTGAAGCTCGTTTTTAAGAGCTACGCCCTCGACCTTCGAGCCATGAATCTTCGCCACGGAGAGCTGGCGCAGCTTGTCGCATACGGCCGAGAGTAGGGGCATCGTGACGTTGTCCATGAGCGTGTGTCCGTGCATGAAGAGGTAGCAGTTGTCGCGCTCCACGCCACGCTCTGCGAGTTTCGCCTCCATCGCCCTCACATCGTCGCACATATCGGGGTTGTCGCTCTCGAGGGCCTTGAGACGACGTGCCACATTGCGCTCGAGCCATGCTAAGGTATTCTCGCCATTGTGGCGTATGTCGACATATCCGAGGCGCACCGAGGCGCGAAACTCCGCGAGCGTGAAGATGTTCTCGTGGGATAGCTGTGCTGAGTATACGTACCACACAAAGAGCGGGTATATCGTCGTGGAGTACTCCGCCATGAAGCGCACGAAGTCGAAGATGCGCGTGTCGTTCTTCGTGGCGCGCACGCACACGTTTCGTAGCGAGGGGGCATAACATAGGTAGTTCTCTGTGGCGTAGGTGTAGGTGTGAAACATGTTCTCCGCAGCGAGTATCTCGCGCGACTGCTCCGTGGCGCCATCGAAGAGGTAGTCGAAGTCGGAGTCTACGCATAGCAAAACCTCCTCCTTGTGTGTGCGCCCGAGCATCGACATAAGCACCTTCTTACCCTTGGGCAGGTCGTCGCGGTTGGGCACCGATATCTCGAAGCGCAAATAGGGGTTGTGGAAGTTGTCGAAGATGGTGCGCCAGAAGGCTACATCCTCATACCCCTCGACATACACATGCACTAAGTATCGGTCGTCCTCGGGCGGTAGTATCTCGGGGAGGCGTGCGGGGTTATATGCCGCGAGGTCACGGCGGTTACGTTTCTTCGGTTTCATAGCGTAAAGTTATGAATTTTTTTGTAACTTTGTATCGCGTGAGGCGAAATGTATCACCTCCGTATACCTATATAGCATATATTATGGCAAGCGACTGGAAAGATAGACTCGGCGTGGTGTTTTCTACCAACCCCGATTTTAAGTACGAGAGGGAGAGTGAGGAGGCTGAGCGCACGCTACCTCCTGCACAACAAAACCTTAAGGTGTGGCTCGATAGGCTTAAGGGTGGGCGCGTGGCCACCGTTGTGCGCGGCTTCGTGGGTAGCAACGACGATCTTCAAGCCTTGGGTAAGGAGCTTAAGAAGAGCTGTGGTGTTGGTGGCACGGCTAAGGATGGCGAGATAATCATTCAGGGCGACCACCGCGACCGCGTTGTCGACCTTCTTATCAAGGCGGGCTACCGCACCAAGCGAGCAGGAGGGTAGGGGTGTATCTATATTTTTTGAAAAAATAGCGACACGAGAGGTATAACATTAGAAAAAAGTCACTATATTTGCACGCTGAAACCACAAAGGATGATTTAGGAGAGGTGCCGGAGTGGTCGATCGGGCCGCACTCGAAATGCGGTGAACGGGCAACTGTTCCGGGGGTTCGAATCCCTCCCTCTCCGCTTAACATTATGCAGAGCAGACGACTTTTAGTCGTCTGTTTTGTTTTTGTGTATATGTCTGTGTGCAAGCACACGCCATAACACAAAACCACACCCGCCAGTGGCGGGGCTCTACATCATCTACGAGTGTGGCATTACTCACTTATGGCGGGGGTTGAGCCGATATGATTACGATTTATTGCTCGGGCTAAAAGCCCTGCGCTAAGTTTTTAAGGTATCGGCTCTCCGACTTCGTCGG
>JAFTNV010000019.1 GCA_017451685.1 Alistipes sp.
CCCCCCGAAAAATGTGACGAAAATATTTGAAATATTCAAAGAAGTTTTGCTAAATTTGTAAAAACAAAATCACATTAGCGGTAGCCTTAATGAGGTTCTGACTACTCGCTAATGAAAAATTGAAATTATAGAACCTCCCTTACGCTATATATGATTAAGTCAATGACGGGCTTCGGTAAGGGCGAGGCCGTATGTGGAGATAAGAAATTCCGTGTCGAGCTACGCTCGCTAAACTCTAAGCAACTTGACCTTAGCGTTAAGCTTCCCGGTCGCTATCGTGCTGCCGAGGCGGAGGTGCGCAGCATCGTCACGCAACGCCTTGTGCGTGGTAAGGTAGATTGCTTCATCTCGGTGGAGGCACAGGTGGCAGAAACATCGGCACATATCAACGCTGCGGCATTCAAGGCATACGCCAACGAGCTTCGTGCCGTGTGCGATGCTAACCATATTGCTGCGGAGGGCGATGCTCTGCTTATGTCTGTTATGCGTATGCCCGATGTGGTATCTACCGAGGAGCAGGAGGTGTCGGAGGGCGAGGTTGCCGCGATAGTCGAGGCTACGCGCTTGGCGGCCGATGCTCTTGATAGCTTCCGTATCCAGGAGGGTGCGATACTCATTGCCGACCTGTTGAAGCGCATCGACCTTATCGAGAGTTATCGCCACGATGTTGAGCCATACGAGAGTGCCCGTGTGGAGACGATAAAGAGCCGTATTCGTGAGAATATACAGAAGCTCGCCATCGAGGTGGACAGCAACCGCCTGGAGCAGGAGATGATATTCTACATCGAGAAGCTCGACATCACGGAGGAGAAGGTGCGCCTCGATAACCACTGCAACTACTTCCGCGAGGTGGCCGCTACGGAGGATGCCCCCGGTCGTAAGCTCGGCTTCATAGCCCAGGAGCTTGGTCGCGAGATAAACACCATGGGCTCGAAGTCGAATGAGGCTAACATGCAGCGCTTGGTGGTGCAGATGAAGGATGAATTGGAGAAGATTAAGGAGCAGGTGCTCAATATTTTATAGTGAGATATGGGTAAGTTAGTGATATTCTCGGCACCGAGCGGTTCGGGTAAGACGACGATTGTTCGTGAGTTGTTGAAGCGCTTCTCGTGCTTCGAGTTCTCCATCTCGGCAACATCGCGCAAACCGCGTGGCGAGGAGCAGGATGGTGTAGATTACTACTTCCTCACGGCCGAGGAGTTCCGTGCTCGCGTCGAGCGCAATGAGTTTGTCGAGTGGGAGGAGGTATACGCCGGCACGTGCTATGGCACGCTGCGCAGCGAGATGGAGCGCATCTGGGCGAAGGGCAATACGATACTCTTCGATGTCGATGTCATGGGTGGCATAAACCTTAAGCGCCTCTTTGGTGAGGATGCCTGCTCGCTCTTTATTATGCCCCCCTCGGTCGAGGAACTCGAGCGTAGACTGCGTGGCCGTGGTACGGATGCCGAGGAGGTGATTCAGAAGCGCATCGACAAGGCCGAGTTTGAGCTGTCGAAGGCCGTTCAGTTCGACCATACGGTCGTGAACGACGACCTCGCCACGGCTGTCGAGGAGTGCGCGACGATTATTACCAACTTCTTAAAGTAAGGTGTGATATGAAAAAACGTATGTTACTATATTTCGGCTCGTTCGACCCTATACACAAGGGACACATCGCGCTTGCCGAATATGCCATCGAGCGCGACCTCGCGGACGAGGTAGCACTCATTATATCGCCCCAGAATCCGTTCAAGGCCGACGTGTTGCAGACCCCCGAGTATACGCGCTACGAGATGGCCGAGATGGCCACGAAGGAGTCGCGCTATCCCGAGCAGATAAAACCCTCGGTGGTGGAGTTTGTGCTGGAGAAGCCGTCGTACACGATAAACACGCTTGACTATCTTAAGGAGAGCTGTGGCAACGAGATGGAGTTTCAGATAATCACGGGTAGCGATATATGGGCGCGCTTCGACGAGTGGAAGGATTATGAGCGTATACTCAACGAGTACAAGATATATGTCTACCCGCGCAAGGGCTACGAGGTGGAGAAATTCGCCGACCGCGTGACGTTGTTGGAGGATGCTCCTTTTGTCGAGTTCTCGTCTACGGAGGTTAGGGAGCGTGCCGAGCGTGGCGAGGATGTAACCCCCTATGTATCACCTTCGGTTGCGGAGTATATTAAGAAAAATCAGCTGTGGACACCTGCGGGTAACATCGTGCGTCTTACGTCGATGATCGAGGCGGGCGATGAGCGCGCGATGTTGTACATCGAGCGAGGTAAGTGCTACTATCGTCATAACGAGTGGGGTAAGGCTATCAACGACTTTAACCGCGCGATGAAGATTGAGCCTGAGAACGAGGAGGCACGACAGCTCCACGATATGATTTACGAGATATTATCATTCCGCTATAAGGATATATATAATCCGTAGGCTATGATAGAGATTGATGATAAGATTGTGAGCCTCGACCTCCTGCGCGAGTCGTTTGCGTGCGACTTGGGAAAGTGCAAGGGTATATGTTGTGTCGAGGGTGACTCGGGCGCCCCGCTCGACATCGAGGAGGTCGACATCCTCGAGGAGGAGTGGGAGAACTATGCCCCCTATATGACCGAGGAGGGTCGTGCCGCTGTCCAGGAGCAGGGCTTCATGGTCGTGGATGTCGATGGCGACTACACCACACCGCTTGTCGATAATGCGGCGTGTGCCTACGCCTTCGAGGAGGATGGCATCACCTTCTGCGCTATCGAGCGCGCCTATCGCGAGGGTAAGTGCTCGTTTATCAAGCCTTTGTCGTGCCACCTATATCCCATACGTGTCACCCGCTTCCGTAATGGCTCGGCAGGGCTTAACTACCACCGCTGGGCGGTGTGTAGCTCGGCGCGCGAGTGTGGCAAGAGGCTCGGTGTGCCTGTGTACCGTGGCCTGAAGGAGCCTATAATTAGAGCCTTTGGCGAGGAGTTTTATCGTCAGATGGAGCTTGCGGAGGAGATGCTCAAGGAGATGAAGTAATCGAATGTAATCACTTATGAATAATATACTTAGATATGCGCTCATGAGCGCGCTGTTTATGCTCATGGCGGGCGCTACTCATGCCCAGGAGGTTGACAGCCTGCATGTGGCCGTTGTGGCTGATACGTTGTCGAAGGATAGCGTGGCGGTTAAGGTGCCACCTACGCCCGTGCACCCTGTGCGTACGCTCGGCAAGGTGACGGTCATCGACACGCTCGCTACGGGAAACGATGCCCTGCGCATCATCCTCTTTAACGATAACACATGGCGCTACATCCTCTCGGAGGAGTATAAGAACGACCCCGAGGTCTTTAACGATCATTGGAATACGGAGCTGACGCACGCATATAACGATGTGGATGTAAACTCACTCCCCGAGGCTACGGCAATACGCCTTGTGGACTCGTTAGAGAGCTACCATTATCCCTTTCTTGGTCGCATATCGTCGCGCTATGGCCCACGCCGTGGTCGCCCACATCAGGGTATAGACCTCACGCTAAAGACGGGTGATCCGATATATGCTACGTTTGATGGCAAGGTGCGTGTGTCGAAGGCTGCAGGTGGCTATGGCAACCTCGTTGTCATACGCCATAATAACGGCCTCGAAACCTACTATGCACACCTCTCGCAGCGCGATGTGTCGGTGGGTGATTGGGTTGTTGCGGGACAACAGATAGGCCTTGGTGGCAGCACCGGCCGTAGCACGGGCCCACACCTTCACTTCGAGGTGCGCTACCGTGGACAGTCGTTTGACCCTGAGCGTATTATAGATTTTGCTACGGGCGACTTGCGTCGCGATGAGTTGCTGTTGCGCCGTCGCCATTTCAGCATATATGCTAAGTTTGAGCAAGACTTCGACGACGAGGTCGAGGCAGAGAAGCAGGAGGAGGCGGAGCGTAAGGCTGCTGCTGCCATACAATACCACACGATACGCTCGGGCGATACGCTTGGTGCTCTTGCACGTAAGTATGGCACATCGGTTACGCGCCTCTGTCAGCTCAACAACATCAAGTCTACATCAATACTGCGTATTGGTCAGCGCCTGCGTGTGAGATAGTATATGGGCGCTACACCGTCTTTATAGAGTGACAATGCGGAACTCTTCGTGCTCGCAGGGCGCGGAGTAGCAACACGTGCATACGTAATCCTTGCCGTTGTAGTGGGTAAAGAGCCCTTTGTCTATGGGAAGGTGGGGTAGGTCGTCACACAACCCCTCGCCCGTCTGCTTTAGTAGGCTCTCCTTCGTTGTCCATAGCCGCGTGAAGGTGCGTGCAGGGTCGGATGACGACTCTATCTCGCGCAGCTGCTCGTCGTTCATCACGCGGTGTGCCACATCCCAATCTATCGGGGCGACGGCCTCGATATCCACGCCAACGGGGTGGTCGCTTATGGCACATGCCACACCATTGCCGCAATGACTCATATTAAAGTATATGTTTATATGATCTGCGATATATGGCTTATCTCCAGCGATATATTCAAACTCGGGAGCTGTGCTTATGCCATATTCCGACTTAAGACCCTGCATAAGTAGCAGGTATGCTGCGAGGCTCTGTCGGCGGTCTATGTCGAAGTGATAGCACATAGCCTTTGCCCTGCGTTGGGGCGCGACCACACGCATCGCCTCCTCGACATCGAAGCCGAGAATATCTTCGCAGATATATATCATACTTGATGCTACTCGATGTTAAGTATGCGCGAGAAGCCCGTCATGTCGAGTACGGAGCGCACCTCGGGGCGGATGCCTCGAAGCGTAAGGCTGTGACCCACGGCCGTGAGGCGCTTGTGCGTGGCAAGTATCACGCGCAGCCCCGCGCTGCTCACATACTCCAATGCTGTGCACTCCAGCAGGATGTCGGCAGTGATGTTGTTCAGCGCACCCTCCAACTCGGGGGCTGTATTCGTATCGAGGCGTCCCTCGACGGCAGCGATGCGAAGGTTGTCGCTCGTGCTAATCGTAATGTTCATATTATCTATCGTTTAATTATCTTCGTAAGTGTCAGTATGTTGTGGTTATTGCGACGGCTGTATCTTACGTCGTCCATCGTCTGGCGCACGATGAATATGCCGAGGCCACCAATCGAGCGCTCCTCGGCCGATAGGCCTGTATCTATGTCGGGCACCTTCGTGGGATTAAATGGGCGCCCTTCATCCTCGACGACAAAGAGCAACTCCTCACCCTTAAGTTCTGCATGTACCTCAATCGCACCGACCGTGTCGGGAGCGTAGGCGTACTGCATGACATTAACAACAACCTCCTCGAGCGCAAGTTGCATCGACATGACATCCTGATAGCCACAATCGCTGCACACCTTCTCCACGAAGGTCATCAGCCGTGGTAGCTCGCGCGTGTCGTTATGTAGTGCTATGCTTCGCTTCATCGTTTCAGTTCTATGTCGAGGATGGCTATGTCGTCACTCTGCTCGCAGCCGCGACTATACTCCGAAAGTATCTCTACGAGCGTGGCGACAACCTCGTCGGGGCGACTCTCTCTGCATCTGTCGAGTATGTTCATAAGGCGCTCGATGCCAAATAGTTCGTCGCGATTATTTGCTGCCTCCGTAACGCCATCGGTATACGCCATGATGTGTGTGCCGCGCTCTATGTGGCACTCGCCGCCTATGAACGTATACTCTTCGATAACGCCCAGCGGGATGTTTGTCTCGATCATAAGCTCTCGGGGCTCGGCATCGCGGCCATAGAGGATTATAGGGTTGTGTCCTGCGTTGGCGTAGCGTAATGCGCCACTTGCGATGTCAAGGATGCCGACAAAGGCGGTGCAGAACATATTGCTGTCGTTGTTCTCTGCAAGCACGCGGTTGAGCACCGAGATAATCTCTGCCGGAGAGCCTGTTGCGCTTGCCACCGTGCGAAACATGCGACATACCACCGCCATGACGAGGGCTGCGGGCACGCCCTTGCCCGACACGTCGCCCACGATGAAGTATAGTTTGTCGTCCTTTACGAAGAAGTTGTATAGGTCGCCACCCACCTCCTTCGCGGGTATCAGGCGTGAGGCCAACGCCACGGATGCGCCATGCTTCGCCACGCTCTCATCCTTGGGCAGCAGCCCGAGTTGTATGTCGCGGGCAACGCGCAGGTCGGAGGCCATGCGCTCCTTGTGTGCTATTGTGGTGCGTAACTCGTCGATGTAGGCGATAAGCGACGTGCGCATATTCTCGAAAGCATCCCTCAGTTGTCGCATCTCATCCCTGCCACGTACCTCGGGCGTGGCGCTGTCGAAGTGCCCCGCGGCAATCTCCCGTGCCGAGAGCGTCAGGCGCTTTAGGGGGCGCGTGAGGCGACGAATGGCAATGTAGCAGAGCGATACAAGGAGGATTATGCCGACAATAAATATGGTCGCAATATTATCCCGCAGGCTGTACACGCTGCTAAAGATGTTGATGTAGGGACATGCCACGGCTACCGACCACCCCGTGCTTGCCACGGGAGCATAGAGGACATAATACTCGACACCGTCGCGCGTATATACGCATACGCCACGCTCCAAGCCCACCATCTTGTTCGCTAACTCCGCAAGCTCTGGCTCGTTGAAGCGCACGGCATTGTCGAATACCGTCTCTGTGAGCAGGGCCTCGTGGCGCGAGTGTGCAAGGAAGGCTCCTCGGCGCGAGAGCATAAAGTTATACGCTCCGTCGTAGGGCTTGATGGCCTTGACCGCCTCGGCAAACTGCTCGATGGATATGTCGGCTGTCATGATGGCATATACCTCCCCCTCATCATCGCGTAGCGGGTAGGAGTAGGTGGCAAGCATCCTGTCAGCACCCCCACGGTCGAAGTATGGCTCGCTCCAGTAGGGTAGTCCGTAGGTCGAAGGTACGCTGTACCACTCCATGTCGAAGTAGTTGTAGCTGTCGTTGCCGAGTTGCTTGGAGGCTATTGCCTCGCCCGCGCGATAGGTGTAGGGAGCAAAATACAAGCCGTTGTTGCTAAAGTGATGAGGCTTGAAGGCTATTGCCGAGCCTACAATATCGGGGTTGTTGGCGATAACATGCTCCGTGATGTCGTACATCACATCGGCATCATGGTCGCTATCCTCCACCAGCACCGCAGCGCTCTCCAACGTGGCCTCTACGCCTCCAAGGATGGTGCTTATGCTGAGTATCGTATTGTCCAATGCCACCTGTGCACGGCCCACAACCTCGCGCTGCACCTGCTGTCGCGCTGTGCGATAGGTCACGACGATGGCAACGACAAATATGGCCGTCGTGATAAGTAGGATGTAGAGGCTCAGGCGCAACGAGAAGGAGCCCCCGAAGAGACTCTTGCTGCCCGATGTTGTTGCCCGCGTCCTCATACGTTTACCAGTTGTTCGATTTTAGTGCTGTCTCGAAGAGTACGAATGTCGTAGAGAAGTTGTAGTCGATAAAGTCGACAAGGCGGAAGTAGCGATAGTCGCTCGCCTTACGGCTATAGGGGTATAGCAGGTTGGCAAAGGGGGCGTAGGCCTTCTCGGTCGAGAAGCCGAGGCTGTAGAGACCTATCGAGCTGCCACGCTCGGCCTTATACTGGATGTGCGACACCGACACCTTATAGCGGCCATCCTTGAACTCGTATGTCACGATGCCCTTCCAGTGTGCATGCTTTATGCCCCAGGGGCGCCCCTGCTCATCGCGTATGAAGCCGTGCTCGATGACACCGCCGACAATCCTATCCTCCGTCTCGTGGATGACACTTGCCATGCGCTTGCGTGCTGCCAGCATAAGTTCCTCGCGTGGGGCATCCGTTTCAATGACGCGCTCCCATACGACATTACCCTCGCCCATGAGCTTTACGCTCTCCTTGATGTCGCTACGCAGGAAGTCCAACTCCTCGGCATGGTCGTACTGCGAGCCATCGCCAAAGTGCTCACGGAAGGCCTTGCGACCATGCCTCTCCTGCCACGTCTGGCGCGTAAGCCACTCGCCATTGTCGTCGGCATAGAGGATTATGCCGTTGATATTCTTGAGCACATCGTACTTCTGAGCCTCGAGCGAGAGGTTTGCAAGGAGTATCGTCAGAGCGATTAATAGCATTCGTTTCATAGCCGCGATAGTAATAAAATGTAGGGTGCCACGTGTGCAGCACCCTACAAAGGTATAAAAATATTTCTAAAGTAGCAACTCTTATCCTTTTTCGATGCTTGACTCTTTAGAACAAATATCCCGTATTGATGTAGAAGGCACCCTTGCCATCCTGATTCTTGACCATGGGATTGTTGCTAAAGCGGCTGATGGGCAAGCCATATTCGAAGGCCACGATGAAGTTCTGATTCATGATAAAGCGCAAGCCGGCACCTATGGTGATATGTGGACGGTCTGCATTAAGACCCTCAGCCATATATTTATCATACTCAGCACGATACTGCTCGTCGCCACGGAACGACATGTCGCGCCCCTTCGTGACCATCGTACCGTCGCTGAAGAGGCTGAGGCCAAAGGCTATGTTCTGCTTCCATAGCGGGAAGCTAACGAAACGCCAGCGAAATTCGAGGTTGTACGAGGCCATGTCGAGTCCCTGCACGCGGTTACGCATGATGCCTCGGATGGTGCGGTAGCCACCCATGCCATCGCGGTCGTAGGCCTGACCCACGGTGGTGATATACGGAAGGATGTAGTAGGGAGCATCCTTGCCGAAGGTGCCCTCGTAGTTAAGACGATAGGCAAACGTGAGGATGTCGTTCTTCACGATGGGAACATAGTGGCGGAATGTAAACGAGTATTTGTAGTATGGGTTTGTTGTGCCGAGCCACTTCGGAGCGATGATTACGTGACCCTCGGCCCAGATGCCGCGCGAGGGAGCACCCTCCTTGTCGCGTGTGTCGAACAGCAGACCAAGGCGTACGGTGCTGTTGATGCCTCCCCAGGCCTCATCCTCCGAGATTAGACCCCAGCGACGATACATGTCGAAGATTGTAGACTCGTAGCGCGGGTCTGCGGGGTCAGTCGGGAACTTCTTATTATCGTTCTTGCCCTTGTTAATGCGGTCGAAGTTGAGCGCGCTCTTCTCCTTATATCCCTGCTTGAAGTAGCTGAAGTGGTAGCCCGCCTCCCAGAAGAACTTCTTATCCCAGATGTTACCCACGAAGTCGGTCTTGGCGAGCACCTGGAGGCGCTGCAAGCGATACTTAGGGGTGTAGATGAAGTCGTTAGGGTTCTTCTTATCCTTACCTAAGGCAACCTTCTCGGCATCGTAGTGCGACATGTAGCCGTTGAAGCCGTAGAAGTCCATGGCCTTGTCGTTCATGAGCGTCACGGCTGATGACCAACGCACACCCGGAATCAGGGTCTTATTGTCGTACCAGAAGATTATCTGGTATGAGCCCTTGGTAAACCACGAAGCCTCCATATACCAATGCTGCATAGGGTTGGGGTATGTCGAGCCATCGCCATAGTTGTAGATGTTAAGGAGCGCACCGAGCTGGAAGCCCTTGTCGGCATCGAAGGCCACAGCGGGCAGAGGGCCAAAGTTAAGACCCGTCTTAACAATCTCCTCCTTCTTTTCGACCTGCTCCGTCTTTGTATCCTTGACCTTTTTATTCTTAGGCGTCTGTTCCGTGTTACCCTCGGCAGAGGCTGCAACAGCAATGCTCACGGCAAGCATAATGAGTATGAGTCTCTTCATATATAAAGTGTTGGTTTAGCGGTTTTGTTCGATGGTATGTCGTATCTCGCGATATTTCGCGCGTAGCGGCTTATTTAGCAATAGGTGAATGTCCGAGCGCATAAGGCGCACCAGGCGCCACGCCTCGTGTACGATGATGGGTGCCGGCAGCAACGCTATGGTTATGGGCAACGCCCACTGCCACGGCAACACGATGTACGCTATCACCGAATAGATAATCATCAGCAGCGGCCATAGCACAAGGTTTAACAGATAACGCACCGAGTTGCGGAATGCGGGATCCTTGAGCTTTGTGAATAGAAACTCCGCAAGGGCGCTGATGGGCAGCGTGAGCACCGAGGCCACGAGGTTGTAGGGTAGCGCTACGACCATAAAGAGGGTCATGAGCGCACGCGACAACAGCGGGTACTTTATCGACACCGATGATAGGCTGATACGCTCCTTGTGGCGCATTGTCGAGGCCTCGTTGCCAAGTGCGATGAGGTGCTCGGCAACAGCAGGAGTCTCCTCCTTGAGACGGTTAATCTCGTTGAGAGTCATCTTGTTGGCCGCAAAGTGGGCCTCTAAGCCACGACGACGACCATTGGCATTGCGCTCGAGGTGGCGCACCTGGTTCTTCACCACCGCAGCACATATCTCATACTTGGCATCGTACTCCTCGTCGTTGGGGATGAAGAACATCGTCTGCTTCATGCGCTCGTCGAGCATCGTGCGCATAAGAGCCATCTGCTCAGCCTCGCCGAGGTCGCTGTGTTCCTTGCGGAAGGCTCCCACGTTGATGGGCTCGCCCACCTCGATGCGTACCGTCGAGCGGAAGCGGAAGAAGTTGCCATAGCGCAGACCCACGGGAACGATATATAGCGGCATGTCGGGCATAAGCTCCTCTGCCTGGAAGGCTATGCGGAAGATGCCCTTCGACAGGGGTAGCGACGAGTATTTTGCCTGGTGGGTACCCTCGGGGAAGATGCAGAAGGGCACGCGGTCGCGGAGGACATCTACGGCCTTCTCTATCGTCTCGTTATTCTTGCGCACCTCGTCGATGCCGTCACGCATGCGCATGATGGGCATAATCTTCAGGAAGCGCAGTATCTTTGCAAACGTAGGGTTCTTAAATATGTCGGCACGTGCAACAAAGACCTTAGCCTTGCGGTCCATAGCCAATATTACCAAGGCATCCATAAGGGCGTTGGTGTGGTTGGGCGCATATATTATAGCGCCATCCGTCGGGATATTATCCCTGCCTACATAGTTTATCGTGCGGTACGATAACTTCAACACGAAGTCTACGTAGTAGCGCAGAAAACTGTATACGGGGTCGTAATCTTGTATCTTACGTTGCTGTGCCATAGGTTATTATGCGAGCTTGCTGCGACGGAATACCGCTGCTACGATAAGTCCTGAAACGATGTGCCATACACCCCATAGAGCGGTGATAAGCACCATGCCGCCATTGTGGCTCCACACCTCGGGCGGGAAGATTGCGGGGTTGAACAATAGCGTGAGACCGAGGCCCGAGTTCTGAATACCCACCTCAATAGTGAGCGAACGACGGTCAATCGTGGGCACGTGCATGAGTGTAGCACCGAAAAATCCCGTGCTGAGGGCCGTGGCATTATGAAGAATGACGAATGTTAGGATTACGAGGATGCTCCAATAGACACTGGGGTCGAGGGCTGCGAGCACCTGTCTTAGAGATACTACAACCATGCCTAAGAATAGTATGATAGAGAGCATCTGCAATGGCTTCATAATCTTCTCGGCAGCCTTGGGCTGGTAGTGCGAGAATATCATGCCGAGGATGATGGGCACACCCAAGATAAGTAATATCTGATAGAGCATGTCGATGAACGGAATCTCGAGCGTGGGGATGTCGTTATGCAGTGTTGCATAACGGCTATACAGTGTACCCCAGAACCAGAAGTTTAGAGGTGTGACAATTGGCGCAAATACCGTTGTTATCGCGGTCATCGACACCGACAACTCGACATTACCCTTCGACAGGGACGACATAAAGTTCGAGATGTTGCCTCCCGGACATGAGGCCACGAGAATCATTCCGATAGCGACCATCGGGGTGATGAACGGGTTGAGCACGATTGCCAGCAGACATGTTACCGCCGGCAGGGCTATCCACTGTAGGAGGACGCCCGTGATTACCGACTTGGGACTGCGGAATACATCTTTGAATGTCTGCATCTTGATGCCCAGCGCTACGCCGAACATGACGATTGCAAGGATGATGTTTACCAAGAACATCTCGCGTGCGCCGAGGTCGATGACTAAGGCATCGAGGCTTGCCAATATCTCTTTCATCTACGTAAGTTTTTGTTGCCGACGGGGTGTCGGCTCAGTTAAAAAAGAAGATTACAACAACTCTTCAATTTACAAAGTTAAAACAATTTTTACATTATTTCGTCTTTTTTGGACTATTTAGCGTATTATACGTATTTATACTTATCGGTGTATCGCTCATTTCTTCCTACCTTTGTATAGTCAAACTGCTATACCTATTATATCTATGTCTATACTCACTTATGCGTTTATCGCGCTGCTCTTTGTTCTGCTTCCTGCCGTCGTGTTGTGGCTATGTCGTCACTTTCCGCTGCTCGATAAGCTCGGCCCTATAATGATACTATATGGCCTCGGCATCCTTATCGGTAACATCGGCTGGCATCCCGCCGAGATGCCCGTAGTTCAGGAGATTGCAACAAACGCCACGATACCCTTGGCCATCCCGATGATGCTCTTTGCCTGTCGCTTTACGCTGAGTGAGGCAAGCTTGCAACTGCGTGTCTGCATAAGTGGCTTCTTGTCGGTGTTTATCGCTGTCGTTGTGGGCTACCTATTCTTTGGTAAGCACCTCCCCGAGGGTACAGAGATTGGTGGCATCATGTCGGGTATGTACACCGGAGGTATGGTCAATGCTGCCGCCCTACAACAGATATTCCGTGTTGAGGAGCAGGCCTATGTTATCATGTGCTCCTACGACATCGTCATTTCGTTCCTCTACCTCGTATTCTTGGTGTCGGTGGGATATAAGTTCTTCCGCTGGCTCTATGGCGAGCACTCGTCGAAGGTGCTCACGGCCGAGGAGCGTGCCGAGCTCGAAAGAGAGATTGCCGAGCAGAAGCGCAACCCCTATGCGGGCTTGTGGAGCAAGGATGGTATGAAGGAGCTTGCAAAGATTGTGGGTGTCACGCTTATGATTGTCGCTGTGTCGGCACTCGCCACGCTGCCATTCCCTGCGGAGTGGTTCATGGTGATATTTATCCTTGTGCTGAGTACGCTGGGTGTCGTATGCTCCTTCTTCAAGCCTGTACGTGCCCTCACCCGCAGCTTCGACATAGGCATGTACCTTATATATATATTTAGTATCGCCATGGCATCCATGGCAGACTTCTCGAAGCTCAACCTTGCCGATGGTGTCAACCAGATACTCTTCCTCTTTATCGCGGTCTTTGGCTCGCTACTGCTTCACACCCTCTTCTGCCGCATTATGCGTGTCGATGCCGACTCGATGACATCGTCGTCGGTGGCCTTCGTTAACTCACCGCCCTTTGTGCCGATGATGGTCGTTGCGATGAAGAATAAGGATGCCCTTATCGTCGGCCTCGGTGCCGGTATCGTGGGCTACGCCCTCGGCAACCACTTTGGTGTACTCATGGCTAAGGTGTTGGAGATGATAGGGTAATGCCGGGTGTGGCGCTTGCGACGATATAAATATGAAAAATTTATTCTACAAAAATTTTGGAGAATAGAAAAAAGTGTGTATATTTGCACACCGATTTGGAAACAAGTCGATATGGTGGATGTAGCTCAGCTGGTTAGAGTAGAGGATTGTGGTTCCTAAGGTCGTGGGTTCGAATCCCATCTTCCACCCCTTATTGCAGAGCAGATGACTTTTAGGTCATCTGTTTTGTTTTTGTGGCGTATGGTTGTGTGCAAGCCCACACCTCCGCCACAAACCCAAAAGCGCCTGGGCGCCTTCTCTGCAATATGGTCGGAAGTGGCTATTTTGGGGCAGGGTTGAGCCGATGGGATTATGGGACACCCGAAAAGAGGTGGGGCTAAGCATAAAGTTTAGCTAATCTAAAGAAGAAGAATTTCACATCGGATATACCTCTGAGCATAGCTCTAAATTGCTTGATCTTGGCATTGAAACTCTCAGCAAAAGCATTCGTAGA